>CAZENV010000001.1:0-22190 GCA_964513805.1 uncultured Nitrosopumilales archaeon
GCGAAGGTCTTCACCCTCTCCCTCACGATGTCTATCCCCCTCTCATCGCTGGCGTTGAGGGAGAGCGTGTAGTCCTTCCACTCGTCTCCGAGCAGCTGCCGCGCAATGATCAGTGCCGTGGTTGTCTTGCCCGAGCCAGGGGGCCCTGCGAAAAGCATGTGCGGGAGCTCGCCCTTCTTCTCCACCAGGAGCTTCAGCCGCTGCTTGATCTCCTTCTGGTCTGCTAGCTCGTCAAGAGTCCATGGCCTGTACTTCTCGACCCACATTAGCTGTTCTATGGGCAATCAACGATACACCATGGTCTGCGATGTGGTCTCCGAGTCCGATTTCCGCTCGGCTCGTCTTTGTATTTATCCATTGCAGCCAGGGACACCCAGAACTCGGCTAGGCGACCTTGAGCCCCAGGTATAGCTGGGCCAGCTCCTTGTGGGCCAGCAGCTCGCTGGCGGGACCGCTGAAGGTGTTCTTGCCGCTGACCAACAGGTAGGCCCTGTCCCCTATCTCGAGGGCCCTCCTAGCGTTCTGTTCCACCAGCACCACGGTTATCCCGCGCTCCTTGGCGAAGCTCTCCACCGTCCTCAGGACCTGGAGAGCGAGCTTGGGTGAGAGGTTCGCGGTGGGCTCGTCGAACATCATGACCGTGGGCTTCCTCATCAGCGCCATGGCCATGGCGACCATCTGCCTCTCGCCGCCGCTGAGGCTCTGGACCTTGGTACCCATGTATTTCGAGATCTGGGGGAACATTTCGAGGGCTGTCCCGAGCCGTCGGGGAACATCCGAGGCGCGCACCGTGTAGGCGGCCATCTTGATGTTCTCTGCGACTGTAAGCTGAGTGAAGGTGCTCTCCGTCTGCGGAAGGTAGGCCAGTCCTTTCCTCGCGATTTCATGGGGCTGGAGCTTCGAGATGGTCTCTCCGTTCAGGGTGACGGCGCCATGGTAGATGTTGGTCAGTCCAGCTATGGTCTTCAGCAGGGTGGACTTGCCCGAGCCGTTGGGACCGACGACCACGGTGACCCTGCCCTCGTCGGCCTCCAGGGAGACCTCGTTGAGAATCTGCAGCTTCCCGTATCCGGATGAAACGGTCTCGACTTTGAGCAAGCTAGGCACCCAGGTACGAGTCTATCACTTGCTTGTCGGCAATGACGGTCTCCGGGACGCCCGCCGCTATCACCTTGCCGAAGGCCATGGCAGTCACAGTGTCGACGTAGCTCAACGCGATGTCCAGCCTGTGCTCCACTATGAGAAAAGTCACTCCGAGCTCGTCCCGCAGCTTCAGAATCCTGCTGAATATCTCGTGGGCCAGCGTGGGGTTGACGCCTGAGACCGGCTCGTCGAGAAGCACCATTCTGGACCCGCTCATGAGCGCCCTGGCGAGCTCGAGCAGCTTCATTTGCCCTCCGCTCAGCGTGTTGGCCCGGGCGTCCCACATCTTGCCTATTCCGAGGAGCTCGAGGATTCTGGTCGCCTTCTCGGTCGCCTCCGTCTCGGCCTTGACCCACCTTCTCTTCAGGAGCGAACTGATGAAGGATTCTCCGGGGTTTTCCTTGGCAGCCACGAGCACGTTTTCCAGTACCGTCATCTTCCAGAACAGGTTGGGGATTTGGAAGGTCCTGCCGAGACCTCGGGCGTAGAGTTTGAAGGGCTGCAAGCCGGTGATATCCTTGCCTTCCAGCCTCACGGCCCCCGAGTCAGGTTTGTAGAATCCGCTGATCGTGTTGATGAGTGTCGTCTTTCCCGAGCCGTTGGGCCCTATCAGGATGTTGATCTTCTCCGGCTCGACGTCCAGGGAGATGCCGTCCAGCGCAACCAGACTACCGAATGACTTCCTGAGCTCGCGTACTTCCAGGATTGGGGCCATAAGGAGTCAGAAAAAAGAAGGTGGGGGATCTCTATTTCTAAGGTGCTTGGCCAGGTAGCCAGGTTACGGTGTCTGTGTTGAAGTCCCAGGTCCCAGCAAGTACCCACTTGTACGTGCCGGCCGATGAGACGACCTTCCAGATTTGGTATGCACCGGGGATTCTGTCGTTGCCGCTCAGGCCTTCCCAACCGGTCAGGCCGTAGTAGCCGTTGGCTACATTCGGGAAGACCGCGTGAATCGCTGTCCCAGAGTTCTGCCCTGCCGTCATGACGGACAGCGCCGCTAGCCAGACGTCGTCGTAGCCTTCCAGCGTGTAGAAGACTCCGCCTCCGACTATGGAAGCGAGTTGGGATGTGCCCTTGTACTTGGCGAAGAATGCGAGCGTCTTGCTGTTGTTGACCACATTGAAGAGTGTAGACGGTAGCTCAACGTGCGAAGTGTACTGGCCGACGGTCGAGTTGCTCAGAAGCGAGTTCTGGGCCTCTCCGTCACTGCCATACCACGGCACGTTGTTGTAGATTGCTGGGCTCTGCGTGGAAGCCTGCGCGAGAAGCGTTCCAATCTCTTGGAACGAGACGCAGACTATTGCCACATGCCCCGCATTAGCGCCGGTGTTCAAGCTGTTGTACGAGTTTGTGACCTGAGTTATGAGTGAAGTGAAGTCTGTTGTCGCCGGGTCGTACTTGAACGGACCAGCTATGTTCGCTGATGGCATGCCGTCCAACTTCAGGTTGGTGACAGTGGCATTGCCCAGTCCGTCCCCGTAGGTGTCGTCCCGGTTTATGACGATGGCTGCCTTGGCCCCTTGTGTCACTACCTCTCTGGCGATTCCCTGTCCCTGAGCCCCGTCGTTGGGTGCGGTCCTGAACAGGTAGTTGTTTGTCACGTCATTGACGTGAAGCGCCTGAGAAGTGGATGACGGGCTGATGAGGACGATGTGGTTGGAGTTGGCGTAGCTCAGCAATGCGCTTGCGGTACCGCTGTTGAGCGGACCAACGACAACCTGCGTTCCGGCTGCGGCCATGGCCTGCAGCGCGTTAAGCGCCTTTGTGTTGTCTAGCGCGTAGTCCTGGTTGTTCAGGGTGAAGGTGAGCTTGCACCCTGCGTTCTGAAGCTGGGAGTTGATTTCCTGAATGGCGATTTGTTCGGCTGCCAATTCACCCTTCCCCTGAGCCGAAAGTTCGCCGCTCAGGTCGTTGAGTGCGCCGATGGTTACGGTCTGGCTGTTGCACAGTCCGCCCGCGGCCGCTGCCGAGATGGTTGTGGTCGAGATCACTGTTTGCGTGCTGCCGCCCACGGTGGTCGTCCCACTCATGCCGAGCGACGGGCCTGCGGCGTAGAAGACTCCTGCGCCGATTAGAAGGCCGATGACTAGAGATCCGATTACTGCTGCTGTTGATGCCCCTCTCTTTTTCAACGGAACTCACGAGTTAGCCGCGAAAGTATTTTAACCCTTTGTGGTGCTTTGACCAAAGTCAAGCTCATTTGGTTCCGGGGTACCTCATTTCCACGGTCGTCTACGGAACTCTGTTCGCCCTGATGGCGATGGGCCTCACCCTGACTTACATGACGACCAAGGTTCCCAACTTCGCCTATGGGTCGTTCGTGACGCTAGGGCTGTACACTGCGTACCACCTGCAGAAACTGGACGGCATCGGCCCCTATGGCGCAAGTGTGGCTGCATTCATCGTCGCCGGCCTGAGCTCAGTGGTGATGTACGTGGGAGTCCTCCGGCCCCTGGCCAGGAGGGGAACGCCTCTGGTCGGCCTGATGATTGCGACGTTCGGCGTTGACATCGGATTCGCCGGGCTCTTCGGCATCTACACCGACTATATGCAGAACACCTACAAACTCATAGACGCAAAGCAGTTCTATGCGCTCCCCGGAGACTTCAAGCTCTTTGGGGTCCAGGGAGTGGTGTTCGCGGCCCCCGCCGTGCTGGCGCTCATCGCCTTGGCCATATACGTGCTCTTCACGCGAACGAAGTTCGGCATAGCGATGCGCGCCTGTGTCGAGAACGCCTCGCTGGCTCGCGTCCTGGGGATCGACGTTGAGAGGGTGTACATAGTTTCCTGGATGCTCGCGGGCGGCTTCGCTGGAGTGGCCGGCTCGCTCTATACCCTGTGGCTTCCCGGAGGCACCAGCACAGGGTCCGACCTCATCGTAGAGATATTCGCGGCGAGCGTACTGGGAGGTCTGAACAGCATATTCGGGGCGGTCGCCGGAGGACTGATGATAGGGGCGAGCGAAGACCTTGTGACCACGGGGCTCGGTCTGGGATTCGGGTACCTGCTTACTGGCGCACTGGCGGCTGTCGCCATCCTAGGAGGCGCGCTGGTCTTCAGGCGCAAGAGCAGGCGCATGAAGATAATCGGAGGGGTGCTTGCAGTCATCGGCATCTACATCTTCCTCGAGATGGCGACTGGATTCTCGACGGACCTGTTCGTTTCTGGTCTTGTCAACGGGTTCGGGCCCAACGTGACGCCCTATCAGAAGGCGATTCCGTTGCTCGTCATGGTCGCGACGCTGCTGATCATCCCCAAGGGGATTGTCTCTCTCGATTTTGGGAGACTCAGGAGGCTGAGGAAGTAGGTGGGTCTGCCAGTCTTCTTCCTCTTTCCAGGGTTCGACCTCGTCAGTTTCCTCACAGGATTCCTCAACTTCTATGCGCTCTACCTCGCCATCAGCCTCTCGCTGAACCTGGAGTTCGGGTACGCCGGTATTCCCAACTTCGGCAAGGTCCTGTTCATAGCCGGAGGGGCTGCGGTGTCGGGGTCGGTGTCGGGCAGAATCGCTGCCGCAGTGCTCAATGTCAACACCCACGGGAACTTCATAGTCTTCAACACCGGGATAATCACGCAGGTGGACGGCCTCCTGCCTTCCCACTTCTCCCTGGTGGCGCTCCTCTTCGCGCTCTCTCTGGCCATCGGCGCCGGGGTGGGCGGGCTCTTCGGCTTCATCTCCTCCTATCCCGCCATCAGGCTCAGGGAAGACTACCTTGGGATGCTCCTGCTGGGCGTCGCCCAGTTCTGGCAGGTCGTAATGAGGACCTACGAACCGCTCACCGGCGGGGCTCAGAACATCGACGTCCCAGACCCATATTTCGCGTGGATATCCCTCGGGACGGGCTACAGGGACCTGGTGGCAGCCGTGGTGGTGAGCGTCTTCGCCATACTCGTCTTCGTGTACGCAGAAAGGGTGGCGAGGTCTCCTCTTGGAAGGGCGCTGAAGGCGGTGAGAGAGAACGAGGACGCGGCCCGCTCCCTCGGAAAGGACGACGCCACCATGAGAAGGAACATACTGATAGTCTCGTCCGCAATCGCCGGCATGGCAGGCGCGATATTCACATTCTACATAGCCTCGGTGGAATACGACACCTGGACCAGGTTCGCGTGGACATTCTGGCCGTTCCTGATCGTCATCATCGGCGGAGCGGGGAACAACGTCGGGGTTGCAGTCGGAACCTTCTTCTTCGCCCTCCTGTTCAAGGGGCTCCAGCAGGTCCAGCCCTACGTCCAGCCCTACATATTCTTCGACGCGAACTGGCTGCAAGACCTGCTCTTCGCAGGGCTGCTGATTGGCATAATGATGCTCAGGCCTGACGGAATCCTGCGCGAGAAATCCGCTCCCACGCTTCCCAAGCGAAAGATCTCCGCCATAATCGGCTCGGGCGGCGACGGTGCGGCGGTGCCAACTGCAGGCGCGAGCGAACCAGTCGAGGCACCGACCATGACGAAGTTGAAGGAATGGCTCTGGCGAAGTCGCTGGTCCAGGCGCGCGAGTGACCGAGATCCTCCCAACGTTTAATTAGCGAGAGGGGCATTCGCGCCTCTCTGCTTTGAGGGACGAATCGCGCGACGTCAGGACAGTGTTGGACGAAAGGGAGAGGGACTTCCTGCTCGCAAAGACCAGGGTCACCATGAAGTCGTCCCTCGAGAACATCGACCTGGGAGACTACAAGCTCGACGGCGTCAAGGAAGGAGAGTCGGTGGAGCTGCCGCGCTGGGTGGCCGAAGAACTCGTCCGGATGAACCTTGCAGATGCGCCAGAGGAGCCCTTCGAGATGGAAATAGTGAAGGTGCTCAGCAGGGAGAAGATGATGGGGCCGCTGCAGCTCTCGCCCCTGCCCGGGGACTTCTACGTCAGGATGCGCAGGAGGCTGGCGTACCTGGAGGCTGCCGCCAAGGAGGGAAGGGTCCGGCGGGAAGACCACGAGAGAGTGCGGGCGTCGAGCTATGACCTGATCGGGATGAGGCTGAGCAAGCTGCTCGCCCTTTCGAGCACGTCGGCGACGGCGGCATCCCTCGCAGACAAGCTTTCGCCTGAGGAGAGGGCGTTCTTTTCGACGTCCCAGTCGTTCTCGAAGGAATGGAAGGAAGCGATGCTTGGAGGGGCGACCTAGACGGCGACCATGGCCAGCGGCGAGCTGTCGCACCAGTTCGAGGACTTCCTGAAGGAGGCGACGGACAGGGCCGGCGAGCCCATATACAGACAGAGGATATCTCGGATGATTTCGAGCGGGTCGAAGTCGCTCGCCGTGGACTTCGGGGACCTCCTGAAGTACAATGACGACCTGGCCAACAAGGTCCTCCAGAGCCCGGACTCGGCGCTCGCCTCGTTCAGGGCGGCGGCCTTCGAGACCATGCGGAGCGAGAACGTGCTCTACGCCGACAAGATAAGACGAGACCTGGTTGTGAGGATAAGGGGAATCTCGGACCAGGTCCCGCTGAGGAAGGTTGACACCTCCTTCCTGGACAGGATGCTCGCTGTCTCCGGCATGGTGGTCCGGACGTCGGAACTGAGGCCCCTGGTTGTGGACGCTGCCTGGGTCTGCCCCAACGGCCACACCACGGTACAGGAGCAGGACGAACTGCAGCTCGAGAAGCCGCCCCGGTGCGAGCTATGCGGAGAGGCGAGGAACTTCGAGCTTGACAGGAAGCAGAGCCGCTTCATCGATTTCCAGATTGTGAGGATTCAGGAGCTCCCGGAGGAGCTGCCTCCGGGCCAGCTGCCCCAGTTCTTCGACGTCAACCTGGAAGGCGACGTGGTCAACGCTGCGCGCCCGGGAGACAGGGTGGTGCTGACCGGGATTCTGAGGGCGGTTCCCGACTACTCGCCCGGGCAGCTCCGGATGAGGCTGTTCAGGTCGCAGATAGACTGCAACTACGTTGAGGTGAAGGGGAAGGAGCAGGAGCAGATTCAGATAACAAAACAGGACGAGGCCATGATAAAGAGCGTGGCGAAGGGTCCGGACGCCTACGAGAAGCTCGTCGCTTCCATGGCGCCTGCGATTCTCGGGCACGAGCCGGAGAAGGAGGCGATACTCCTGCTGCTGGTAGGAGGAACGTCGAACACTCTGCCCGACGGGACCAAGTTGAGGGGCGACATCAATATTCTGTTGGTGGGCGACCCTGGGTGCCTCGTCGCGGACGAAAGGATCGTGCTCGGAAACGGCGCCATCTACAAGATGGGCCAGCTCGGCCAGAGCCATCTCCAACCCATCAACTATCAGGTCCTGACGGGGGAGGGAGGGGGAAGACGCGACACCGCGACCACCTTCCATGTGTACAGAAGGCAGCCAGTGATGGAAATCGTCACCGAGTCGGGGAAGTCGATCAAGGGGACGCCGAACCACCCGTTGCTTCGGCTGAGGAAGGTCGGGGGAAGAGTGATTCGAGAGTGGTGCCGGCTCGACAAGCTTAGCGTTGGCGACAGAGTCGCGGTGATTACAGGTTTCCCATGCACGATCAAGGAATACGTGAGAACTAACTTCAAGCCTATCGCTCGGCCAAAGTTTGGGCCCAAATTCCATGCGACTCTGCCAGAGAGGATGACACCCGAGCTAGCTGCATTCTACGGTTATTTGTTGGGCGATGGTTGGGTGAGCAAGGACGGATACCGCTTCGGTTTTTTGGTCGCTGAGTCGGAGATGGACATAATGCCCTCTTTACTCTCAATGGTAAGGAACCTCTTTGGATACGAGCCAAGAATCTCGACGCGATTGAGGAAGGACAGGAAAATGCCCATGAATTATGTGTGCATGACCAACGAGGATATCGCTGCTAACCTCGGACCTCTGCGCGAGAAGAGAGTACCCGACTTGATACTTCGTTCGGGGAACGAGGTTGTGAAGTCATTTCTTCGATGGCTCTACCAAGCGGATGGTACAGTATTCGGGAACCGCCGGGGGCGCAGAGCCATAGGTCTCAAGGCGAAGAATTTGGAACTCCTCAGAGATGTCCAAATGCTGTTGCTGAGGTTCGGTATCCACTCCAGGATACTCGGAAACGCGCTATTGATAAGACGCGGAGAGGACATATTGAAATTCAGTAAGCACATTGGGTTCACATCCGAGAAGAAAAAGAGAACCCTCAGGGAACTGGCAACCCAAGCGAAGAGGTTCAAACGGATTCATAGACAGAGAAGCGAAAGAATCATCAAAGTGGTGGCGCACCGCCCGGAAGATGTATACGACATCGAAGTCCCGAACGGGCATCGTTTTGTCGCTAACGGCATCGTGTCGCACAACACGGCCAAGTCCGAGCTGCTGAAGTTCACCGCGCAGGTGGCGCCGAGGGGTTTGTTCGCATCGGGAAGGGGCACGAGCCTAGATTACAGTCAACCGGTTATAGTAAGGAGATCAGGGACTACTCAATTGGTGAAGATTGGTGAACTGGTCGACAGCTATTATCTGCCAGGGACGTCGGGCGTTTTCGTTCCTCCTGCTGACCTAGAGTGTCTGAGTTACCATCCGTCGAAGGGGAGAATCGAATGGACTCCGGTGGATTTCGTTTACAGACATCGGCACATTGCCCCTTTGATGAAACTGGGACTCCAGTCGGGGAGGGAAGTTGTTGTTACAGACGACCACAGCCTTTACGCCTTGAAGGACGGGCGACTCACGACTATCAAGACCAAGAAGCTTCGCCCTGGCGATTGCATTGCCATACCGGGTCGACTGCCGACGGTTGATAGCACAGCGCCGAAATCAAGCCTGTATCCAAAGGACCTACTAGGTAGCACACATCTGGCACGGCTCCTAGGTTACTATGCGGCCGAAGGGTACCTCCATGAAGGGAAGACCAAAGGCAAGGAATCATACAGGATACATTTTGAGCTGGACAGAGATGAACGAAGGATAATCAAGGACATTGACGATTGCTGCAGGACTCTCTTCCAAAAGGGAGTGAAAGCCAAGAACCGAAAGGATAGCCATGGCGTTACATTGACGATTTCCAGCAAGAAGGCATTCTTGCTCCTACGCGACGTCATTGGTGTTTCGCAAGGGGCTAAGCGGAAGCGTGTCCCGACGATTGTGTTCAATATGGCAACAGCCCAGCAGTTGGAGTTCATCAGAGCCTACATAGATGGCGACAGAGGTGTCACATCTAGCTTGAATCTCAAGTCAGATTTGCTCTATCTGATAGGTATGTCAATGCAGAAAGTCGGAAAGTTCTCCACAAGCGGGCCAAATGTTGGCCGAATAGGCAATCGGCTGTTCCGCGGCGGGCCCTCCTATCGCCTAAAGGCACCTGCCCCCTACAACCTCGACAGACCGGTGCAATATCTTGGGCCTCCTCTGGAGGAAGCCTTGCCGCCTTTCAAGAAGGTGCTCGATTCTGCAAAGCACGAACTTTCGCTCATTACAGATAATGGCTACAAGAGGCTTACCAAGAACGTTCTATCGGGACTGATGAAGGGCAGGCGCAAGAGACGCGTTGTGTTGCTCAGACTTCTCAGAACCAAGGATTCGATGACTACTTCCGAATTGGCGTATTCAGCTGGACTTGATAGGAGGAAGACGCGACAGATTCTCGTCGGTTTACAGCGGACGGGATTGATAGGACTCTCACGCAGTAGCGGTCGACTTCACGCTTCACTGACATCTCGCGGGGAAGAAGCAATTGAAGCTATCGAAGAGGTCCAGTCTATCCTTGATTCGGATCTGCAGTTCGTGAAGGTAAACAAAGTTCGCAAGGTCAGACCCTCTTCACAGTTCGTATACGACCTTAGCGTCAAAGGAACAGAAAACTTCGTGGCGGGACTAGGAGGAATAATATGTCACAATACGGCCGCGGGCCTTTCTGCCGCAGTGATCAGGGAGAAGAACGTCCTCATGCTGGAGGCGGGAGTTGTGGTTTTGGCCGACCAAGGAATCGCCTGCATCGACGAATTCGATAAAATGAGGGCCGAGGACAGGAGCGCATTGCACGAGCAGATGGAGCAGCAGTCCTACCATCCATCAACGGAGATTCTCCTGGCGAGTGGCGCGAGGACAACCATCGGGGAACTCGTGGAGTCGGAGTTCAGACGGAGGAATTCGGAGATAAAGACCGGATTCGACTGCGAATTCCTCGATGCCGGTGCGTCGCTCCCCGTTTACACCGCCGACACCTTTGAGAATCGCATCATGGTCTCTCGGATTAGTCGATTGAGTAGGCACATCGCACCATCGCGCTTCGTCAGAATCAAGTACTCAAACGGAAGGTCTGTGACTGTAACGCCTGAGCATCCGGTCTACGTCGTGAGGGAAGGAAGAATCGAGACTGTAGACGCCGAGCGCGTGCGTGAAGGCATGTTCGTCCCAGCGCCTTTGCGCCTGCCCACGGTGGGCTCGATGGTGGAGCTTGAGGACGTCACGACCGAGGGCGTGAGGAAGCTAGTGAAACAGCCGACGGCCCTCTCCTCAGGCCTTGGGAGAGTGCTCGGGTATCTGGTTTCCGAGGGCAATTTCCACAAAGGCTCAAATCCGGAAGTGGACTTGACTAACCTCGATAGGTCAATCCTGAAGGACATGCTCAATGGTCTGAGAAGTGAGTTCGGCGTCGAGCCAAACGAAAGGAGGATTGGAACGAGACCGTCAGGGTGGAGATTGCCTTCGAAAGTCATTCTGAGCTGGTTCGAACGTAACTTCCCTGAAATGGCTGTGAAAGCCATAGCAAAGCGTGTGCCTCGCCAAGTGATGGCTGCGGATCCCGCTGTGGTTACGGAATTCCTCTCCGCGGCATTCCTTGGTGATGGAAGTGTCGAGCCAGATGCGATATGCTACAGAACGAGTTCGCCGGGGCTAGCCACCGACTACCAGGACCTCCTGCTCCGGCTCGGGATAGCCTCGAGGATTGACGAAGACGCATCGAACGACTCCTTCAAGGTCTACATCAGAGGAGACTCGATAGCGCTCTTCGTCAAACAGATAGTGCAGACATGGGATTCGAGAAGGGAGAGGATAGAGAAGCTCTTGCGCAGGAGCTCTGGCAATCCGAGGAGCCACGACACCCTCCCTACCGATGTGACCACCATGCTGACTGGAATCAGGAATGGTTTGGGTCTGAGCTATAACGGCGGTTTCTGGGCGACTCTGCGAGCTGGGTTTGGAATCACTCGGGCGAAAGTGGAGGCGGAACTTCGCGAGCTAGAGGCACGCTACTTCCACATTCGGTCGGTTCTGAGCGACAAGTCGTTACCTCTGAGGGAATTACGGTCGAAATCAGGGTGGTCGCAGCAGACTATGGCGAGACTGGCAGGCATCACTCGTGGAGAAGTCGACTATCTCGAGAGGGGAGGATACCGAGGTGAGAGGAGACGGCTCCTAGAGGGGAAAATCAGGGCTGCCCTGTTGGTTCATCTGGAAGCAATGAAGGGAGCGATAGGATATGTCAGGAGGTTAGAAGACTTCAGGTTCTTGCGAGTGGTCGAGGTAGAAGAGGTTCCGAATGCCGGGGAGGCAAGAACTGAATGGGTCTACGACGTGACGGTGGACCGGACACACAACTTCGTGAGCAGCGGAGTGATCCTCCATAATTCCGTCACAATAGCAAAGGGGGGCATCTACGCGAGCCTGAACGCGAGGACGGCGATCCTGGCAGCGATGAACCCTGTACTGGGCAAATACAACCCGTTCCAGAACCTGACAGACAACATCGGCGACGTGCCCATCCCGCTGCTCACGAGGTTCGACCTGATCTTCGTCATCAAGGACCAGCCTTCCCTCGGCGAGGACGAGAGACTCGCGACGCACATCCTCACTGTCCACTCGAGGAAGACGTACACCAAGCCGCCGCCGGTCGAGTTCACGCTGCTGAAGAAGTACATCTCTTACGCCAAGAAGGGCACCCCCGCCCTGACCAAGGAGGCCACCGACAAACTGAAGGAGTACTACCTCGAGCTCAGGAAGAGCGGCGGCGAGGAGGGACAGCTGCCACCGACGCCCAGGACCCTGGAGTCCTTGATACGGCTGGCTACCGCAAGGGCGAAGCTGCTGTTGAAGGACGAGGTCAGCGAGGAGGATGCGCTGTCCGCGGTCTCGCTGATGAACAGGATGGTGCAGGACGTGCTGACAGACGCGACCACGAAGAAGACTGACTTCGGCATCCAGCTTGGAAAGCCCGTGGGCGAGAGGAAGAACCTGGGGAGGGCCATGGAGATATTCAAGAGCCTCGAGGGTCCAGAGAAGAAGCCGATAGAAAGGAAGACGTTCAAGGAAGAGCTGCTGAAGGCGAAGTTCAGCGACGACGACGCAGAGAAGATGATCAAGACGATGTTCAGGGAGGGGCTGATATACGAGTCCAAACCTGGCTTCTTTAGAAGGGTCAATGCCTAGCATCTGGAGACCGCCTGTTGAGGTTTGACGAGCTCCAGATTCCGCCCGACCTCCTGAAGTTCGTGCAGAGCAAGGGATTCGCAGAGCTGTATCCGCCCCAAGAAGCGGCCGTGAAGTCTGGGCTCCTCGACGGGAAGAACCTGGTAATTTCCTCTCCGACAGCCTCCGGCAAGACTCTGATCGCAATCCTGGCCGCCTACGCGAAGGTGAAGGCCGGCAGGAAGGTCGTCTACCTGGCGCCGCTTCGTGCCCTGGCGTCGGAGAAGTACGGGGAGTTCTCCGAGCTGGCGGGGCTCGGGGTCAGGACGGCGATATCCACCGGCGACTACGACCGAAGCGGCGAGTCGCTTGGCAAGGCGGACATCATCGTCCTGACAAACGAGAGGTTCGACTCGGTGATGCGGCACGGCGTCAGCTGGCTCCGCTCCGTGGGGCTCTTCATAGCAGACGAGGTCCACCTCGCGGGCAGCGACTCCCGCGGCCCGACCCTCGAGATGATTCTCACCAAGGTGATGCACGCAGGGCTGGACGCGCAGATACTCTCCCTCTCAGCCACGATCAGCAACGCCAAGGAGGTCTCCGGCTGGCTGAAGTCCGAACCCATAGAGGTCAACTGGAGGCCCGTGCCGCTGAAGCAGGGCGTCTATGACTACGGCAGGGTTGTGTTCACGGACGGGGACAGCAGGAAGGTGCCCACCTCGACCTATGGAGCGCCCATCGATGTTGCCATGGAAGCCGTCAGGGGCGGGGGCCAGTCGCTCATCTTCGCCAACACGAGACGAAGGGCTGTGAGCCTGGCCACCAAGGCAGCGGAGATAACCTCTGGGTTCGCGAGCGAAGAAGAGAAGCGCGCGTTGTCGGAGGCGTCCAGAAGGATACTTGCCTCGGGCGAGGAGACGAGCCTGAGCCGGCTGCTGGCGGAGATTGTGGCGAAGGGCTCGGCCTTCCACCATGCTGGCTTGGAGGCGGAGCATAGGAGGATAGTGGAGGACTACTACAGGGCCAGGGCGATTAAGGTTCTTGCGGCGACACCGACCCTCTGCCTTCCCGCAGGTGAAGAGATATTCGGAAATCCTGCTCCTATTGCTGTTGAGAAGTTATCAAAGGGAACTAGGGTTCTAACCCATAGAAATACGTTCGAGAGGGTCATCACACCTACTTCTCGATGGTACGACGGACCCCTCGTGAAGGTCACACCGTGGTTCCAACTTCCCATGAGGATGACACCGGAGCACAAAGTGCTTCGCGTGACCAGGGCAAGGCGCTCGACACATTCTCAGAGGACGAACAAGCATTGGTGGACCTACTCCAAACCAACTTGGACGGAGGCGAAGAACTTGAATGCGAAAGACATGGTGGTTTTCCCTAGAATAAGGGAGGAGCATGACATTCAGTACATCGTTCTTCCTCCGCGAGGCGTTCTTTCAAACCAATCAGGTGTTGTGGGAAGACATTGGTCTAGGCTGAGCGTCGACCGACTGCAACTTTCCCAAAGGACGCTTGAGTTTCTTGGCCTCTACATTGCCGAAGGGTACACCGGAAAGAACGGACAAGTGATGTACGCGTTGAACACGACTGAGAGGGGCCTGACAGCGAATGTCACATCCTGGTTTAGGTCTGTCGGCCTGAGGCCTAATGTGATTGACAGAAACAGGCATCGGAGGGTCGTCAGGGCCTGTTCGAAACAGCTTGCAACGTTGGTCCGAGACCTGTTTGGGGAAAGAGCGGTCGATAAGCGAATCCCTGCTGAGCTTCTGCTGTTACCGAATGACAGACTTTCACACTTGGTAAGGGGAATGTGGCGTGGGGACGGCGATGTGGCCAAGTCAGGTCCAGGAATGGCGCGCTACTCCACAGTATCCAGTTGCCTGGCAAAGCAGCTGTTTGCAGTTCTCGTCAGACTTGGATATATGCCATCCATCAGAGTGAGCAGGAGAATTGGGAAGGTTGGCAAGAGCCGCTTGAAAATCACGCACAAACACGACCTCTTCACGGTTTCGCTCTCGGGGAAGCAACTTCGTAAATTCCTCGTCGAGGTGTTGCGAGTCAAGCCTCGCAAGTTCGTTGGCAACCGCGAGTTCAACCGAGGGTACTTGGATTCGAGTTTCTATTACATGCCGGTAAGGAGAGTTGAGTTCGAACCCTACAGAGGAACTGTCCACAATTTGGAAGTCGAAGAGCACAGTAGCTATGTGGGGTCGTTTGTTGTGCACAATTCTGCGGGGGTGAACCTACCTGCGAGACGGGTGGTGATAGCTGACACGAGCAGATACGACGTGGAAAGCGGCGGGAACGCGGAGATTTCTGTCTTGGAGTACAGGCAGATGGCCGGGAGGGCGGGGAGGCCCCAGTACGACGAGTACGGAGAGACCGTGCTTGTTCCCCCGAGCGCCGCGCCTGCCATGCAGGTGCTGGACCACTTCGCGAGGGAGCCTCCGGAGCCGATCAAGTCACGCCTCGCAGATGAGGGCGCCATGAGGGTCCACACCCTGGCCACCATCGCCAGCTCCATGGGGCTCTCGAAGCTGGACGTCCAGAGCCTCTTCGGGCGGACGCTGCTGTCGATGCAGATCGGACCGCAGAGGGTGGGGAGGCTGATTGACTCGGGGCTCGGCTACCTCCTGGCGGAGCGGCTCGTCGAGTCCAGGGGAGCGCTGTTCCATGCGACGGACTTTGGGAAGAAGGTCTCCATGCTGTACATCGACCCCATCACGGGGGTGCAGTTCCGTGAAGCCATCAGGAAGATGCAGCCTGGCAAGACATACACGGCAGGGCTTCTCCACGTCGTATCGAGCTCTCCTGACTTTGAGCCGAAGTTCCCGCTGAGGAGCAAGGACTACGACCAGGCTTCGGCATTCATGGAGGAACACTCGGGCGAGTTCGTTGAGAAGCCGAGCCGAAACTCATTCGCTGACTTCGACGAAGCGCTTCAGGGGACCAGGTCGGTGATGGCGCTCTACGGCTGGATTGACGAGTGGAAGGAGGAGCAGCTCCTCTCCAGGCTAGGCGTCGAGCCGGGCGACATGCACAGGGCGGTCGACAACGCAGACTGGCTGCTGCACAGCATGGGCGAGCTGGCCAAGCTCTTCAAGCGGGACGAGACCGCGAGGCAGGTGGAGAGGCTGAGGAGGAGGGTCGAGAGCGGCGTCAGCGACGAGCTGATCGAGTTGACGAGCCTGCAGGGCATAGGCAGGGTGAGGGCCAGGGCGCTCCATTCCGCCGGATTCAGGACCATAGAGGACCTCAAGGAGGCGTCCGCGGACAGGATAGCGCTGGTGGAGAAGGTGGGCACCAGCGTTGCCCGCAGGATCAAGGAGCAGGTAGCCCGCTATTGATCAGGTCCGGGGCGTTCTTCTTCTCCACGGACCGGGAGATGACGGAAGCGGCCGCGAAGTCTGCGAGGCGGATGGCGGTGGCAGGGACGAAGCTGCGGGTGCTGGACGTTGGTCCCAGGGGCCGGGGCGTGCTCGTCTCGCTCGATTATGACGGGGAAGGCCTTCCCATCGTCCACGGCTGGCTCGGCAAGGGCGACGGCGTCGGCGAGTACTGCATGCTGTCCGAGACGGAGGAGGGCCTCGAAGCGAAGCGGGACTATTGCGGCACCAGGCCCCTGTATCTGGGGAGCTCAGGGAGCTGGGTCGCCAGCGACCACCGGTTCCTCCCCGGCGGAGCGAGGGAGCTTCTCCCCAGGGGCGCACGACTTGCGATTTCAAGCGGCAGCCTCGCCATCGAGGACCAGGGGCATGGGAGGTACGAAGGAACGTTCGAAGACGCCGCGGCGGAGCTGGCTTCCCTGATCCGCGAGTCCGTCAAGGCCAGAGTGGCAGGGAAGCGCGTCGTCGCTGTGGCCTTCTCTGGAGGACTCGACAGCTCCCTAGTCGCCCACTGCGCCGCCGCCCACGCCAAGGTCATAGCGTGCTCGGTGTCGGCGGAAGGTTCGACCGACAGCAAAGTGGCCAAGGACACAGCAAGCGCCATGGGCGTGGAGTTCGCAAGCGTGCGGGCAGAGAAGAAGGACGTCGTGAGTGAGATGCGCGGCCTCGACCTGCCCTTCGAGCCGTCGCCCATGGACAAAAGCCTCTGGTGCATCTACTCCATGACGGCCAAGCTCGCTTCGAAGTCCGGTGCGGAAGTCGTGATGCTGGGGCAGCTCGCCGACGAGCTCTTCGGAGGTTACGCGAAATACGAGCTCGCGCTGCGGAGGGGCGGAGAGGCCGAGGCGGGAAGGATGATGTCGGACGATGTCGCAGAGTGCGCGGCGAGGGGCTTCCCGAGGGACGAGGCCGCGTGCAGGCAGTGGTGCGAGCCCAGATTCCCCCTCGCCGAGCGGGAGCTCGCAGCGTTCGGCCAAGCCCTGCCCGTATCGTTCAAGATCAGGGATGGAGTCCGCAAGGCTGTCCTGAGGCAGGCTGCGCTGCTTCTGGGGCTTCCCGAGGAGATAACGCACAGGCCGAAGAAGGCGGCGCAGTACAGCTCCGGCGTGATGAAGTTGCTCGTCTAGCTCAGCCTTTTTAACGGGCCGCGGGGTCTGACAGACGTGATACCATCGTCCCAGCCGAAGGGCAAGCTCGTGGGATTCAAGCCTCTTCAGGAGAGGTTCAGCTACTACGCCCTGAATGACGGCACCGTGATAGGCATCAAGCCGGCCGTCATCAAGGTGTACCGACTCCAGAACCCCGACGGCAGCCTGGCATCCACTCCGGACGGCGCGCCCGCATACTACTACCAGACGCAGAACCTCACGCAGGTGCTGAGTCCGGACGAGTACAAGTCGGTAAAGGGCGACGACATCGCCGAATGAGCTCGAGGACATACCTCTCGTCGGATGATTCGGCGCTGCTGAGAAGCGCGCTGAGGAGGTACTCTGGGAAGCGCTGCCTGGAGATTGGAGCAGGGAACGGCGGAGGCCTGATAGAGCTCTCCAAGCGATTCGCGCACCCGGTCGGGACCGACCTGCGCCCGCCCTCCGATGACTCTTGGAGAGGGAGCGCGGTCGACTATGTCTTGGCCGACGCCGCCGGCCCCTTCAGGGAGGGGACCTTCGACCTTGTGGCCTTCAACCCGCCATATGTGCCCTCCGATGGTCTGTCAGACGAGGCGGTGGACGGGGGCGCCCAAGGCATTGAAGTGGCGACCCGGTTCCTGCTCGAGGCGATCCGCGTCCTGAAGCACGACGGCAACGTCGTCATGCTCCTCTCTAGCGATAACCCTGTTCAGCCCATCAAGGCAACCTGCGAGAGGCAGGGGCTCTCGATGAAGCTCCTCGATTCCAAGCACCTCTTCTACGAGACCCTGAGCGTCTACGGAGCCTCACGCAAAGAGTAGGTTCTGGACAGCCCCCCGGGGGCAGACCCGCTGGGTTCCCACCCCGATTCGGTCGGCTGTCAGGTCTGGGCCCAAATCCGGGCCTGACCCGTTAGGGACAAAGTAGTTAGTGCGAATCGACTGCGAAAGGCACTCGCAGGCGGGAAAATCAGTCCTTGAGCACAATCCAGCTGCTTCTTCTGTTCCACATCTTCGCCCTCGGAATACCGCTGCTGGCGGTTTCCTTGCTTCTATTCTTTACGACGCTGGAGATACGAAGGTTCCTCAACAGGTACGGGGAGCAGGCCAGGCTATTCACTGGGATACTCGCCATCGGATACCTCTTCATCTTCATCAGCGTCATGCATGAAGTCGAGCATGTGTTCGAGTGGTATGGGGATGAAGCGGCTTCCCTCGTGGCTGGGGCGGTCTCCCACGGCGTGACCCTCTTGGTGCTGGTCATCGTCTTCTACAACTTCTACGAGTACCGCAAGGCCATCAGGGCGGGGGCTGGGGGAGACAGGAAACCGAGCTCAGGGTGACTTGGGTCCCCGGCGCCCCGGCTCATCGCCGCGCGTTGCAGGAAGAGGGGGCTATGATGCCACTTCCGAGACCCTGAACTTGCAGCCCGGTGAGAGGGTGCCGCAGCATTCCACTTCCTCGACCGACTGCCTCCTCTTGAGGACGTCCTCGAAGACAGCCTCTAGGAACCCCTCCTTGAACGGGCAGATCGCCACGCCCACGCCAGTCATCCACCCCAAGCAGTCGTGGCACCCGTCGATGCCTATGGTGAGCGGCTCCTCCTCGAGGACCTTCATCTCCCCAATCCCGTTTTCCTTCCAGAACGAGGAGAGGTCGGACAGAAGGAGCTGAGCGCTGGACTGGCTGCCGACCATCAGACTCTTGGCGAAGTTCCTCGCTATCATCCGCTTGGCGAACTCCGAGCCCATGACCTTACCGATCCCCTTTATGGCGGCCCTGTTGCCCGACGGGTCCAGGCCGCCGTACTGCTTCAGCGCCTGCATGGCGACCTTGAGTTCATTCGCGGTCTCGGGACTCAATTGTCTCGCAGCTCAAATCCTGCCTCTTGGTCAATAACCTGTCTGCTCAGGTGCGGGCAGGTTTGCGCAATTGAGCATTAGGCGGCTGCACGGTTCAGCGTGAGATTGTTCTGGCTTGCTCTTTGGCCCACGCGCCGCGCCGCACAGCCAATATCCTTATGATCCCAAGGCTCATTTCCTGTTTCATCACGCTGTACTGATAGCCGTCCAGTACGCCCCTGATGAATTCCGCCATGCAGGCAGTCGCTTCCATCTTCCTGCCTGCCCCAACCACGAGTATCTCGACGCTCTCGTCAGGCTTCCTCGCCATGTTCATCTCCTTGACAGGGAGTATCGCGGCGAATTCCTTGGCCACGCTCG
The DNA here is from genome assembly GCA_964513805.1 of uncultured Nitrosopumilales archaeon. Classification (GTDB taxonomy): domain Archaea; phylum Thermoproteota; class Nitrososphaeria; order Nitrososphaerales; family Gagatemarchaeaceae; genus DASPPF01. Next base: position 19,184 of record CAZENV010000001.1, read on the forward strand.
ACAGGCCGTCAAGGTCTTCGGTGACCGTCTTGAGGAGAGGGACGATCCTGCCCCCCAGGTCTCTGAACGCCTTCAGCAGGTAGTCCTTGTCCTCGGCGTAGACCTTGGCGACCAGCTCGTCCATGAAATCCCCGGGGAGCGTGATGACGTCCATCTCCTTCAGTATCGACGTTATCCTCCAGACCGACTTCAGCTTGTCCGGGGTCCCGCCTTCGGCGCTAGTCTGGGAGACCAGCGCCAGGGCTTCGTTGGCGAAGGAGTACAGGGTCTTGTTCTGTCTTGAGGCCTGCAGCGCGAACTCCTCGTAGACGTCGTGGTCTATCGATATGCTCTTCCTGGCCATTCAGACGGCACGATGGGACGCCCGGTATAAAAGCGCGCAAATGCGCAAAGATGACTAAAGCTGCACACAGAGCGGCAGACGCCCTTTTCTCGACGGGTCCCGCCTTAGGAGGCATGGGTTTTTCGAAAACAAAAGCCAAGCTTGCGAAAGCAACTCTGACATCGACAGCCCTCATCGCTGTTCTCAACCTCCCCTCGGCGTTCGCCATTTCCAGCGCTGGCATGGTAAGCGCCGGCTCAGTATGGCTGGAGACAACCATAGCTGTGGCGATGGTCTTCGTGACCGCCATGGCCTTCTCGCTTCAGATCTCTCGGGGTTACTTCCTGAGGGTGCTCGACAAGTTCACGCTCAGACTCGGCGCAGACATCTGGTGGCTGGCGTACGTGCTCATCAGGGACGGTCTCATCTTCATCTCGTTCGTCATGAGCCTCATGGTCTTCTTCCCAGGGACGTTCCTGGACTATCCAATCGCTGTCCCGTTCATGCCGCTATCGGCGGTACTCTTCGGCACGGCACTAGTCACCAAGCTTTACTTCGACGCGGACGACAACAGAAACGTCTTCCGCTTCGTGACCGTCGTGGTCTTCCTTGGCACTGTATCGTGGATCTTCGGCACCGTCTTCATCACTGAGACTCCGCTCGCGCTTAGCACGCTGCCTGCGGGCGTAAGCAGCACAACCGGCTTCTGGGCAGGCCTCTACAACACATTCAGCTCGACGCAGAACCTCAGCCTCGCGATGGCGTCCTTCTATGGAGGGTTCGGCGCGCTAGGCGTGATAGCTCTGATTGGGTTCGCCCATCCTATGCTTCATTCCAGGATGAAGGCGAAGAAGTTTGTCGGCGGCCAAGCGTCGACGGCCTCACCGTCGATATCGGTCCCAGTGCCAACGGGAAGGGTCCTGTCAGAGTCGCAGACTGTCTCCCAGGCACAATCAGTGCCGAGAGCCAACTTGCAAGCTTCCGCGTCCCCCAGCAGGGAACGCGTGGACTACATAGCATAGGGGCGAGAGAGAAAATGGTGCTCTACAGCTTCGGCGTCGACGAAAGCCGGTGCATGAACTGTGGTGCGTGCATGGACCTCTGCCCCTCCACCTGTATTGAGTTTACCAAGCCTGACGACGTGTCGTTCTATGGCGCTGTGATGGGCGGCTCGTCCCCAAAGACGTGGATGATGGAGAAGCCCTACCTGATCGACCAGGAGAGATGCACCGGATGCATGATCTGCGTGAGGGAGTGCCCGACGAACGCGGTTACGATCGTCCCCGACCCGACCAAGCCTGCTACCGCAAGGCCCAAGCCGGTGATCTTGCGGCGGGAACGAATCGCGGACGACGGTCTGTGGCACCCGCTCTCGGAATACACCAAGGACTTCCTGAAGCGGCCCGTGAGGAGCCCCTGGTCGGGGCTTTCGAACTGGAAGCCGACCACGAAGTCCACGCCTGCTCCACAGGTGTGGCGAACGATGGACCAAGAGTGACCCTCGTTCAGGTTCGCCAGGTCAAGCCGGCGCTACTTCAGCAGGTCTTGGAGCTCAGTGTATCTCGGGCTCGCCCTTTCCGTGACTTGGACGCCGCCGTCGAGGCACTGGGCGACGCAGGCCATGCACCCGAAGCAGAAGAAGTCGTTCACGACCGTACATCTGCCGTCCATGCCTCTCTCGAAGACCCTCGCCGGGCACACGCCCACGCAGTCTCCTTCCCCGTTGCAGCGGGTCACGACGACCCGGAAGGCGTCCAGGGGACAGTCGGTGAGGCCAGACCTTGCCGATATTCCCTGGAGCATCGACTGGCCCGGCCGCGGTGGTAGACTCTCCAACCTTGGTCGGGCCGGGGACGGGCCGCTCACACTTAGCTGTAGCAGATGATTCTCAGCCCGTGGAACGAAGGGGTGAGCGCGGCGGGCGTAGGAGGTCGCGCAACGCGGCATGTTGGCCCCCACACCTCCGTCCTTGGGCGCCCCTCTCTCGGGGTGGATCGAGCACTTCCACCGTGGATGGCAGCGACGACTGGCTCCCTGAAGGGGAGTGGCCTGCGCGCGAACCGCCAACTCAAGTCAGACGGAGAGGTGCGGGGCCAGCTTGACTCCGGCCTCTCTTCCCTTCGAATACGAAGGGCGGCGAGTGTGGGTCAGGGCGAGGGTCGGCTCGCGTGACGCATTCGGGATTCTCGATACCGGCGCTGACCGGACTGCGATTGACTCGGAGTTGGCGCCGAGGGTCGGCCTGGTTGCTCGCGGAAGGGAAGCCGGCACGGTCGAGGAGGACGAGGTCCAAATGGAAGCGGCGGGCCCGGAGGGATGCGCTTAGAGAATTAAGCGAATCCTATCGCAGAAGCGTTGAACGTCCTGACTTTCAACCCGTGGTCACCAGTTCTCCATACATGCCCGTCTGAGCGTGCCCTGGATAGGTGCAGACGTACCATAGGTTCGCGACGCTCGGGACGGTGACCGTGTAAGAGTAGACTGGAGCCCAGCCCGCGGCGTAGTTGGCCGGACTCAGGACCGGCATCACGCTGAGGAAGTATCCCCCGTACATCATCCCTATCATCATCATGTACGGGTAGGGCGGGTTCAGCGAGGTGAAAACGAGGTTGTGGTACATGTCGTCGTCAAGGTTCACAAAGGTGATGTGGATGGTCGCGTCTCTTGGGACGTAGATGGTAGGAT
>CAZENV010000002.1:0-28967 GCA_964513805.1 uncultured Nitrosopumilales archaeon
CTCGAAGACCTGCTCCAGGACCCAGTTGCTCTCGGGGTAGCCGAAGCCCCTCAGGGCGGTCGTCGGAGCCTTATTGGTGTAGGCTGCGATCGACTCGCAGTAGACGTTGGGCACCTCGTAGACTCCTTCGGACGAGTAGCCCATGGCCCTCGACACGTTCACGGTGTAATCTGCGTAGGCTCCGGCGTCCAGTACGAACCTCACCTTGTAGGCTGTGCACTTCCCTTCCTTCGTGAACCCTGCCTTTACGTTCGCGACCACCCCCTCCCTGGAAGCCGACGAAGCGAAGTTCTCCTTCCTGGAGAGGACGAGTTTGACCGGTCTGTAGCCGACCAGCTTCGAGGCCATTGCCACGAGCGCCTCCCAGCCCAGCCCGGCCTTCCCTCCGAAGCCGCCGCCCACGTAGGGCGCCTTCACAATCACCTTGTTGTAGGGCAGGTGGAAGCACTCTGCGAGTATCTGCCTCGCAATGAAGGGCGACTGGCAGCTTGTCGACACCTCGATGCTGTCGTCCATCTTCCACTGGGCGACCACGTTCTGCGTCTCCATGTATGCGTGGCTGACGTGGGATACCTTGAACTCGTCCTCGATGATGACCTCAGCCTGCTCGAAGCCCTTCTCCACGTCGCCGTGGACAAGCGTGAACTTGTTCGCAACGTTGGTCCCGGGGATGGGCTTGAAGACGGGCGCGTGCCTGTACTCCTCCATCCGCTCATGGAGCAGGGGCGCGTCGGGCTTCAGCGCCTCGAGCGGTTCGAAGACAGCGGGGAGCTCCTCATACTCGACGTCGACAAGTTCCGACGCCCTCTCCGCGCTCTCGAGATTCTCCGCAACCACTATGGCAACCGGGTGTCCGACCCACCTTACCTTCTCGACCGCCAGCAGGTCCCTGTCGCCTGCGTACATGCCTACCCTGAAGGGCATGTCCTTTCCCGTCAGCACAGCCACCACCCCCGGCACCGCCATGGCCCGCGTGGTATCCACCTTCACGATCCTCGCGTGGGGCATCGTGCTCGTCGCGAGCTTGGAGTGAAGAGTACCTGGGACTTCCCAGTCGAAGTTGTACAGTGCCGTGCCCGTCACCTTGAGAACGGAGTCCTGGGCCGGAATCGGCTTGCCTACGCTACCTTCCGTCAAGGAGAAATTCGATGCTCATGAATCATAAAAACCTTGTCGTGCTTTCTTACTCTTGAGACTGGCGCCCGCAACCAGCAACGCGGAGGACCTAATTCGTCAGGTGTCGCGCCGTCGTTTTCTTTGACGAGAAACGTGGTTATTCCTTATAAGAAATGATTCTCGGCGCATCTCTGACGTAGTTTTGACCGGTCTTGACAAGCTCAATGAACTGAACAAATCCGCAGAGGCCGCGGGCGGACAGCAGAGGATCGACGCACAGCACCAGAAGGGAAAGCTGACGGCCAGGGAGCGGATCAGCTACCTGCTCGACCCGGGTTCCTTCCACGAGCTGGACAAGTTCGTGATGCACAGGGCGACGGACTTCGGCATGGACAAGAACCATCCTCTCGGCGACGGAGTGGTGACAGGGTACGGGAAGGTGAACGGCAGGCTCGTCTACCTCTTCGCCCACGACTTCACAGTCTTCGGAGGTTCCCTCAGCGAGGCGTTCGGAAGGAAGATCAACAAGGTCATGGACATGGCGCTGAAGAACGGGGCGCCGATAATCGGTATAAACGACTCGGGCGGCGCCAGGATACAGGAAGGCGTGCTCAGCCTCGCGGGCTACAGCGAGGTGTTCTACAGGACCACCATCTCGTCCGGGGTGGTCCCACAAATCAGCGCCATCATCGGTCCCTGCGCGGGCGGCGCGGTCTATGCCCCGGCCATCGGCGACTTCATCCTGATGGTCAACAAGACTAGCCATATGTTCGTGACAGGGCCCGACGTGGTCAAGGAAGCCCTGGGCCAGGAAGTCTCATTCGAGGACCTGGGAGGGGCACAGGTCCACGCCGAGAAGAGCGGGGTCGCGCACTTCGTCACCGAGAACGAACAGGACGCATTCACCCTGATCCGGAGGCTGCTCAGCTTCCTGCCCGAGAACAACTCGGAGCCGCCGCCTCGGATCAAGACGGGAGATTCTCCCGAACGGCGCGACGAGAGGCTGAGGGAGGTCATCCCCTCCGACCCGAAGAAGCCCTACGACATGAAGGAGGTCGTCAGGAGCGTCGTTGACAACGGCGACTATCTCGAGGTCCACGCGGGGTTCGCCCCGACGGTCACCGTAGGTTTCGCCAGGCTCGACGGAGGCAGCGTCGGCGTAGTCGGAAACCAGCCGCTGGTCCTGGGTGGGGTCCTGGACTCCAACAGTTCCGACAAGGCCGCCCGCTTCATCAGGTTCTGCGACTCCTTCAACATACCGGTGATCACATTCGTCGACGTTCCGGGATACATGCCGGGAACCGAGGAGGAGTACAAGGGCATAATCAAGAACGGTTCCAAGCTGCTCTACGCCTACTGCGAAGCGACCGTTCCGAAAATCACAGTGATCACCAGGAAGGCCTACGGCGGGGGCTACTGCGCCATGGGCTCGAAATTCAGCAAGGCCGACATGAACTACGCCTGGCCCAGTGCGGAGATCGCGGTCATGGGTCCAGAGGAGGCAATCAGGATAATCTTCCGGAAGGAGATCGCAGAGGCGACCGACAAGAAGGCTACGGCAGCCAAGCTGGCCGCGGATTACAGGGAGAAGTTCGCGAACCCCTATGCCGCAGCGGCCCTTGGGATAATCGACGAGGTAATCGACCCGGCCGAAACCAGAGCCAAGATCATTTCCGCCCTCTGGACGCTGAAGACCAAGCGGGAATTCAGGCCACCGAGGAAGCACGGAAACATCCAGCTCTAGAAGTCTTCGTCGATGTTCAAGAAAGTCCTGATAGCGAACAGGGGGGAAATCGCTGTACGGGTAATCCGAGCCTGCAGGCTGATGGGCATTAAGACCGTGGCAATCTACTCGGACGCCGACGACAAAGCTCTCCACGTGAGCATTGCGGACGAAGCCCACCGCGTGGGCGGGCCCGCACCGGCGGACAGCTACCTCAACATCGAGTCGATAATCTCGATTGCGAAGAAGACCGGAGCAGAGGGGATTCATCCGGGCTACGGATTCCTCGCGGAGAACTCGAACTTCTCCGAGGCCTGCGAGAAGGAGGGCATCAAGTTCATCGGCCCCTCAGCAAAGACGCTGCTCACCACGGGGAACAAGACGGAATCCAAACGGCTCGCAAAGTCGCAGGGCGTGCCGGTCATACCCGGGACGGAGCGGATCATCGAGGACGTCGAAGAGGCAAAGAGCATCGCCGACTCCCTCGGCTACCCTGTCCTCCTCAAGTCTGCCTTCGGAGGGGGCGGTCGTGGAATCAGGGAGGTCGACAGCGAGGCCGAGTTCAAGCAGGGATTCACGCGGGCGACCAACGAAGCGAAGGGCGCCTTCGGCCGGGCCGGCATGTACGTGGAGAAGTTGATCGCTCCTGCGCGTCACGTCGAGATCCAAGTCCTCTCCGACAGGAAGGGCGACGCCGTCTGGCTCGGCGAAAGAGAGTGCAGCATCCAGAGGCGGCACCAGAAACTGGTTGAGCTCACGCCCTGCCCCGCAATCACGGAAGAGATCAGGAAAAAGGTCGGCGGTTACGCGGTCAGGGTTGCCAAGGCGGTGCAGTATGAGAACGCAGGGACCATGGAGTTCCTCATGGACAGGGACCGCAGCTTCTACTTCATGGAGGTCAACTCGAGGCTTCAGGTCGAGCATCCGGTCACTGAAGCGGTCACAGGGGTCGACCTTCTCAAGCAGCAACTGATGGTGGCGTCAACCGGGGACCTTCCGCTCTCGCAGGGGGAGATAACGAGGAGCGGGGCGGCGATGGAGTGCAGGATCAACGCGGAGGACCCGATGGCAGGGTTCGCGCCGGCCGCCGGAACAGTCGGGCGCATCCGACTTCCGGGAGGTCCTGGAGTAAGGGTCGACACCGCCCTCTACGAGGGCTACTCCATCCCCACGTTCTACGATTCGCTCGTGGCCAAGATAATCGTGCGCGGCGCGGACCTGGAAGACTCGCGGCAGAGGATGCTGGCTGCGCTCTCAGAGTTCTCCATCGGCGGAATCCAGACGACCATCCCGTTCCATACGGCCTTGCTCCAGTCAGAGCCGTTCAAGAAGTGGGACTTCAGCACCGATTTCATCGAGAGGACAGGCATCGTGGACGAGATGACCAAGAGGGCCGAGCAGGAGAGGCAACGCCTGGACGAGCTTGGCGTCGCCGTCGGCGCGGCGATACTGGCCAAGGGCATGCACAAGGCAGTGGCGATCGAACAGAACCAGGGAGGCAGTTCGTGGTGGAGCAATCAGCCCGGGTACGGGGAGGCGAGGTACTTCGACGAAGTTTGAGCTCTACAGCGCCGGACGAAAGCTAGACGTCGAAGTGACACCGATGGGAGAGGACGTGGGAGTGGCCTTCGATGGGAAGAAGTTCACCGTGCATCTTGCAAGGCCAGAATCCGGCGACGCAATAGCGGCGAGCGTCGACGGCAAGGAACTGAGGGTGATGCTCGACGAGGAAACCGAGACGGTGCTCAGGCTCACGGTGGGAGGAAGATCCATTTCACTCGGGCGCGCGCGGACGCAGCTTCTGGCAAGTCCTTCAAGCCCGGCCGGGCCTTCCCCTGCGGTCGCAGAGTCGAACGCGCTGGTATCGCCTCTGTTCGGGAAGGTCATCTCCGTCGATGTGAAGGCAGGAGACTCGGTGGATTCCGGTCAGTCCCTCGTGGTCCTGGAGGCCATGAAGATGGAATCGGTCCTTCGTGCTGACGGCAAACACTTGGTCAAAGAAGTCTTCGTGAAAGAAGGCGACGGCGTCAACAAGGGCCAGCTGATAATGCGATTCGCCTGAGCCGTTCACTCCCCGGGGGCGTCCGCGACTGCCATTCTCGTTCCGTCCCCGAATCACGCCGATAGGCTAAAGTGAATGACTGTGTGGCAACCTCGGAGGCGGGAACATGACCGAGAGCGCACCCCAGCAGGAAGAGAAGCCCTACTTCGTAGCCGACGACTCCCCTCGCTCTTCCGACAGGCCCGGCGAGTATCCTTACACTCGTGGAATCTACCCGACGATGTACCGGAACCGCCTTTGGACCATGCGACAGTACATGGGCTTCGGCACAGCAAAGGAGACCAACAAGCGGCTGAAGTATCTTCTTTCTCATGGCGAGACTGGGCTCAGCATCGCCTTCGACCTGCCGACCCAGCTTGGTCTGGACTCGGACAATCCCCGCTCGTTCGGCGAAATCGGCAAGGTGGGCGTGGCCGTCAGCATTATTGACGACATGGAGGAGATCTTCAGGGGAATCAACCTGAAGCAGGTGAGCACGTCCATGACGATAAACGCGACCGCTCCGGTCCTCTTCTCGATGTACACTGCCGTTGCCGAGGAACAGGGGGCGAAGGCCGATGAGGTGAGGGGGACGGTCCAGAACGACATCTTGAAGGAGTACCTTGCGAGGAACACCTTCATCTATCCGCCTGCGCAGTCGATGCGCCTCTCAATAGACCTCATTGAATACTCGATTCAGCGGTATCCGAAGTGGCATCCCATCAGCATCAGCGGCTACCACATCAGGGAGGCCGGTGCCACTGCGGTCCAGGAGCTCGCATTCACCTTCGCGGACGCGGTGGCCTATGTCGAAGCCGCGAGGGAGAGAGGGCTCGCCATAGACGATTTTGCGCCGCACCTCTCCTTCTTCTTCGCCAGCAACAACGACTTCCTCGAAGAGGTGGCGAAATTCAGGGCCGCAAGAAGGATATGGGCGCGCCTGATGAAGGAGAGGTTCGGCGCCAGGAACGAGGAGTCGATGAAGATGAGGTTCCACACGCAGACCGCAGGCGAGACGCTCACGGCCCAGGACCCGGAGAACAACGTCGTGAGGGTCACACTTCAGGCCCTTGCCGCTGCACTGGGAGGGACTCAGTCCCTTCACACCAACTCCAGGGACGAGGCGCTGGGACTCCCGTCGGAGGACGCGGTGAGGGTCGCCCTGAGGACCCAACAGATCATAGCGAATGAATCAGGGATATCGGTCACGGCAGACCCGCTGGGGGGCTCCTACTACGTCGAGCACCTCACGTCCAAGCTCGAGAATCTCGCGATGGAGGAGATTCAGAGAATAGAGAAGATGGGAGGCATGCTGAAGACCATCGAAAGCGGCTACGTCAAACGCGAGATTCTCCGCTCCGCCTACGAGAAGCAACTGGAAATCGAGGCCGGCCGACGGGTCATCGTCGGGGTGAACAAATTCCGGCCCGAGAAGCGCTACGGCTACAAGGTCCTCACTCTTCCTTCGAGCATTCAAAGGACCAGGGTCTCCCAGCTGAGGAGGATGAAGAAACGGAGAAAGGGCTCGGCGGTCGCAGGGCGGTTGGAAAGAGTGAAGAGCGTGGCCGTTTCGGCGCGCAATCTCATGCCGGAAATCGCGAGCGCCGTGGGGGCGGGGTGCACCGTCGGAGAGATCAGCAACGTGCTCAGAGAGGTGTTCGGCGAATACAAGCCAAGCTCCCCGGTCTAGGTGTCTGTGATGAAGCTCGACCATGTCGGAATCGCGGTGAAGTCGCTTGACGCCGCCGTCGCAACATACAGGAAGATGATGGACTTCCAGGAGAGGAGGACCGAGGTCGCGTCACAGAAGGTGAAGATGGCGCTGGTCCCCATGGGCGACATCTATCTGGAGCTGATGGAGCCCACCAGCCCCGACAGCAACGTCGCCAAGTTCCTCAATGACAGGGGCGAGGGGCTTCATCACATTGCGTTCGCAGTCGACGACATTGAGGCCAGCATGAAAGAGTACAGGGCGAAGGGGTTCCACTTCGTCTACGACAAGCCCACAGAAGGGAAGTTCGGCTCCCTGGTGAACTTCGTCCTCCCGAAGGACACCGGCAGGGTGCTAGTAGAGCTGACCCAGCACTCCCACTAGCAGCCAGGGCCAATCCCAGAGTGCCGCGACTGCGGGGAGGGCTAGAATTCGACTTGGAGTTCGGATGTCGGTTTGAGAGGCTTGGTCGCTTCCACGGTCTTCTTGTCGACGGGCCTCTCGCCCAGCCAGTTCCTCTCCTTCGCGAACGGCTTCACGTACTGCTCCCACTGCTGCCTGTTGATGTAGAAGATCCGCGCGCCTCCCAGCTCGTGCTGCATCTCGGGCCAGGGCTTCGTGACGTGGTTGAACCTGAAGCCCAGCCTGAAGCCGAACGGGCTCTCAAAGGTCGCCCACCACTCGTTCACGCCCACGACGTCGAAGGCGTGCTCTATCTTCGACAGATAGAGGACAACGCCCAAACGTTCTGCCCGCTTGAGGACGAGCGTGTGGAGGCTTACGGCCACGGACTTGTCCCAGTACCTGTGGTCGACCAGCCCGACCAGTTCGCCGTCCTTCTTGGTGGCGACTATGACGTAGGTGTCCTTCAGCCTGTTCTGCTGCCAGGCGAGAATCTCTGCGTAGGTCCTCGTCCCCACGAGGTGGTAAAAGTCCTTGTCGTACTTGGAATCGATCAGCGGCTTCAGTGACTTCAGGATTGCGGGCGCCTCCTTCCTCTCGGCTGCCCTGATTACAAGGGTCTCCCCGTTCTTCAGCGTGTAGCTCCTGGGCTCAATCGGCTTCTGGAATGCTGGGTCGTCCGGGATTCCTCCCAGATACCCCTCGATTTCTTCGACAGAGAAGTTGAAGCTGTCGAACGAGATAGGAACGAGTGGCTTTACCATATGAAGCCCGCCGAGGCTTGGCTATTTACAATTTCTCCCCAAGTCGCGAAACGCGGCTGTGTCACTTTTTCTTGGAGAGGAATCTTTCGGTCCCTGCCTTCGCTTCCTGGGACTGGGAGAACATGGCGAAGTAGCTGAAGGCGCTCTCGTAGCCTGCCAGGGTCATCTGTCTCAGAAGGACTTCCTTCATTGCCCGGATGAGGGTGGGAGGGGTCTCCGAGACGTGCTCCGCCAACTTCTCCACCGCAGCTTCCAGCCTGCCCTCGACGACAGAGTTGACGAGTCCCCAGCGCTCCGCTTCTGACGAGCTGACGCGTCTGCCGGTCAGGGCCATGTCGGCCAGCCGCTTCCTCCCGAGCACGGGGACACCGAAGGTCAGCCCGAGCGCAGGCCCTATGCCGTACTTTCCCTGGGCGAGGGAGAAGTAGGCGTCGGGGTTGGCGACTGCCATGTCACAGGCGAAGACCAGCTCCGCTCCACCGCCTACGGCGGGCCCGTTGACGGCGGCGACGACCGGCTTGGGGCTGCGGAGTATCCTGTCGAAGACGGGCCGGATCGTGCCGAGGAGGAACTCGAAGGCTGCGGTGTGGGTCGACGCCTTGGCGAGGTCAGCCATGTCTGCGCCAGACGAGAAGTTCTTGCCCTTGCCCGTGAGCGCGATGACGCGAGAGGAAGAGGACGCGGCACCTTCGTCCAGGCTGTCGGAGATCGACTTCCACATCGCTCTGTCGATGGCATTTGCTTTCTCTGGCCTGTTCAGAATCACCCAGAAGACGCGGTTCTCCTCTCTCGTTTCTATCTGCAAGGAGCTTTCACGTCGGAATCAGATTGTCCCGTTCTTAAGGGTGCGCCGGGCCTCTCCAGCCTGGCCAGGCTGCGCGGGGCGCACGAGACGGGCCCCGCCGTCAGCCCGTCTTGGAGATGAACTTGCTGACGCCCTGTCTCGTCTCCTGCGACTGGGAGAACATGGCGATGTGGTGGAAGGCGCTCTCGTATTCGAGCATGCTCATCTGGGTCAGCATCACTTCCTTCATTGTCCTCGTCAGGGCGGGGGGCGTCTGCGCAATCTCCTCTGCCAGCCTCTCGACCTCGGCCTCGAGCCCGCCCGCGGCGACCGAGTTGATTATTCCCCACTCTTCGGCCTCCTGGGCGCTGAACCTTCGGCCTGTCAGCGCGGCTTCCGACAGCCGCTTCCTCCCCAGAACGGGCATCCCTAGGGTCAGGGCGAGCGCCGGGCCGATTCCTCTCTTTCCCTGGGCCAGGGAGAACGAAGCGTCTGGGCTGGCAACCGCCAGGTCGCAGGCGAACACGATCTCGGTCCCCGCTCCGACCGCCTGACCGTTGACGGCCGCTATCACCGGCTTCGGGGATTTCAGCATCCTGTCGAAGACCGGTCTCATGGTCCCCATGAAGAGGTCGAAGGCGGCGGTGAATGTCGTCGCCCCGCTGAGGTCCACGATGTCCTCTCCGGCGGAGAAGAACCTGCCGCTTCCAGTGAGCGCTATCGCCCTGGAGCCGGGCGACCCGGACCCTTTGTCCAGCTTCTCCGCGAGCTCCCGCCACATCTGGACGTTGATCGCGTTTGCCTTTTCAGGTCTGTTCAGGATTATCCAGAAGACGTTGCCCTTCTCCTTCGATTCTATCAGCAAGTGGCTTCGATTCTTGGGCAGGTCTTTGGGGCTCTTAATACCCTGTCGCGGGCTCGTTCAGACAGGTCTGCGCCGGATGTCCAGCGTACTCGGGCGCCCGGCAGAGAAAGATCCAGGTGAGGCCGCGCGACCTCTTCAGTCCTTGACAAGCGCCAGGGAGGCGAGTATTATGAAGAACCCCAGTGCTTGGGCCAAGGCCTGCAGCGTGTCGGCTGTCTGCAGGTCGACACCCATAAGCTCGAATCCCACGCCTCCGAGCGCTGACCCTACGCTCGCGAGGCCGAATCCCACGGCGAGCATGAGCATGGCCGTGCTCTTCGTCCTTCGGTAACTCTTCATGGCGTAGTAGACAATCACCAATCCGAAGATCAGTACGAGGGTCTGTGCAACTTCGAGGAACTGAAGAGCCAGTGCCAACCTGGCGGACCTCCCCTAGCTCCTGTTTTTAGCCTTGCGCCGCGTCGGCATGAGGGCTTCCAAAATCATTCCCTCATCGAAATCCAGAGCCTTCTGAGCTTCTCCGCCATGTCTTCGTTTATCAGAGCGTTCACCTTCATCACCCCGTTCTCGAGGTCCACTTGGACGGTCCTGTAGGCGCTCCTCACGAGCTCGAAACGTTTCCCGTCGCTGGTCACGATTACGCGGTCGATCAAGAGCACCTGGGCGTCGACGAGCTCGTGCACTCTCCTGTAGCAGGTGCTCAGTGGTATGTCGTTCTCCTTGCTCAGGTCTTCCACCGACTTCGGCGACGGGATCGTGGCTAGCATGATCTTCCTCGAGTAATCGTCGCTCAGTGCCTGCACCAGCGCGTTCGCGGTGACGGGATTGGTTATCTCCAATGGGTAAGGCCCCACCCTCTATGAAGGTGCAATCTTCTGATTCTCTCCCCGCGCTGGATTGTATTTTAGCCTATTCGGGACTGGGGCTCCCAGAAAAAGGAGGACAGAAGCAGGGTTACTTTTGCCTGCTTCTGATGACGAAGCCGAGGCCGCCCAGAAGGGCGCCCAGGGCACCTATGAGCACGAAAGCCCCGATTGGATAGGTCAGTGGGCCGAGTATCTGTTCGTGGATCTGAAGACCGGTGAGGCCGGCTCCGCCCGAGGTTTTTGCCGCGGAAGCCCATCCCGCCAGATATCCCCCCCTCATCATGAGGAACATTGCTGCGTCAACGCCCGCCGTCATCAGGACGATGTGCGCTGCCGCAAGGTACTGTGTGAGCCCCTTGAAGACCTTGCCCTGTATTCCCTCGATGTAGAAGTAGAAGATGGCCGTGACCGCGGTGCCCATGACGCCAACGACCATGAATGCTATGTATCCTACGAACAGCCACGTGCCTGCGCCGTTCCCAGCTATGACCCTGGAAGCGGAGTACCACAAGCCAGAGCCGTTGAAGAGCGTGGTTGGGTCGATGATGAGTACTGTGATGATGACTGCGATTAGGCCCTGTAGAATTGCTGCTGCGATGAACCTTCCTGCCCATTTTCCTTGGATGCTTTGCATCGTTGCTTTCCCTTGAAGTCAGAGCCCCGGGTTGCGGTATATAACGCCCGAAGGCGGTTTTCAGGGTCTGATAATCAACTTTGAGAATGAGCCCTCCGGCGGGCCGACTTAAATAATAAAGGCCGTTCCCGGTCTCGACCTGAATTGTCGAAAGACGGCTTCGGCAGGATGCTTGTGGCCTTTGACGGTTCGCCCGACTCGCTGAGGGCAGTCAAGAGGGCGAGCGCCCTCGCCAAGGAGTTCGCCGCCACCTTGACGGTCGTACACGTCTACTCTATCCCCTCCTTAGCGTACGGGGGACCCGGACCGATGCCCCTGGTCGACTTCAAATCGCTGGAGGATTCGGCAAGGTCGAAGGCGCGCGAGACTCTGGAGCGGGGAGTGGCCCTCTGCAGTGAGGAGGGTGTCTCGGCGAAGGCGCAACTCCTGGAATCCGCATCGATCGTGCAGGCCATCCTGGAGTTAGCGGAGAAGGAGCAGGCTGACCTCATCGTGATGGGAACCAGAGGAATGACAGGGTTCAAGAAGCTGCTTCTTGGTAGCGTCTCCGATGGGGTGGTTACGCACGCACACTGCTCGGTGCTGGTGGTGAGATAGGCAGTGCTCTACGTCCGGGACATCATGAGCAGAAGGGTTCGCAGCATAAGCTCGGCTTCCAGCGTCTTGGGAGCCGCGAGGCAGATGTCGAGGCGGAAGATCGGCTGTGTGGTGATAGTCAAGGGGCAGAGGCCCGTGGGCATCATCACCGAAGGCGACGTCTCCAAGGCGGTCGCGCGCGGATTGGACCCAGCCAAGACAGCGGTGGGATTCCAGAGAAAGAAGCTGATTACAATCGGGCCCGACGAGAGGCTCGAGGACGCGGCCAAGGTCATGGCGACTCACGGGATCAAGAAGCTACCGGTGATGGAGGGAGGCAAACTGGTCGGGATTGTGACCCAGACAGACATCGTCGGGTCTAGCTTCGAACTGGTGACCTCGTTGAAGGAAATGGTCCGGGCGCGCTACAGGCCCCCAGATTTCCAGCCCTAGGCCACGGGGTCGGGACCGCTGGGCCCCCTGGCGGCCACGCTGATGTAGAGCTCGATCATCAAGGCCAGAAGGACTGCGCCCACTAGTGTCGTGGTGAGATATGCGTCGGCCATGGCTCCGGCCGCCGTGACTGCGTCGACAAGAATCGCCCCTCCCATCACCCGGGGGTAGATCAGAGGCTGAAGGGAAAATACTGTCGTGCTCAGCACAAGGACAAAGACCGCCTTGTTGGCAACGACTCTCGCTGACCTGGGCCAGAGATACAACAAAACAGTCAGCGTGGTGAGAAGGACCGGGACCGCCATCCGCCAGGTCAACAGCGCAGGCGACATCAGCCAGTAGGAAAGCACCGAGAGCGCGACCCCAGCCGCGGTCAAAGGGAGCACCAGCCTGCGTAGGGCGGCCAAGTCGAAGAATGCGGGCGCCAGCCCTAGGCAAAGCAGGAGCGCGCCCAGCACGAAGGTGAGGCTGCCGGGCGCAACCCACGAGACAATGGAGAACGACCCGGCTGCCAGGTCCACTCCCTGCCCTCCGACAAGGGCTGAGAGAAGGACCAACACGACCATCCCCAGAGCCAGGGTCGCCAGAGCGTACGCCTTGTACAGCTTGACATCGTCCAGCCTCCACCTCGTCATTATGAACTCTGCAAAGGATATCGAGGCGTTCCTGGCGACGAAGAGCACCAGGAAGACAACAAGCAGCGGCGAAAATATCACGGCCACCGGGACCAACAGAGACGGAAAGGCGAAGTCTCCGGTCACGACCCAGAACGCGCCGAACGTCCCCGTGATCTCCCAGATGGGTATGACGTAATCGAGCACTTTCTTCCCAAGCGCAGAGTAGTTGACCAGGATCAGCACAGCCCCCATTATCTCCGTGATGAGCAGGGCGGCGAAGACGGAGAAGGCAGCGTAGTTCACTTCGAAGATGAGGTTAATGGCCACCGCCCCCTTGCCCCGACTTGGACGCTGCGAACACCCTCGCGTAGAAGTAGAAGGTGACAGGCACAATGACGGTGTAGAACGCTACTATCAGTATGCCTGGCCAAAACAACGACTGCGAGAGGTTCGCCGCTTGCGCGACGGTCAGCACCCCGTAGACTATCCATGGCTGGCGGCCGATCTCGTCGGTAGCCCAGCCGAGCTGGTAGACGACTGTGGCGACCACCGCCAGCGGAATCCACAAGACCAGGAACGTCTTCGATTCATAGGGCCTCCTCTTCAGAAGGAGCCAGACGAAATACCCGAGGAAGAAGAGGCCGAGGAGGATGCCTCCCACAATCATCAAGTCGAAAGTCGTATGGACCAGAAGGGGCGGCCAGGTCGCAGCTGGGAACTGGGCGAGGCCCGGCAGGGCCGTGGTCCCGGTCTCCACTTGCGCAAGCAGTCCTTGCAGTCCAGGAAGCACCAGGCCCCCGGAGAAGGTCCCGTTCACCACACCGCCGAACAGCCTCTCGGGCAGGTTCGAACCGGGCTGCACGTTCGCATCGAGCGCCGCGTACTTCAGGGGCTGATTGGTCAGGAGGGTCGCAACCTCGTGCGAACCGGTCAAGCCTGAGAGGACAATGGCGATGACAGCTATGGTGCCCAGGATCTTCAGCGCCCTCCTGAAGACCTCCCTCTCGTCTCGTTCCCTTGTGCGGAGAAACCAGTAGGCGAAGTAGCAGCCCAGTATCATGGCGCCTGCAAAGAGGGTGGTGACCAACACGTGGAACACCTGGGCCGCCGCTGAGGCTGTGAATGCCGCGGCCCATGGTTGCACAGCGGTGACCGTCTTCTGGGCGCTTCCCAGGTAGGAGGCGACATCGAAGCCGTTCGGCGTGTTCATCCAAGCATTGACCATAGTGATGAAGACTGCCGAGATCATCGTCCCCGCCAGGGCGAAGAGGGAGACGACCCAGTGCACGTACCTCCTTCTGAACGAGTTCCAGTAGTAGACGTAGAGAGTCAGCGCGAGGATTTCGAGGAAGAAGGCGAAGACCTCGAAGTAGAAGAGAACCATGGCTCCGGTCTGAGCCACCAAGGTCATGAATGTCGGAAAGAGTGCCACGAGCTCGACGGCCATCACTATGCCGCTTGCAGTGCCGACTCCGAATGAGACGACGAAGACCTTGCTGAGTCTTCTGGAGAGGTTGTCATAGTACTGGTCCCTCTTGCGAATCGAAAGGAACTCGGCAACGGAGATTAGGGTAATCAGGGAGATGCTGGTGCAGACAAGCAAGATGTGCGAGCCTATGGTGAAGGCAAAGAGGGCTCTAACAAAGCTCAGCATGGCACTGGGATCCGTGACCAGTTCTCGCCGTCGGGCATCAGTATGGATTGGATAAATTACGGGATGACAATTCTCACTCTTGAGAACGAGTCACATCTCGGGCCAGGGCGCCGCGCTTGGGGTCGGCCAGCCACCCTCACCCGGCGTGCGTTCTTGGCCTCGACGCGCCTCCTTGTCCAGGCCATCAAGACCGCTGACGCCGCGACGACCGTGAGGCCCGAAGCTAGGGGAAACACGAGACTTGCCGCAGTCCGGGGCGAGTAGCTCAGCGTGTTGCTCTCCCATTGCGTGTCGAAGCTCCAGACAGCTATGGGAGTGCCGAAGACGAGTGAGATGAAGAGGGGCGGGCTTGTCCCGAGGCTTCCCACCACGAAGAGCGGATTGTGGTTCGGGGCCCAGTCGCCGTAGGAGTAGAGACCTCCGCCGACGGACTCGCCGTCAATCAAGAGGGCGTTCAGACTGAGGTTGCCCATATTCTGGAAGGTCGTCTGGTTCTTGGAATACGACTCGAGGGCGAACACCTCCTGGTCGCCCCGCTTGAGCCCGGGTGCGCTCGCCGGAAACTCGCTGGTCACCTTCGAGCCCGACTTGAGGTCTTCGACCCTGAGCGACCATGCGCCGAGGTCAGAGCGGAAGATCGAAATCGAGACCGAGGCGCCCTGCGACATGTGCGGCTGACTCGAATTGAGAATCTGCTGGTAGGTGGGGGAGATGGACCCGGCGTCCGTGTCGTAGTCCGCATAGACCGACCAAGACGTTCCGTTCTGCGGGATTCCGGCAGCGACCTGGAGCACCGACCCGTCCTTCATCATCACCGACATCACAGCATAGACGGGAAGGTCGGGGCGTCCTATGAGCGGCAGGGTCACCAGAGCCGTGACGTTTCCGACGTCTTCCCAGCGCAGTGTGCTTCCTCCAATCAACTCCGCCCCCTCCGGCACGACCACGCCGAGCGCCCAGGATGAGGCTGGAAACCCCTTCGGGCTTGGGTAGGGCCGTGCGGCCGCAGGCCCTTGGGCGAATGCTGGATACGTCCCGGCAGAGACGACCATGCAGACGACGAGGGAGCTCAGCAGGACGTGAACGAACAGCCCTTTCAAACGGCGGGCCACCTGGCGCGAATCATCCCGTAGAGCGCCAGGGCGGCACCAACGACGGCCACCAGGGTCGACAAAGTGACAGGGTAGACATACGGCTGGAGCAGGTTCTCGACGGAAGTGCCCGAAGCGTTGCCTATGGTTGACGCGTAGCCGCCGCTGGCCCCCGCGAGGGCGAGAAGCAGACAGCCGGATACGAATCCTGCGCAGAGCAGCACCAAGGCGGGCCACATGACCGTCGAGCTGACTGTACGATTCTCATGAACCTCAATCGCGTACAGGAAGCTTGAGATTGCCCCGAACCCCGCGACGCCGACCGCGAGCGCCAGCAGATAGGCGAGGAGGAACCAGGTTCCTGGGCCGCCTCCGACGATGATGGGAGGCAGATAGGAGAACGGAGGGAAGGGCAGCACCATCAAGACGGTCCAGACGAGGGATCCCATCACGCTGGCGAAGGCGGCTCCCCGGAACCTCCTGTACCACCACCGCCTTTGGATGTCTGTGGAGGTCATGCTTGCCTCCAGTATGTCCTGCCGCCGAGGTGCATGATGTCGACGGCCCCGGCTAGGCCAAGGCGGAGCGCCGTCCCGCGATCACGACAGCCATTTCCGATGCCGAACATTCGATCAACGTCAGCCTTCAATATTCCAGCGCCGCGCCTTCCTCTGCGGTTTCGTTCGAGCCTCGCTATAAGGTAAGACACGATTCTCTCGAATGGAAAACGGTCGCGGTCAGACCTGTGACGGGATGTCCAGACTCGGTCAACGGGGCCCGTTGAACCACTCTTTCCGCCCCATCAGTTGCTCCAGGGTAGGGTCCCCCAGGTCGGCTGCCTCGAACCTCACACGGGCGACCGGTTTCCCTATCCTTATCAGTCTGGTGAGGTCCGAGGGCGTTCCCAGCAGGACCGAGTCACAGTCTGTGGCCTCGATGGTCTGCCCCAGTTCCCTGAGCTGTTCGTCGCTGTATCCCAGAGCCGGAAGGACATCTCCCATGTGGGGGAACCTTTCGTAGGCGAGCTTGATGGACCCCACCGCGCTCCCTCTGGGGGAGACGAGGGTGGCACCGACCGACCGGGCTGCCGTCGCGCCTGCGCCTTCTGAGAGCCCCCCGTGGGTGACCGAGGGTCCGTCCTCCACGACGAGCACCTTCTTGTTCCGCACATACTCGGGCTTGTCGATGACGGTGACTGAATTGGTTCTTACCATTTCTGCGCGGGGGTTCAGGGCTGAACAATTGTCGGCGAGCTTCTTCACGGTCTCTGGGTCCGACAGGTTGACCTTGTTGATGACAACGATGTCGGCCATCCTGACATTGGTCTCCCCCGGATAGTATCTCGACTCGTCCCCCGCCCGCGTGGGGTCGACCACCACTATGCAGAGGTCCGGCCGGTAGAAGCTGAAGTCGTTGTTTCCTCCGTCCCACAGGATTACGTCACCCTCGCGCTCAGCCTGGTCCAGGATCGCCCTGTAGTCGACCCCGGCGTGGACCACGATTCCATTGGAGATGTGGCCCTCGTACTCCTCTCTCTCTTCGATGGTCGCGTGGAACCTGTCCAAGTCTTCGAAGCTTGCAAACCTTTGGACGCCGACCGAGAGGTCCCCATAGGGCATGGGGTGCCGTACGACCACAGGCTTGATTCCTTTCTTCAGCAATATCGAGGCAACCTTCCTGCTGATGGTGCTCTTTCCGGCACCCGTTCTCGCCGCGACGACGGCCACGACAGGCTTGCCGGCGCTGATCATCGTGTCTCGGGGGCCCAGGAGATGGAAGGAAGCCCCAGCGGACTGGACGATGGCGGCCCTGTGCATCACGTATTCGTCCGAAACGTCACTGTAGGCGAAGTAGACGTCGGTCACTTGTTCCGACTCGATGAGCTGACTGAGTTGCTCTTCGGGATAGATCGGAATCCCCGCGGGATACAGACGGCCAGCGAGAGACGGAGGAAATGTGCGCTCAGCGATGTAAGGAATCTGTGTAGCAGTAAAGGCGACCACGTTGTAGTCCTCGTTATCCTTGAAGTAGACCAAGTAATCATGGAAATCGCGTCCTGCTGCTCCCATAATCAAGACCCTCCTAGGCAATCGGGTTCCAGATATTCGCGAAAGAGTCTGGGCTTATAAGAATGACCAGAGTTAAGTTCTGAATCCGCGTGGGCGAACCAATCGCGGTTCCGAATTCGCGCAATTGGAGTAAGCTAACAAAGATACGGGGCGACCTTGCAAATGAATCGCCGAGCAACATGAGAAGAGCATACAGATGGCAGCCACCTTCGATACTTGACCTGCTAACAACTTCTTGGTCCGAAACCCGTCTCAGATCGTTCGCCTACTTGGTTGGGGTCTTGCTCTACGGCGATGGCTACACAAGCTACTCCTTGGGTAGACGTAGGTCGGCAAAGTGAATCGAGTATCATGGAACCTACAACTTGCTGCTGACTGCCAAATCGAGACTATTTGTTGATACTTTCAACGAAAGATGCGCCATTGTCTTGGGTCGCAACAGAACCAAGACTCTGGGTCCCAACGATGACGGTCATTTTATCTCAAAATACTCATCAATCGATTTCCTGCGTTGGTGGTATCATCAGGATCTCTCAACACTGACTCCTCTAATCACGTTCCCAATTGATTACCTCCACGGACGGTTCGACAGTGATGGCTATGTGCAAAAATGGGAGACAGGTTTGTGTGGCGCGAGCGGCCACGAAGCCTTGCTGAGGTTCGACAGACAACTCTGCGCGGCCTTGGGAATGAGAGTTGGCTTTATCACCAAAGTCGGACCCCGCCCCGGACAAGCGTACAGGATCCTGGGGCGTGAGGTGAAAATCAGACAGCAAGGATTAAGGTTCTACGTCAATCCAAGAGACTTTGCAGAAGTGCTTGGTAGTTTCAGCGATGAATACAAACATGATGAGCTGGTACAGACACTTCGCTCATACAGGGGAAGGTCATGGACAGCTTGGACGGAAGCAATTTGGATTGAAGCGAACCTGATGCACGACAAATACGGGCTAGATGCGACAGAAATAGCACGGAACCTTTCTTCCAAGTACTCTGTTCGTCTTCCGAGGGCCACGGTTTATTCTTGGTTCCACCGGGGAGCATCGAGCTTCGAAGCATACAACTTGAGACGGCCTAGAAACCTCGCTTCGAATTAGCTTCGCCAACCAGACATGATTTCTGATTCCTGTCCATGAGAACTAGAAGCCTGGCGGGTAATAAGGGTCCCCGCTTCCCTTGCAAGCGCATCCTTTGCAGGGCCCACAGGGGCGAAATTCACTATCTTCCGCTTTTCTGATTTCGGGAAGGGTATAGCACCATCTGTCTCTGGTTCTGCTGTTGCGTTCAGCGCAGTTCTCAGCTACCCGGTTTTGCTTGGGGGTTGGGCGCCTTTTGAGCGGCCTTGGAGACTATCTCGGCTGACAGCTGCTCCTTGGTCTTCCCTTCCGTTGCTATGCCCAGGCTTCTCGCGGTCTTGAGGAGCACTTCGTCCCCGGTCGGCTGGACCTGCGGGGTCGGGGCTTGACTCGCCTGTGTCTGGACCGTCGCCGTCTGGGGTGGCGTCTGCAGGAGCGCATTCATCGGGTCCTCAATCTGCTTCCTGGCCGTGTCGAACTCTCGTCTCGCCTTGCCGATCGACTTCGCGAGTTCCGGGATCTTGTTCGGCCCCCACATGAGCAAGGCGATTACCACTACCCCAATCACAATCCACTGCATCGGGTCTTCAAACATGGGTTCACGGTTATCCGACCTTCTTTTAAGAGTGAAGCCGATTCCCAACCTTCGGAATCGAAGGCACAAGCTTGGACGGAGATGTGAACTGCAATCCGCCGCCTTCCGGCCAGGGGTTTAGGCACAAAGGATAAACTGACTGTCGCGCCTTGGAATTCCGCTTTGCCCGCGTCCGATGAGATGCCACCCGAGGTCCTGTGCAGATCCTGCCAGACCTACAACAGGGTGGACAGGGTCTTCTGTCTCAGCTGCAACCGTCGGCTCCTTCCTCCGCCCCCGTTCGTCATCACGGCGGATGACTTCACGTCGCCCGGGGACAAGAACGCCCTGGACGCCCTGAGCGGCATGGAGCCAATCCCGCGAATCGTCAACAGGTTCGTTGCCCCTGACGGCAGGAAGCTGGAGGCTTGGCTGTCGAGGAACGGCACCAGGGTCTCTCCGCCGTCGAGGCTGGACTCGCTGGTCAGGGCCTGCGGCGAGGTTCTTGGAGTCCAGACCCTGCCGAAGGCCTACGTGGCGCCCTTCGCCCAGATGAACGCGTTCACGACCGGCACCGACGACTCACCCCTCCTCGTGATCTGTGCTCCTCTCCTCGACAGGCTGGGATACATGGAGATGGAGGCACTGGTGGCCCACGAGCTCGCGCACGTCAGGAGCAGGCACGTCCTCTATCATTCGCTCGCAGAGTCGCTCGCCACTGGTGCCCGTCTGGTCACTTCGGGTTACGCGCTGGGCCTGCTGGCCGTACCGATCAGGATGCTCCTCCTCGGGTGGTATCGGGAGTCGGAAATCTCTGCGGACCGGGCCGCCAACCTCGTGCTTGGAGACTGCCGCCCATTCGAATCCCTCATGGTCAAGCTGGCCATGCAGGACGGGCGTGCAGTCCACGGGGGCGGCTCTCTCGCGGAGCTCCTCCAGACCCATCCGACCTTCAACCGCAGGGTCCGGCTGGCCCGCGAGTTCTGCGCCAGCGGCGAATTCGCGGCAGTGAGAGCCAGGATGAGGGCTGCTGCGCCCGGTTCTCTGGCGTCGGTCTGCAGATACTGCGGGGCAGCCAAGGCGCGCCCCGAAGTCTTCTGTCCGAGCTGCGGCCAGAGCTCTGGCTGAACCCTCCGAGGGAGAAGAGGCGCAAGACCACCCTCAGGGAATATAAGCGGCCTTCAGCCCGGGCGGACTGCTTGAGTCTGCCAGACTACACAGTAGTAATCAACTACGTCAGCGAAGGGGAAGTGGCAAACCTCGTGCGCGGCTTCATCGAGCTCAAGGGGGCCAAGGTCAACTTCACGGGCGTGGCCTACGGCAGGTTCGGGGGGCAGAACTTCTCCCCCCAGCTCTCAGCGGCCGCGAAGAAGAAGTTGAAAGGGTTGGTGGGCGACGTTTCGAAGTTCGAGGAGGACCTTCAGCTGAGGCTTGTGAAGGGCGAGTTCGAGGCTCGGCCGCCCAAGGGAGAGAAGCATGGGCACATGCATCTCAGCCGGCCATGATGCGCTAGCGGGGTAGGAATGATTGAATCTGCTCGTTGGCGCAACGGGTTTCATAGGCGGCCACGTCGTCGAGTATCTCTTCCAACAGAACGAAATCTCCAAGGGGACGTTCAGGAAAGGGGCCCACCTCAAGGTGATGGACCTGAACGGGGTGCAGGGAATCGAGGCGGACCTGCTCGACCACCACTCGCTTCACGAAGCGATGGAGGGGGCGGACACTGTGTACAGCATGGCCTCCCCCATGCCAGGCCGAGACAAGGATTTCGTCCGTGTGAACGTCGAGGGTGTCTCCAACCTCTTGGAAGTGGCACGCGAAGCCAAGGTGAAGGCATTCGTCCACCTGAGCACCCTAGACGTCTACGGTTTCAACCCAGGGAGCGTGAGCGTGGACTCCGCCGCCAGACCAGGCAACGAGTATCAAGAGTCGAAGCTCCAGGCAGACAGACTGCTCTTCGAATTTGCGGAACGGAACGAATCGCCCAAGGTGGTGGTGGTGAGGGCGGCCCTAGCTGCTGGGTCGAGAGACTCTTCGTTTGTGGTGCCGCTCCTCAAGATGATCGAGAGCGGATCGGCCGTTCTCCCCGCGTCAGGCAGTATGTCATTCACACATCCAAAAGACGTGGCCCAGGCGATGTACCGCGCAGCGACAAACCCAAAGGCAGGTCGCCTCTATCTGGTCAAGTCCTTCGATTCCACACCGCAGGAGTTCGCCACGAGCCTCGCGAGCGCAGCGGGAAAAGCGGCGACCGTCAAGCAGGAGGGCCTCTTCTCAAAGGCACGATTCCCAGACTACACGAGGGAGCGGCTGAAGTCCCGCACCATGCTTGGGACCCAAGACGGCTGGGCTGAGGTGGGCTACGCGCCGAAGTACGACCTGCGTTCGACCTGCGATGAAATCTTGCAATGGTACAGGAAGAACCCTTGGGCGACGGAACAAGATTGAGGATTTCTGTCATTCTCGCCAGCATCAGGCAGATGGTGGACAGCTCAGCGGATTCCAGAGCCACGGCTCTGGCGGAGCTCCAGGCTGAAGAGCACGGCGAACCCTTCAGAATCCTCATCGGAACCATTCTCTCTCACAGGACGCGGGATGAAAACACAGCCCGGGCCACTGAAAACCTGTTTTCACGGTACAAGACGCCCGCGCAGCTCGCGGCTGCGCGCCCTTCCACGGTGAGGCACCTGATCAAGCCTTCCGGCTTCTACAACATGAAGACCAAGAACATAATCAGGGTCTCGAAGCAGCTCATGGAGGAGTTCGGGGGGAGGGTTCCCTCAACCATGGACGAGCTGCTCACGCTGCACTCGGTCGGGCGGAAGACGGCCAACTGCGTCCTGGTCTACGCGTTCAACCAACCGGCTATACCTGTGGACACCCACGTCCACAGAATCTCCAACAGGCTCGGGCTCGTCTCCACCAAGAAGCCCGAGGAGACGGAAGAGGCGCTGACGAAATCTGTGCCCCGGAAGTACTGGCTTGAACTCAACGACCTCTTCGTCCGCTTCGGGCAGACAACCTGCAAACCAATCGGACCAAAGTGCGGAGAATGCTCGCTGAGGAGCTCCTGCCTGTACTACAGGACTGTCGTATCCAAGAGGGCCAAACCTTCATAGACCTCTGGGCAGCGAGCGCGCAGGTTGCCGTCTTTCGAGGAGGCCAAGAAGAAGGTCGCCGAGCTCGTAGTCGAGAAGGGCTTCGGTAACACCCCCGACGAGATACCCAACAAGCTGCTCTTCGCGTTCATAGAGCTCGGGGAGGCGGGCGACTCTTGGAAGAAGGGAAGGCCCAGCGAAGAGACCATCGAGGAGTTGATTGACGTGATGTTCTACGTCCTGGACGCCTCGAGGCTGATAGACCCGAGCGCGAACCTGGACGAGGTGTTTCTGAAGAAGCTGGAGAAGAACTACGGCCGCGCCTTCCGCTACGGAGAGGCGTTCAGGGACAAGAAGCCTTCGGCTTAGCTCTTCCTGACCCACAAAACCCGCTTGCAGCTGTGACAGACCAGCCCTTCGTAGCTCGCGTCGCTATCTCCGACGACCGCTTCGAGCTTGTCCATCTCGCGACCGCATTCGGCGCAGCGCTGGCCGGAAGGGCTCAGCGTCTCTTCCTCCCATTTGACCATGAAGTACGTGACGTACATGAGGTCCCCGGCCCGCGCAACCTTCACACAGCTCAGGCCACGCCCCTTGTACTAAAGCCTGGTCGGGCGGGCGAGACGGTTAAAGCCATCCGCCAAGCCAGGTTCCGAAAGATGGAACGGCTCTTCGAGGAAAGCGTCCGCGAGGTCTCCAGGCTCGTTCCTCTCTCGCCCGACGAACGCTCGATCCTCGAGGACGCGGAGGCTGCAGCCAGCGAACTGATCACTTCCGAATTTGAGAAGTACATCGAAAGGAAGCCAAACCCGGAGGTGCCTAGGATTCTGGCAAGGCACGGCCTCATGGGGGTCCCCATCCTTGAGAAGTATGGGGGGAGAGGCGCGAGGCAGCTCGTCCAGGCCCTGTTTCTGGAGCGGCTGGGCCAAGTGGGGATGGGGCCGGTGACCTTCATCGACGTCCATCAGTGCCTCGGGAGCCTCACAATCCAGGACTGGGGAACGGATGAGCAGAAGCAGCGCTACCTCGGCAGGGCGGCCAAGGGGGACGTGGTGCTCGCCTACGGTCTCACCGAACCCGAGGCAGGAAGCGACCCCTCATCCCTCAGCACGACGTTCGTGAAGGACGGAAGCGGCTACAAGATATCGGGTTCCAAGTACCTGATCTCCAACGGGTCCACAGCGACCCACGTGCTGGTCTTCGCGTATCCCAAAGGAAGATCCGAGGGCCTCACCGCGTTCCTCGTCGACGCCAAGCAGAAGGGCTTCAACGTGGACATGAGGCTTGAGGAGAAGGCCGGGCTCTTCACTTGCGACACTTCGCTCCTATCTTTCGACGAGGTTTCGGTGCCGTTGGAGGACGCGGTAGGGGGCGAAGGGAAGGGGTTTGCTGTCGCCTACTCGGCGCTCCTCAACGGCAGAATCGGCGTCGGCTCCGGCTGCCTGGGCGTGATGGAAGACTGCCTGAACCAGACAGCTGAGCGGGCGAAGTCGAGGGTCCAGCATGGAAAGGCAATCGGAAAGCACCAGCTCATACAGAAGCACATCGCGTTCATAGCCTCCAGTCTGGAAGCCAGCAGGTGGCTGGTCTACAGGGCCGCCATGAAGAAGGAGGACTACGAGAAGTCTCCCCGCGACCTTGCCCTTCGGCGCGAAGCCGACCGCCTCTCGGCCATAGCAAAATACACCGCTTCACGGTCAGCCTTCGAGTCGGCAGACCGGGCCCTTCAGGTCTTCGGCGGATTCGGATACT
Organism: uncultured Nitrosopumilales archaeon; assembly: GCA_964513805.1. GTDB lineage: Archaea > Thermoproteota > Nitrososphaeria > Nitrososphaerales > Gagatemarchaeaceae > DASPPF01. Next base: position 23,867 of record CAZENV010000002.1, read on the forward strand.
CGATCATGTCCCCGGTGGCGAAGCACTTCCTCGACAGCAGGGTCGCAAGGATCTACGAAGGCACCGACGAGATCATGGAGCTGAAGATCGCGTCGTCCGTCCTAGGGAAAGACTTCGAGGCCTACAGGTGACATTTATACCGCAACCCGGGATGTCGAGCAGCCTTGGAACTGCATCTCAGCGGCTCGAACGGCATAAACGCCCCCCGGCAGGCGATCTTCGAGCGCCTCACCGACCCTGACTTCCTGGCCAGGGCCCTGCCCGACTCTGAAGACGTCAGAGTCATCGACGGCTCCACCCTGGAGGCGAAGGTCAAGGTGAGGGTGGCTGTGGTCTCGAGCACCCTGAAGGTCAGAATGACGGTCGCAGACAAGCTGCCTCCCGAGAAGGCGACGCTTCAGGTCGAGGGCTCGGGTACCGGCAGCGCACTGAGAATCACAAGCACGTTCACACTGACTGGCGACTCGCCAACTCAGATGAACTGGACGGCCGACGCGGAGATGACCGGGGTGATGGCCGGCCTCGGCTCGACCCTGCTGAAGAGCTTCGCAACCAGGAAGGTAGACGAAATCTTCTCCGGGATAACAAAGGCGATCGAACAATCTTCGGCCTAGCGGCAGCACGATGCAAAGGGAGATGTTTCGCATGCCTGTGCGAAACCACCATTAAATAGAATGCGGAATTTCGGTGCGTGCCCTGACCAGACTCTTCTTCACCACAGACGTACACGCCTCCGACCGCTGCTTCAGGAAGTTCCTGAACGCCGCGAAGGTCTACAAGGCGGACAGGCTGATTCTGGGCGGCGACATCACTGGCAAGGCGCTGATTCCGATTATCGAGAAGCCGGGCGGCCAATATCATCTCGACCTATTCGGCGAGGACACCACGATAGGCGGAGACAAGCTCGCCGAAACCCGTGCGAAGCTCTCGGACGCAGGACAGTACTCGTACGTGACCACCCGCGCCGAGTACGAGGAGTTGAGGGCGGACGCCTCCAAGCAGGAGAAGGTGTTCAACGACTGCATCTTGTCTGCCCTCGGATCTTGGCTTCAGCTGGCCAAGGAAAGGCTCCACGGAACGGGCATACGCGCCTACATCTCCCCCGGGAACGACGACAGGTTCGAGGTTGACGCTCTGCTTACCGACTCTGAGGAGGTGACGAACCCGGAGGGGAGAACGGTGGACCTCGACGGCACCCACGAGATGATAACACTTGGATACGCCAACCCCACGCCCTGGCACAGCCCCAGGGAAGTGGGCGAGGACGAGCTCGGCAAGATGATCGAAGGGATGGCGGCCAAGGTGACAAGACCGGCGAACGCGATCTACAACCTCCATGTGCCTCCGATAAACACGGACCTCGACAAGGCTCCTGCGGTGGATTCAGAGTTCAGGTACGTCAGGGAGGGACTGGGGATCAAGATGATACACGCGGGGAGCTCCTCAGTGCGGGCTTCCATCGAGCGCCATGAGCCACTCCTGGGCCTGCACGGCCACATACACGAATCAAAGGGCTTCGTCAAGCTCGGGAGGACGCTCTGCCTGAACCCTGGCAGCGAGTATGCCGACGGGATCCTGAGAGGCGCCCTGGTCAACCTGGATGGCGGAAAGGTGAAGGAGTTCATGTTCACGAGTGGCTGAGCTCTGCGCTCGCCGGAGCGACTGCCTCCCCTAACTTTATCGTGGTCCTCTAGGCTCCCACTGGCGCAGAGGGATGAGACGAACCAAGATAGTCTGCACCGTCGGGCCTTCGACAAGCTCCCCCGAGACCATCAGGCGGCTCATCGCCTCGGACGTTGACGTCTTCAGAATCAACTTCTCCCACGGCGACAGGAGCAGCCACCTGGACGAGATGGCGACGATCAGAAGGCAGGCAGAAAGACTTGGCAGGACGGTCGCGATCCTCCAGGACCTTCCTGGCCCGAAGATACGGGTCGGGAAGCTGAGGGGTGGCTCTGCTGATTTGACCAAGGGGGCTGAGTTCCTCCTCCGCGCTGACCCAGTGCTCGGCGACGAGACTCAAGCCTCGGTGAACAACCCGACCATCATTCGCTCGGTCAGGAAGGGCGACTTCCTTCACCTTGCCGACGGCCTCATCAGGCTAAGGATTGAGGAGAACCTCGGCGGCTCCGTGAGGTGCACCGTGATGGCCGGCGGGACCCTCAGTGACGGGAAGGGGGTGAACGCCCCGGATGTCCGCCTGAAGATCGACTTTCCCACCCCCCAAGACAGGCGGCACCTCGCTTTCGGCCTCGAGCACGGGGTGGACCTCGTGGCTCTCTCGTTCGTCCGCAGTCCCAGAGACGTGAGCTCTGTCAGGAAGCTGCTGCGGCGCCGCGAGAAACCGATGCTAATCGCGAAGATAGAGAAGAGAGAGGCCGTCGACAATTTCGACTCGATACTCCGCGAGGCCGACGGCATCATGGTGGCCAGGGGAGACCTCGGCATCGAGGTGGCGAGCGAGCGCGTCCCACTCATTCAGAAGAGCATAGTCGAAAAGTGCAACCGGGAAGGAAAGCCGGTCATAGTCGCGACCCAGATGCTGGTGAGCATGGTCAACAACCCCGTGCCGACCAGGGCCGAGACCAGCGATGTTGCCACCGCAGTGTTCGACGGCGCGGATGCTGTGATGCTGTCAGACGAGACCGCTGTCGGGAAGTTTCCCGTCGAGGCGGTCAGGATGCTCGACAAGATCGCCAGGGCGGCCGAAAGGGGCTTCCCGAGGTACGGGCGCTGGCCAGCCGAGCAGAGGGCCCAGACACCCGTCGAGGACGCCATAGGCAGAGCAGCCTGCCGCCTGGCGTACTACATCGGCGCCAAAGCCATCGTGGCGCCGACCCAGACCGGGTCAACGGCCCGAAGGGTGTCCAAGCACAGGCCCGAGCAGCCCATACTTGCGCTCTGCTCGTCGGCCGCAGTTGCCAGGCAGATGAAGCTCTCCTGGGGCGTGGTCCCCGTGTCAGTGAAGCGGGCCAGGAGCACAGACCGGCTCTTCTCCATGGCGGAGTCAGCCGCGAAGTCCTTGCATCTCGCTCTCAGGGGCGACAAGATGGTCATGACCTCCGGCACGCCGGGGGTGGGCGGAAGCACCGACCTCATCAAGGTCATCGAGGTCGGGCGCCTAGTCCGGACTCGCTGAAGGGCCACCCCCGGCCTCGACGTAGTCCATCAGGGTCGGGTTCCTTGTCCTCCGCTTCCGCGGCTTCTCCTGCGGCTCGGAGACGAGCCTCCTCATCCTGTCCTCCTTGGACAGACTGCTGTAGTAGTAGGCCTCGTCGACCGTCCCCTCCGCGAGCAAGATCACGACCCTGCCCTGGGTCGTCCTCCCCGTCCTTCCCCTCCTCTGTATGTACCTAATCTCGGAGGGCACGGCCTCGTAGAAGACTACCAGGTCCACGTCGGGGACGTGGAGACCCTCCTCCCCGATGCTGCTGCTCACCAGTATCTTGAAGTCGCCCTCACGGAACCGCTCGAGGGAGTCCGACTGCGTCTGCTGGTCCATGCCCTTGCTCCCGGCCCTGTCGGCCTGGCCCACGAACCTCTCCGCCGAGTATCCCGCCCGCTCGAGGGCCTTCACGATGTCCTCTATGGTGTCCCTGTACTGGGTGAAGACGATCGCCTTGCTGTCCGCCTTCCTTGAGAACTGCTCCCGTATCACAGACGTCATCACCCCAATCTTCGGGTGTTCGGCGTTGTAGAGCCTCGTCGCCTCCTCCTCGATCCTGAGCCACTTGGGGTCCTTGATCAGCGAGGCCGTGGACTTGCCCTTGTCCGGCTTCTCCCTCACCCTCTCCAGGTACCTGACCAGCGAGGAAGCCCCCTGGGTCTCAAGCAGCTCCAGCGCGTGGATTATGACCACGGACTGTGCCTGGTTGATTATGGCCCCAAAGATGTATCCCTTCTGGCCGCCCTGGGACTGCGCGGCCTTGAGCCTCGCGGAGATCGCGCCCCTGGCCTCCAGCAGCGCCTTCTTCGTGATCCTGCTGCTCTTCAGGAAACCTGCGGCGACGAGCTTCTTCACCTTGTCGTTGAACAGTTCCCTTACCCTGAGTATCAGTTCCTCGTATTCGGGCGGAACCTTGACCTTGATCGCCTCGATGGCCGTCTGCTCGACGTAGTCCTTCACATCCTCGCTTGCTTCGGTCCTGGCCTCGACCCTTTCTATGAAGAGGCTCCGCTTGATTTCCCCGACCTTCTCCCTGGACGCTCCCGGTGACGCAGTCAGGCCCAGGATCAGGGGGTGGTCCGCCCCCTCCTTGTAGGCGCCTGCGAGCTTGGTGTACGTGTAGTCCTTCACGCTCCGGTGGGCCTCGTCGAAGACAGCCAGGGTCACCTCCGACAGCGATACCCTCCCGTGCCTGACGTCGTTGAAGACGGTCTGGGGGGTGGCGAAGACCGCCCGAGCCTTCAGCCACATCACCTCCCTCTCCCCGGGGTCCACGGTGCCTGTGAGGACGGCCAGCGCGTTGGGGGGCAGGTCCAGGTGCTGCCTGAATGTCTCGTGGTGCTGGAGCACCAGCGGCTTGGTGGGCGCGAGGACCATCACCTTGCCGTCAGGATACTTCTCCAGCCTCTCGGCCGCCACCAAAAGGGCGATCATCGTCTTTCCCAGGCCAGTGGGAAGAACGACCAGGGTGTTCGCCGACGAAGCCGTCTCCGCTATCTTCTTCTGGTACTCCCGCGGCTTGAGGCTGCCCTTCAGAATCACTGGTGGGTCCGCGCCCGCTGCGGACTAAAAGGCTTAGTCCGCGGGTCTAGACCGTGCTCGAAGTCTTCCCTGACGCGATTGTCGCCTGGGCGGCTGCGAGCCTCGCGACCGGAATCCTGAAGCCCGAGCAGCTGACGTAGTCGAGCCCGGCCTTGTTGAAGAACTCGATGCTCCTGGGCTCTCCGCCGTGCTCGCCGCATATTCCCACCTCGAGCCCAGGGTGAGACTTCCTCCCTTCCGTGACCGCAATCTCGACCAGCCGCCCCACCCCGGTGGCGTCGAGGACCTCGAACGGGCTCACTGGAAGTATCCCTTCCTCGAGGTACTTGGCCATGAACTTCGCCTCCACGTCGTCCCTGCTGAAGGCGAAGGTCGCCTGGGTCAGGTCGTTGG
>CAZENV010000003.1:0-63735 GCA_964513805.1 uncultured Nitrosopumilales archaeon
GGTTTAGACCGTCGTGAGACAGGTCGGCCTCTACCTGATGGAAGCGGTGGTTCACTGAGGGGAAGCCCTGCCCAGTACGAGAGGAACAGCGGGGCGTTGCCTCTGGCGTACCGGTCGTCCGAGAGGGCGCCGCCGGGCAGCTAAGCAATCGTGGATAACCGCTGAAAGCATCTAAGCGGGAAGCCACTCCCGAGAAGAGTGAGCCTTCCGTCCTAACCTCTCCCGCAAGGGGGAGGAGCGGATGGAGAAGGGTTGCCATAGAAGATGGCGTTGAAGTAGTCGGGGTGTACGCTAGAAGCTCGCAAGAGCGACTAGTTCAGCCCGTCGACTAACTATCGCCCAACGCAGGATGAGTGATTCCCGGCGGAGGCGCAATGGACCCTATGTACGGTTGTAACGGCCATGTTCTAGTGGTTGTTTTGTAGCAGAGGGTGATTATCCTCCATGTTTCCGATTCAAATCAGTCTTGTATGGTCGTTAATCATCACTTGGATTCTCTTCACGAGTTCCTTGGGTTTCATCATCATGGGAATCGACAAAGCCCGAGCTGAGGATGGTGAGTGGCGAGTACCCGAGAAGACTCTCTTCACCATTGCCGTGGTAGGTGGTGCTTTCGGCATAGTCGCCGGCTCCAGCGTCTTTCATCACAAGACATTGAAAGATTCATTCTCCGACGTTACTTACGTCGCTGCAATTGCGTGGTTGGTAATCTTGTTTGGGCTTCAGAATTTGCTCGGTCCTCCTGTCGCTTTGTCGTAGTGGATGCGCGATGAACCCCATGCACGGCAATGATTAGCCCAAGCCTGGCCCTACGATTTCCGCCGAGTTGCAACTCATTATCGTAGACCAACCATAACCTAGTTGCTTCATTCTTCGTTTTACAATCAGATATGACAGAGTGTACCCCGACCAGAGAGGAAAGTCCTTGTCTCCTGTCGCGAAGAAGAGTCGACGATAGAAAGGATCATCATTCTTGCCGAGCTCAGGCTTGACGATGAACCAAATCTTCTGAGCTCGGCTGATGGATATCGCCCTCGCATACGGAGGTAATGCTCCGCAGACATCCTTTTCGAAACACTGGGCTAGGCCCTCCAACGCGACTGTATCGAGCAACGTGAGTTCCCCGGAACGTTTTCCGGTGCGCTGCATCCTAATCGCATGGTTGAACTCGTGGACTACCGAACGTTTCAGAGCCTTCCTCCACCCTATCACCTTCGTGTTGAGGTAGATGTCGACGTCGTCGCCGCTGTGCGTCCATCCAGAGCTACCTTGCATGCGGGTCGCCACGGCTTCACTGGAATCGGGAATCATATTGAAACGAACAACGCTATTAGAAGGCAGGACTCGCTGAGCAGTTGCCAACGCTTCTTTCACGATGGGTTTGACCAAGGGAGCAAATCGCTTAGCTCCGTTAGACCGGAATACGACCTGGTGATCTCGATAGCCTTCCAACGCGAACAGGGAGATACGAGTCCTGAAGTGATAAGCGATTCGTTGTCGTGGCTCAGGCTACCCCGAGGCGTAATGAACCCTACGTGCGACGTCGATGGCCATTTCCGTTTGTCCTTTTCTACATTGAACTGAATGCCATGTCATGCTACCCGTCACCATCCAAAACCCTCAGAACCAACTTGCCGCGGTTGTGCCCGAGTAGGCCACGCTCGTACGCCTCACGGGCCTGGGAAAGTGGGAAGACCGCTTCGACTGCGGGGCGGATGGTGCCCGCGTCAATCAGTTGAGAAATCTGGACGAGCTCCGAACAGTTGGGCTGGACGAGGATTGATGCCCCGCGCACGCCGTATTCCCTGGCCTTTTCTTCCGGGGCGTCGCCGGCTATCGTAACGAGAATGCCGCCTCGCCGGATTATCCCCACGAACGCTCAACTATGTCGCCTCCAACCGTATCTAGAACGACGTCGACATTCCGGACCTTGTCCTCAAAGCGGACTGCGTTATAATCTACGACTTCGTCCGCCCCGAGTTCGTACAGAAAGGTTGCCTTGTTCCGTGAAGCAGTTCCAATCACATGAACTCCCCGCCAATGCGCGAATTGCACCGCGAAGGTGCCGACGCCTTCTCCGGCACCGTGAATCAATACGCGGTCGCCCTTGGACAACTTCGCGTGGTCGAAAAGAGCCTGCCATGCCGTCAGGCCTGAAAGAGGCACGGCAGCGGCGCGGACATGGTCAAGGGTCTTCGGCTTCGGCGCCAAATCGGCGGCCCTTGCCGCGACATATTCTGAGGCTGCGCCGTCCCGCCAGAAGTTCAGAAGACCGTAGACCGCATCGCCCGGAGGCAAGTCTGTCACGTCATTTGCCACTTTCTCTACCGTACCGGAGACCTCAAAGCTCGGGATGATGGGCAACCGCTCTTTCCCGTCAGCGGTGGTGAAGGTGGAGTTCCAGGTGAATTCGGTCGGCGTTATGGCAGCCGCGTGGACCTTGATCAGAGCCTCTCCATTGCCGATTTCGGGAACAGGAGCGTCCTCGTAGACCAGCGCCTCGGGGCCTCCGCGCCTATGAATCCTGATGGCCTTCATCGGACTCTGCTCACTCGTTCTTCATGCCCGACGGTGGACCAAACGGACGTGGATCAAAGACCGTTCGGATGGAAGCTATCTTTGCGCTTTTGACCTGGTACCACGAGCACATGAACACGGTAGCCGCGGGCGTTACCAAATCATAGAGGAGACACACGTCGTCTCTATCCGTGAAGACCTTCTTCACGTCATATTTCCCACGGAACGACCGCAGCATGTCGATAAACTCTCTTGGTTTACCGAAAGTCTCTCCTGAGGGGCCGACAATCCGCACATTGTCATTCAAGTGGCTCCCGGCCGTTGCGTAGTCTTGGCTGTCCAGCGCCCTGATGTATGACAGCACCACTGCTCTTGCGTCCTTCTCGGATTCCATGCATCCAGACGCCGCGCCCCCTGGTCTTATTCATGCCCCTAAAGCGATGAGGGATTCCGACAAGCTTAAGCGACATCCCGTCGAATTTCAGCCAATTCCCATGCATCGTCTCGACGACCTCGACGTCAGGATAATCAAGGAATTAGGGAGCCCCGGTTCGCCCCAATGGAATGTCAGGGAGACATATTCGAGCATTGCCAGGCGAATCGGGGTCGACGAAGAGACGGTCAGAAGGAGGCTCAAGCGGACGGAGAAGCTGGAATCCCTACCAGGATGGAGGATGATGGTCAACCCGCACTTGATAGGATATTCTGCTGCCAGCATGGACTTGGAAGTCGAAGACGAGGCGAGGAAGGGCCGAGCGATTGCCGAGATCAGACGGGTTGATGGGATCATCAAGATACTTGATTTCCGCGGCAAAGGGATGCAGGTAACGCTGTATCATCAAAACGAGAGCGCGTTGAAAACGAGGTCGGAGCACATCGGCTCAATCTGCGGCTCGTCGAAAGTGACCACGTGGGAGTTGGGGTTCCCTCACCCGGACATCCGGATGACGGCAACTGACTGGAAGATCATTCAAGCGATGATGAGCGACGCACGACGGAGTCTTGAAGACGTCTCACGATCAGTGGGAGTGACCGCCAGGACTGTGGAGCGACGGCTAACATCGATGGCGGAGGGGCGTGCGGTCTACCTGCAAGGGACTCCCAACTTCAAGCTGTTCGCTGGTTTGAGTTGCGTCTTTCTGATGTTCCGCCCAGACGAAAGGAAGAAGAGCGTCGCTGATCAGGCTGTACTTTCCAAGATACGGAGGACCGAGCTGTCCAATACGAGTTCAAAGTGGTACTCTACATTTGTGAACCTCTTCGACAACCTTTCAGAGGCTGACGACACCCTCAAGTGGATTGGGGGGCTCGAGGGGGTCAAGGACGCGAGGATGGGCATCATGAAGGAGCTCATTGTCGTCCAGGATTGGCTCGGAGAACAGATAGCCAAGCATATCTTGACACACTGAGGCACACCGAGGTCTTCGGGTTTAGTCCAGCAGGAACAGGCAACTCTATCGCACTATTCGAGTTTCCCGGCGGAGGCGCAATAGAACCATATGTGCGGCAGCAACTACAAGGCCTCTAGAAACTTCTCTCTTGGTATATTGCAATCCTTCAGGATGACGTTGAGCAACCCGACGCCAATCAACTTTGCTGGGACGGTCACGTACACCGTTCCGTTCGTCAGGGTCACGTGGCTTCCCCTCTGTCTGACGGCCTTGAAGCCGAAATCGTTGCAAAGAACCTTAACCAGTTTCCTTCCATCAATTGGCGCCAGCTTTGCCAAACTAACGCGCTACTGCTTCGATTGCCTTTTCTCTTACCGCCGACAGATGAAGCTCAAGGGCCTCTTCGAAGTTCTTCTTGGCCGCCTCCAGCGTCTCCCCTACAGAGTATACGCCTAGCGCGGAGCAGGCGATGGCGTAGGAACCATCTTTCTCCTTGATGATTCTCGTCTTCACATCCCTAAGCTTTATCGACATTCCCGATTCCAAATCACGGTTGCCAGTTCTTAAGTCTTGGCGACTTGGAAATGGCCATGCGCTAGATAGGAATGAATGTGATTCCCTCGGCGCAGGCGCAATGAAACCCATGCATGGCGAAGTCGCAAAGACCGAGGTTCAGAAATGCTTGGAAGCATGGCTGGCCAAGTCAGGCTGACCCGTCAAAGCAGTAACAGAATCAGCCCACACGCAACGAATACGCCGTTCAAGATGACATTCCCCGACCCGAAGTGCGCCAGCGCGAACCTCTTTGTCACGACGTACACCCCTCTCTCCGTCATCGAATCCAGCAGCAGGTGCGACGCTGCAACCACAACCCCATAGATGATGACAACGGTCTCTGAGCTGGCGCTCACTACCCCCACTGTCGACCCTGCCATCCACACAGCGTATCCAACCGCCCCTCCCCACACAGGCGCTGTGAGGACAGAGTGTGTGAGGGGCGACCTCGCGACGAATCCCTTGCGACGCGCATGACCCAGGTCGTCAATGACTGGATTCACCACGATCGAAAGAACCAAGGCTAGGGAGAGGCGCAGGTCGGCAGGCAGCGTGGGAGCGAGGGCGGCGACCGTCCCGGCACCGAAGACGACATGCGTCAGCATTTTCATGATGGTTTGGTTCCCCGACCTAGGCAGAGCCTTAAATCCAATCCACGCCCCAGTCTTCCAGAAATGCCCCCTCCAGCCGTCCGAACGGTGAAGGACCTACTGTACTGGCAGTACGCCAAGATAATCTCCAACTCCGCAGGGGAGGGCAAGAGCAACTACGGTTTCATAATGAACAGGTTCAAGAAACTCCAGTCAGGTGATATTCAATGGTCGTCGTCAATCAGGGAGTACGTCAAGGAGCACGAGGAGGCGGGCAGATGCGTCTACTGCGGTTCGGCAGGCAGCCTCACTCTTGAGCACATGCTCCCGAGAGCCCGCGGTGGCCCTGACGTTCCAGAGAACGCAGTATGGGTCTGTTCGACCTGCAATTCCAAGAAGGGGAGCAAGAGGCTCTACGAATGGTATGGCCTGCAGAGCAGGAACGACCTGCCTAGGATAGCCGAGGGCAAGTACCTGAAGCTCCTCTACTCCATTCATGAGACACGGGGGACACTCGCCACCGTTCCTGCAGACCTCTGTTCTGCCTGCGATTTGGGCGCCAAATGTCCCGTCGAGGGGAAGCTGTCGGTGTTCTGCCTTGAAGGCTCCTTCGTGAAGTCATAGCCAAAGCCTACCGGGTCTCCCTGGCCTGGCTCGACACCGAACGACGCCACGAATCTCAGGAAGGCCCGTAAAGCGTCTTCGGGCAGACCGAGTTGTATTCGCACGCTCGGCATTTCCCAATGCTCGTGCTTGACGTGGGTTCCCTCTGAACAAGCCAGTACCCCCGCTTGGCCCTCACGCTCTCCTCCGCCACAGCTCTGTCATGCTCGATCAGGTGAACCTTCATCGCCCCGCCGAATTTCGACTCGAGCTCTCCCACCCTGTCTTCCAGCAGGGCATTCGACACACTCAGAATCCACGCCCTCCTGCTCTCCTCCGAGAGCCCCTGGGCCCTCAGCCGGACGAGTGCCAGCCTGAGCTTCGAACAATCGAACCCCATCGAATCCAGGAGCAGCCCGTAGATCCTCACCTGGTTCGCCTGGTCCTCCCAGAGCGATGTGGGGTCCCCCTTTGTCGTCTTGAGTTCCAGCAGCCAGAGCGGTCTCCCGCCAGACCAAACGATGTGGTCAGGCATCCCGACCAGCCGGAGGTCGCTCACCGTCCCCCACACCCTCAGCACGGCATAGCTCGGCTTCTTCCTGCTCACAAGCCTGACGAAGTCCTTCGCAGTGATTTCAACTCCGGGAATAAGTTCGTCGTGAAGTTCGGCGCCCGTCTCCTTGGCGTCTGTCGGTATCTCTCCCAGCGCGAATTCGTTCTCCACCTTGTACTCACAGTAGAACTGCCCCGCTAGGGTCGAGACTCCAACGAACTTCGTGTCGTGGCGAAACTCTGGCCTCGCCGACGACAGGAATTCCTCCTCCCGCTTCCAGAGGTCCTTCCAGAACCTTTCCAAACAGACGATTCGGGTCCGGTTAGCTATCTAACCATTCTCACACGACGCGATTCTCTGTAGGACGTCATGTCCCGAGAATCTCTCGACCGAGCCGCTCGACGCGGCCAGCCTTCCTGAGCAGCCTTTCGTGCCACTCGGGGACTCTGTAGCTCTCGACTCTGTAGCTCCCCTGGTACGGTTTGATGTCGAGGACGGGCGTCCCATCGAAGCAATCCAGGTCGGAGACCACTAGCTTCCTTCCCTCCCTCCTATCAAGAGGGACCAGCGAGAGGCCTATCGGGTTGGGCCTCGTCGGGGAGTCGAGCGCGAAGACTCCGACAAGCGGAAGTTCTTCCAGTTTCAGGCCGTACCTCAGAAGTCCTCTCGGTCGCACCTTCAGGTGGCCGACCTGCTCCGGTCTGAGCTGGTCGAGGTAAGCGAGAACAAAGACGTGGGAGAACCCTTCGAGACCATCGAGGGCCGCCTCGTATTGGGGGTAGACCTCGATCTCTGAATGCCTCCCCCCTTTCTTCTCCCTTATCTCGTCTTTAGTCGCGGTCGTGTGCACCAATCCTACCGGCCTGAGGACTACTTCATTCATGCTATTCTCACCACCTCAGGGCATAGCTACACTGCCGTTCTCAGTCTTTCTCCCGGTGCTCACCGTTCGAATCGGTCGTAGCGGAACCTCATCCGCCTTCTGTGGGAACAAACCCTATCGGCGAAGATAGAAGGACAGCTAATTTATCACGACTGCACGAGGGGGTGGTCCTCTTGATTCTGAGCAGGGCCAGAGCCTTGGCCTTCACCTCCATCGGACACTTCATCAACGACGGTTCCGTGTTCTTCGTTCCGCTGGTCATGGACCTCCTTGTCGCGATCAAGGGGACGAACCCCTTCGAAGTCACGGTCCTCCTCTTTCTCTTCTACTTCAGCTCGAGCGTTTCCAGCGTCTTCGTCGGGAGGCGGGCAGACAGGACAGGCGCCGCGGGGGAGCTGATGGCCCTGGGAATCGCGTGCCTCGGTCTCGGGTTGATCGGGTTCTATGCACTCATCGTGTACTTCGCCGGCGCATACCTATTCGAACTCGCCGTCCTCTGCGTCCTTGCCATGGGCTTCGGGAGTTCGTTCTACCATCCACTGGGAGGTACGGTCCTTCAGACGTCCTTCGGCCCTGCGGCCGAGGGGCGCGCTCTCGGGCTGAACGGTGCGATGGGAAGCCTGGGCAGGGCGCTCTATCCGTCACTTTTCTTCGTGGTGGCTGCCTTCTCCACAGCGCCTGATTCGATAGGGTTCTTCGGGCTCATCGGAGTCGGCGCCGCCCTCGTGATCTGGGGCGGTCTGAGGGGAATCGGCGTGGGCAGGCCGGAGACCGGTGGCGAAGGGTTCTCGGCGCGAAGCATACTGACGAGACCGATGGTGATTCTCCTGGCCGTCTCTTTTGTTCGGTCCGCTTCACTGTTCGGGGTCACAGCTTACGTGCCCATATTCCTCACGACGCAGAGGGGACTCGGAATCAGCTCGGTGCTTGGCCTCGCGCTCACCGCGATGTACGCGTCAGCGATAGTCGGCCAACCGCTTTTCGGCTTCCTTGCGGATAGGCTCGACCACAGACTGGTGCTCGCGGTCAGCGCCTTCGGTGCGGCCGCTTCGCTGGTCGGGTTCATCAATTCCGAAGGGATCGAGAGCGTGGTCCTGCTCTCCATCTTCGGCTTCTTCGCCTACACGGGCTTCCCGCTACTGCTTTCGCTCGCTTCTGACTACTCGACGCAGAGCACGTCGTCATTCGGCAATTCGCTCGTCTGGGGCCTCGGTGCGACCGCGGGCAATGCTGTTGGTCCGCTCGCGATATACGCCATCATCTTGGGCGAGTACAACAAGCTTGGGTTCTCATTCGAGGTGATGGCGGTGGTCACTGCGGCCTCAGCGGTCGCGGCATTGCTGATACCCAAGCCACAAGGTCGGCAGAGCCCAGGTTCTTGACATAGCCTGCCTCGGCAAGACGGCTCACGTTGCCCTTCTCTACTCCAGACTGCACGCCATCCCGTGCTACCTTTCACAATCAATCATGGATTCAGCACCCACACGGATTCTGAAACCTGTAAATATCGGCCCCGTTTCGTCGAACCGACAGAATTGAACCGGACACTGGTTGTAATAGCAGGAATACTGGCACTGATCGGGTTGATCGTGAATGTGGCCTTCGACCTCGACAACGTCTATGACATGACCGCGACAGTCATATGGGTTCTCACATTGATATTCGCCTTCGCAGGGGCATACCTAGGTGGGAAGAAGAAAGAAACGCCTGCTCAGAAGAGTCCAACGGTCTAGAGCCTAATCCAGCAACATCGGAGTTCTTGGATAGGGTTCCCAAGAGACCGCAAGTTTCGCTTCGGGCTTCCCACAATCGGCGACTTTCGTTCACTGCAAAAGGGTATTACGAACCCGGGTAGAACACAGTCTCCAGACATTGAAGTGCTACTGTGGTTTCGTGTGCGAAACCGAGACTGAATTGAGATCACACGTACTCAAGGTTCACGGAGCGAGGGACGGCGATTGGAAGGGCTGGGTGAGTTGGTGACTGAGCCGCCACAGGTGCACGGCGCGGTATCTCAGCACAGCGGACTCCCTTCTCAAGGACTCGCACCCGAAAACTCCAGCCTGAGCGAACCTCTCATGGCCTCCTAGTCTAGACCTCGTAATTCTGTCAACTTGGCGGTCGACGGCGACCAGCCAATTTCACTTCAGCCCATCCAATCGAAAGATTGACCGCGTCTGCGTCTGCACGGTCGACGCGCCCGCACTTGCTCGTGAGCGCCCTTCCCACCCTTGTCCTTCGCTTCCGCACAGGGGACACTCTTACGATTGGGTCTTCTTCGTTCCCTAGACCCCTCAAAGATGTAAATACACAGCGTCCGGCCTACTTAGACATGGCACAGTCAAGAGGTGCTGCGGAAGTCGAAAAGTCCCTCTTCGAGGGAATCTTGGAAGCCCTTTCAGACAAGCATTCGCAACTCGACATCAACCTTCAGGGAATGAGCATCAGGCTTCCAAATCTTGGGATGAGCGTGGAGTTCAACGGCCTTGTCACAGTAACCTGCCACATCAGGGACATCACCGAAGACGAGAAGAAAGCCTCAGCCGCCAAGAACGTCGCGCTGATGTCGAAAGGATAGACCCTCAGACTTCTCCGCTACCTCAGCGCCTCCAGCAACCCCCTCAGTTTGAGGGGGTTCACGTTAATCCGACCTGTCAATCTGGATACACCACTCCCCATCGTGAGTACCCTGTCTCCTTCTGCACACAGCGTTAGCTTCCAGCCAAGACGCGAAAGCGCTCCCGCGACATGTCCGGAACCTTCCAGCACGCCTGCAGGACCCCCCTGCAATTTGACGAGACCCGAAAGACGCAGTCCGGCCTCCTTGGCTCCATCGGCTTCGACTTCCAACGTCTTCTGGTCCGAGTCGATAGATATGAAAGGGCGTCCTCCCACGTTAATCGTGGCTCTTCCTGCTGGCACGAACGCCAACAAGTCGAGAAGAGACGCAAGCCTTTCCTCTTGATTCATTCTCAGTAGTACCTCGTGGCGAGGTAGTCTGTCAGTTCCAGAAGGAAAGATCTTACCCTGCTCTCGGGAACCGAGTCGAGAACTCCTTTGGCCTTCCTCGTGTAGCGCAGCACCCTCTCCCGCGCATAATCCAGGGAACCATGCACCTCGATTAGTCCTCTCAACCTCGATATCTCGTCTTTGGTGTAGGGGCCAGACCGATTCAGGAGGCTGAAGATGAACTTCCTGTCATCAACAGAGCAACGGCTTGCGCAGTGAATCAGAACGATGCTCATCTTTCCTCCCCTCAAGTCTGTGAAGACAGGTTTGCCCAGCGCCAACTCATCCCCGATCAGGTCGAGCGTGTCGTCTTGGACTTGGTATGCCATGCCGAGCGCTTCGCCGAACCTACCGGCCAACGATGCCTGCTCGTCCGAGGCGCCTCCGACAATTGCCCCGCTTGCACAGGGCGCGCTGAGTAGAGTAGAAGTCTTCAGCTTGATCATCTCTTCGTAGTCCTGCTCCGAGCCTCCCCTCCCCAAAGCCATTTCAAGGTCGAGAAACTCTCCCCATGTCGTAGCCCTGCACGCTTCGCCGACCAAATCGAAGATCTTTGCAAGCCTGTCGCTCTCCAGGTAGCTGTAAGTCGCGACCATCTTCGGAACATTGAAGAGCAGGAGGTCCGATGCGAGTATCGCGTTTGGGAGGCCGTACTTGGCCACGATGGACTCCCTTCCCCTCCTCATGCTAGAGTGATCTATGATGTCGTCTTGCACAAGTGCACTCGCATGAGCCAACTCGTACGCGACCGCCAACGGGATCGCGGGCTTGTACTCCCCTGAGAACACTTCACACCACAAGAGTGCTAGGGTCGCTCTCACTCGTTTGCCGCCGACGGATAACGCGTCGGCCATCGCGTTCTCCAGCGTTGTCGAATGACTCGATGGGTACATCCTCCCAAGACAAGAGTTCACTGAATCCAGGTACTCCTTCAGCCATGGTATGCCCTCCTGCGCCGTCATTCGAAACAAACGATACGGCTTCGTGTAATACGTCTATTCCCTGCTCCTTGGACTGACGCACGAGCGTTATTCCGGACGGAGGCGCGATGAACCCTATGTACGGCGGGAATAGTCTCTCCGACTCAACCTTATATTATCCATGGCCAAGAAACGAATCCGTTGTGGGCATTTTGGCGATTCTGAGTTTCGGGGCCATCAAAGCGAAGGTGGCTGAGCACCTGAAGACCGCAGTGGACGCCGACGAGTTCGACATCAAATCGGCGAAGTTGGAAGAGCTACAGGGGTTCTGGAAGATCGACGTGGAGTTCAAGAAACCCAAAGCCGAGTTCTCAGAGACGGCGTTGCTCATCATAGATTCGACCACTGGCGAAGTAAAGGAATTCCGAAGGGGCTACTAGGCCCTTTCCGAGCTCAACCCACGTGAAAGAAACACACCCTGATTTCCCGCTGCAGCTGCTATGCTAAATAGCCGCACTCTGGCCGTCCAGACGAATGGACTCGGACGCTGGAGACGAACGCGTCAGGCTCTACAAATGGCTGACCAGACTCATCGTCGCCCTGGTCGCAATAGTCGCCGCCCTTGCAGTCGCTTGGGTGATACTCCAGTGGTCCATCGCCGAGTCCGTCTACTCCGCAAAAGCCGGCCTCGACTGGTTCGGCATCACTTTCTATCACGAATACTCCTTCGTGGCGGCAGGCCTCTTCGCCCTCCTCTTGGTCTACCCAAAGCCGGGTGGGAGCGACCTGTGGAGGCTTGGCACTGTCGTCTACAAGCGCATGAGGCCCTACGAGGTCGAGCAGGAGGGACTGAGGGTCAGCGAGAAGATGAACGTCTGGCTCTGGGCCCTCTGGCAGACGCTCAAGTGGGCGATGGCCTTCTACGCCTTTGTGGTATCGGGGGGCTTCCCGTTCCTCGGCCCGGTCATGAACCCCATAATGATGGCGACGATGGGATTGGGGAACTGGGGGGCGGTCCCGCAAGTCTTCACTCTCCCGTTGGCCCCGGTCACCGGATCAGGATTTGTCGGCCTAATGCCGTCGATGTCTGTCCAGTATGCCATCCTCTCCTACACGCTCTCCGCCTTCCTCTTCATCTTCGCCGTTCGTACGTTCCTCCGCCTTCTGGCCAACCTTGCCACGCGGAGAAGTGACGTTTGGATCAGGAACCTGCTCACACTGGTCGCCGCCGTCCTCGCTGAGATTGTACTGGGCGCACCATACTGGCTGATGAACATAGCAACGCCCTACGTCTACGGGATTGTCTGGAGCGCCCTCCTTCTCACCACGCTGGGGATCGTCTACCTCTCAAGGAGAGACGCGCGGGCGCCGAGGCTGAAGCTCTTCAAGGCCGTCGCAGTCGTGCTCACAGTGCTGTTCGCCGTCCAAGCCGCCGCCGGTGCCTTCTACTTCTTCAACTGGAACAACAACTACCTGGCCTACTCGTGGTATCCTCAGACGCAGAAGGAGATCACTGTGACAAGATGGTCTGCCGGCCTGGATGGCATCCATGTCAACAACATCACCGCTCTCCCGACGAGCAACCCGACGACGACCCTCGACCTGGTCCGGCAGTGGGACCAGCAGGCCGCGGCAGTCACCAACACCAAGGAGATTGGCGCCTATAACTGGATGGGCCTGGCCAGTTCCGAGATCGTCTTCTACAACGGCACCGAGTACTGGGTCTCGCCGACGACCCCTGTGTTCCCGTCGACCGACTGGATCAGCGAGCACCTCATCTACACCCACGCTGCGAAGGTCCTCGTAATCAACACCCACAACGGGTCCGTAATACCCCCGACCAACGCCTTCGGAATCGGCTCCGAACCCGCAATCTACTACGGCGAGGGGGATGGCTTCAACCAGAACGTGTACCCCCACGTCCCAGGATACGACGAAATCCAGAACGTTTCGTACACTGGAACGCCGGACTACGTGCTGAGCGGCTGGCAGAAGTCGATGTGGTTCACTGTCTCCGAGGGGCAGCTCGGTTTCGCCTTCTCAGGCCAGTCAATAGACATGCTGTGGAACAGGAACATCTTCTCCAGGGTAGGAGACGTGCTGATCCCTGGCCTCACGATGGACCCCTCGGCGTACATAGTGTCTGACGGGAAGAACCTCTACTATGCGGTACAGATATACATCAACTACCCGTTGCAGTCTGGCTTCTCCGCGAGCCCCTACCTGAGGTTCTTCGGCGTGGCGCTCGTCAACATCCAGAACGGTGCGATACAGGGTTACACGGTCTCCAACCTGCTCGGTACCAACTCCTCCGACTTCATCACGAAGTTCTACCAGAACTACTACAGCAGCTGGAAGGCTCCTCCCTCCTGGCTGGTCCCTCAGCTAAGGTATCCGGAGCAGCTCCTCGGCTCCCCCAACGTCTCCGGCCAGCTGGACTACGACTTCATCTACCACGTGAGCGACCCATTCGTCTTCAGGTCGGGGACCCAGTTCTACGAGCGGGCTGGGAACAGCACCGTGCAGTACATCCCATTTGCAGTCGGGAACGAGACGTACTTCGTCGGCCTTCAATTGGCTCAATACCAGGGGGTCGTCAGCAAGAACCTCGGGGCGCTCTACATAGCCTACGGCGGGGACAGGCTGGGGCAAATCTACCTCTACCAGAACCCGTCCCAATCAGCGCTGATCATCGGCCCGACGGCAGCGGAGAACGCCCTCACGACGAACCAGCAGGTGAGGACGCAACTGACTTTGCTCCCCAACTACAGGTTCGGCTCGTACCTGCTCTACTCGGTCGGAGGGCAGCTCACCTACTTCGTAGCCGTGTACACCAACCCCGGCACCTCCGGTGTGGTCACCCAGCTGCCCTTCATGACGGCAGTCAACCCATCCTCGGGCGCAGTCGGAGTGGGCCCCAACGCCATGGCGGCCTTTGACAACCTCGGAATAGGCAATGCCACGACCGGAGTGACCCCAAGCAGGGATGCCCTTATCCATCAGATAGACGCCTTGGTTACCTCACTGGGCTACAATCTCGTCAACGCGACGTCCGTCAACCCCACGGTCTACGTGAACGTGGGCAGCGTGTCTTTCAGTGCAGCGGGGGCGAACAGGACGATGGCTCAGGTGGTCAGCCTGCTCCAGACGTACGGACCCGGGAGCGTTGATCACACGGTCTACGCCTGGACCGACAGCTCCGGTAACCTCAACTTCGGAGTGCTCAGCGTCCCTGCCCAGGGAGTCACGTACTTGTACTACGTCACGATCAGACCCTAACGAGCCGAAGATTAGCGCCTGGCGAGGAGGATGACGATCAGGATTATGACCGCTATCAACGCGACGACTATCAACCGGAGTGCACCGTTCCGCTCTGAAATCATGAATGCCGCGTTCATCTGCGCGAACGGACTCCTCGAGTTGAGCAGCCTCACCAGCTCCAAGGCTTCTTCGTAGACGAACTTCCCTCCGTCGACTGCGATGACGTTGTCGCTCTTCAGCACGAAAGTGTGCCCCTTGACCGCCAGGGGCAGGTGCGACCCCCTGTTGACCCACTCACGGAACTGCTCTTCGCTCATAGTTCTACCACCATCTGTCCCGTAGAAGCTTTTCTTTTCTCCTTTTCCTTCATTCACGGTTCACGCTGGAAGCCGTAGGGCAATCAGTTCAGCCATGAGGGGCGCCCTGCCCAAGACAGGACGAGTGCTTCCCGGCGGAGGCGCAGTGAGCCTCATTCGCGGTCCTCCCAGAAGGTGTATCCTTTGAGCGCCCTGGCGTGAAATCATGTCCTCATAGGGGCGAACGAAGCCAGGCGCAAGATCCTTCACCTCATGTAATGCTGGAGATTCACGGGCGCGAAGGTCCTAGCCGTCTCCCAACCCCGTCGCAGTCCGCAATCCGGCCCGTTACTACGAGCCGATACCGCGGTCCCGACGCAACGGACCTTGTCAAAGCTCGGAGGAGCAAAGACCCCGGCGGATTGAACGAGCGCCGAGAGTCTGGCCAGAAATCATTCGTTGATGGGGAACTACGGTTAAATATCATCGAAGGCCTTCTTCACGCGTGGCAGAAAAACCGACCGCAGCCTTCGCTCTCTCCCTAATCGGCGGGATCATCTATCTTCTGACCGGAATCATCATCGCTGCTGCAGCTGCCGTTATCGGCTCTATAGCCAGCCTTGCAGGTCTCGGAGTAGCAGGTCTAGCCGTGGCTGTCGTGGGAGGTATAGGTCTCGTCAGTGGCATAGTCATGGTGATAGGGGCCGTGATGATGAACTCCTCAGACAAGTCCAAGGTCAAGACAGGGTCGATTCTGGTCCTGGTCTTCACCCTCATCGGAGCGATTTTCACGATTGGCGGGTTCGTCATTGGATTCATACTCGCCATAATTGGCTCAATCCTCGGCTTGACTTGGAAGCCCACGGTATCGATGCCTCCGCCTCCAGCACCACCTTCGTAACTGAGTTTAGAACCAGCCTCTAACTTCGAGATAGCTGGTCTAGGTAGTCGTGAAGCTGTCTGACGTAGGTGTTCAGTCCGTCAACCTGCTTCTGCAACGCCTCTACCTTCAGTTCGAGCTTCAAAACTCTCTCTCGCACACCGCTATCGGATTCGACCGATCCCATGTACAACCATGACTGATCAAGTGATTTATCGGTATTGTCTTGACCCGCCCTACAGAATCCAGCAGAGCTGGGTCCAACGAGATTCAAGACCTTCCCTTCCAAGCCTGAACTCGGGGAGTGCAGGTGAAGACGCACGAACCCCATGCGCTTTTAGTCTCCTTGACCGGGAGTCTTGGCGAGGTCGCGGCTTGAAGAAGAACGTGGCGATACTTGCGGCTACGGGGATGGTGGGCATCCGGTATGCGAGCATGCTCTCCGACCATCCCTTCTTCAGGGTGGTGGCGGTCACCGGCAGCGACAGCGTCGGGAAGAAATACGGGGAGGTCATACGCTCTCGAAGCGGCCTTCAGGTCTCCCCCGAGGTTGCGGACATGCTGGTCAAGCCGACAAGACCCGAGTCCATCGACGCCGACCTTGTCTTCTCCCCCCTGCCTACCAATGCCGCAGAGCCCCTGGAACCTGAGTTCGCCGAGGCTGGATTCAGAGTGGTCACCGACGCCAGCCCCCACAGGATGGAGCCCGACGTTCCCCTCGTCATCCCCGAAGTCAACCCGGAGCACCTGGACCTCATAAGATGGCAGAGGAAGAAGAGGGGCTGGAAGGGGTTCCTGGTTGCGACGCCGAACTGCACTGCCGCCGGCCTTGCTCTCCTGCTCAAGCCGATTCACGACTCTGTCGGCGTGGAGCGCGTCATCGTGACCACCCTCCAGGCAGTGTCAGGGGCTGGGTACCCCGGTGTCCCTTCGCTTGACATCATCGACAACGTGGTTCCCTTCATCAAAGACGAAGAAGAGAAGGTGGAGACCGAGCCTCTGAAGATCCTGGGGAGCCTTCGGGGCAACCGGATTGAGGCTGCAAAGATCGAAATGAACGCGATGTGCCACCGCGTCCCCACCACCGACGGGCACATGGAGAGCGCCTACATCGAGACGAAGGAGAAGGTGGACATCCCGGAGCTGGCCAGGACGCTGTCGAATTTCAGGGGGGTCCCCCAGAAGCTGGGACTCCCCAATGCCCCCTCCCGGCCCATAATCATCCAGGAGGCTGCGGACAGGCCCCAAGTCAAGCTCGACAGGGACGCTGGGAGCGTGCCAGGGATGAGCGTCGTCGTGGGGCGGATAAGGAGAGGGCTTTCCCCCATGTCGATCAGGCTCACATTCGTTTCGCACAATCTTGTGAGGGGAGCTGCAGGCTCGACCATCTTGGCCGCTGAGCTGTTGCACAGCAGGGGCTTTCTTGAGTAGAGAGATCAGGGCCATCGTCTTCGGCCTAGGTACAGTCGGTACCGCCCTTGTCCGGCGCATCCTCTCTGAACGTTACGGCTTCGACGTCAAGGTCGTCGCGGTGGCAGACTCCACGAGTGCTGCGGTGGACGACAGGGGGCTCGACCTTCGCAGGGTCCTGCTGAGGAAGAGGAGGACGGGCAAGGTCGGAAGCAGAGCAGAACCCCTCGCTGTGATCAGCGAGACCGACGCCGACGTGCTGGTTGAGCTGACCTCGGCCAATCCGGTGGACGCAGAACCCGCCCTCTCCCACATCAGTGCGGCCCTTGCAACCGGGAAGGACGTCGTGACAGCCAACAAGATGCCTTTGGCCCTTCACTATAGGAGACTACTGGCCGACGCGAAGCGCCGAGGGCTGATGCTCAGGTACAGTGCCTGCGTAGGCGGAGGCCTTCCCGTGATGGAGCTGGGGGACCTGCTCGCGCAGGGGGACGAAGTGACAGCCATACGTGGGGTCCTCAACGCCACCTCCAACTTCATACTGTCAGAGATGGGGGAGTGGATGGTCGAGTTCGAATCGGCCTTGGCCGAGGCCAGGAGGCTGGGGTACGCCGAGGCTGACCCGGGGCTTGACATCGACGGGGTCGACGCAGCGTGCAAGATAGTGATTCTGGCAAACCACGTCCTCGGCAAGAGCTCCACCCTCGGCAGCGTGAGTCCTCGTGAAGGGATACGGGGGATGTCCCAGACCAGGATGGAGAAGGCTCGAAGGAAGGGGATGATGCTAAGGATGGTCGCCTCCGCAGACGACGGCGTAAGCGTCAGAGTCGAAGAGGTGCCTGAAGCCGACCCGCTGTGCGTCCGGGGGACTGACAACGCCGTCCGGTTCGACTGCAAGTCTTCCGGTCAGAGAATAATCCAGGGCCCGGCTGGGGGCGGGGCAGCCACGAGCACGGCTGTTCTCAGAGACCTCCTGGCCATCGGGAGGCTGAGGCTTGGTGGTGACCAGACATGAAGGTCGTGATGAAGTTCGGGGGGAGCCTGCTTGCCAGCAGGGGGGGCATCAGGAGGGCTGCGAGAATCATTGCGGCACGAGCGAAGGAGGACCAGGTGGTCGCCGTCGTGTCTGCCCTGGGGGACGTGACCGACCTTCTGCTCAAGGCGGCGCATGACTCGAAGCACTGGAACGAGGAACAGATCAACCACTTCGTCGACGGGTTCCGGGACTACCATTCCAGAGCGATTCTGGGCGCGGGCATAGGGCGTACAGCCGAGAGCTCGGCCAAGACCAAAGCCCTCCTCGAGGAGCTTAAGGTCATCCTTCTGGGCGTCTCAATCCTTGGAGAGCTGACCCCCCGTTCCACCGACCTCGTCCTCTCGTTCGGAGAAAGACTGTCTGCCCCCATCATGGCAGACGCGCTCAGAGCCGAGGGGCTGAAAGCCAGGGCGCTCACAGGCGGAGAGGCGGGGATAGTCACAGACGATTCCCACGGCGAGGCGCTGCCGATCGAAAACTTGGCGAAACGCGCGGTGAAGAGGCAACTGAACCGGCTGATTTCGAGAGGGATTGTCCCGGTCGTGACTGGCTTCGTAGCTGCGGCTGAGAACGGCGACCTGACTACCCTCGGCAGGGGGGGCTCCGATTTCACGGCGACACTGCTAGGGACCTACTGGGGGGCAGACGAGGTCTGGGTCTGGACAGACGTGGACGGGATCATGACCGCTGACCCACATGTTGTCCCAGGCGCCCGGGTGGTCCGCGAACTGAGCTACGCCGAGGCCGAGGAGATGGCGATCTTCGGGGCCAAGAACATACACCCCCTCGCTCTGGGCCCGGTCAAGCTCTCAAGGCTCCCCGTCCGAATCAAGAACGGCTTCAACCCTGGGTCTCCCGGGACTCTCATCTGGCCTGGCCAGAAGAAGAGCGCCGAAGTGGTGAAGTCGATAGCGCTCGTGAGAGACGTAGGCATGCTGACCGTCTCAGGAGAGACCCTCGCCGGCCGGCCTGGGATGGCAGCCAACATCTTCCGCAGCCTGGCCGACTCCGGCGTGAACGTCCTCATGATCTCCCAGAGTGTTTCCGAGTCGAACATCAGCGTCGTACTGCGGAGAGGCGTGCTCGAGAGGGCGAGGAGATCCCTGCAGAAGGGCCTGGCGCAGCTAGGGGGGAACGCACAGGTCGACCTGGAACCAGACATAGCGGTCGTCGCGGCGGTCGGGGCCGGGATGAAGGGGACCCTCGGTGTAGCTGCGAGGGTCTTCTCCGCGGTGAGTCGTGCAGGGGTCAACGTACGGATGATAGCGCAGGGGTCGTCGGAACTCAACATTTCATTCGTGGTCGGCGCTGAAGAAGCAGTAAGGGCAGTCAGGGCCCTGCACGCCGCCTTGATCGCCGGTGCGGGATAGGTCGAGCCTCATGGCTAGGTCACGACCCCTCTCGGTGAAGGTCCGGGCGCCAGCATCGTCAGCTAACCTGGGCCCTGGTTACGACGTCTTCGCCATCGCGCTGGAGGAACCGGCGGACAGGCTGGAGCTCCGGGCCTCGGATTACTCTGGCCTGAAGGCGAGCATCAGGACCAGGGGAGTGGAGACGGTCCCTCTTGACGTCAGGCGAAACGCGGCAGGGGCCGTCGCTCTGAAGATGGCGAAGGACTTTGGTGTGCATTCCCACATCTCCATGGTCCTCGAGAAAGGGGTACCAATTGGGGTGGGCCTGGGAAGCAGCGCGGCCTCGTCGTCAGCGGCGGCGTTTGCCATGAACGAGTGCTTCGGGCTCGGGCTGAAGCCCCAGGAGCTTGTCAGGTACGCCGCCCGCGGCGAGTTCGTCTCATCAGGGGCGGAACACTTCGACAACGTGGCAGCCTCAGTCTTCGGTGGGTTCACCATCGCCAGGACGAGGCCGGCTCTGGAAATCACCCGCTTCGACCCGCCGGAGTCGCTCAGGGTCTGTCTGGTGACGCCGGCCGTCAGGCTCCCGGAAAGGAAGACGGAATATGCCAGGTCAATCCTCCCGAAACGGGTGGAGCTGGAAAAGCTCGTCTTCAACACAGCAGCAGCGTCCATGTTTGTCGCAGGCTTCGCCAAGAAAGACATCGGTCTGCTGGGCCGGGCCATGGATGATGAGGTCGTGGAGCCTGTCAGGTCGGCTATGGTCCCCGGCTACGACAGGGTGAGGAGGATGGCACTCAGGGCGGGGGCAGCCGGGGTGTGCATCAGCGGGGCCGGGCCTACTGTCCTGGCGCTTGTGGACGGGTCCAAAGTGAGACCTGCGGAGGTGCTGGAGGAAATGAGGAAGGCTTTCGAGACTGAAGGGGTGCAGGCTGGAGGATACGCGACGGTCGTGGGGAGGGGGGCACGCCGTGTCGACTAGCGACGAGTGGGCGATGCGGTGCATTCAGTGCGGCAAGGACGCCCCGACCGAGCCCCCCGACTTTCGATGCCCCTCGTGCGGCGACCTGCTCGAGCTGCTCAGAGTCGGCAGAAATCCCACACGGAGCGCGCTACTTCGCCAGCGGGTGGCATTCGGCGTCTGGAGGTATGTCAGGGGTCTGCCCTTCGAGAGAGACGTCGAGCCTGTCTCGCTGCAGGAGGGGGGCACTCCTCTGGTCCCGTCGTCCCGCATCGGGAAGGAGCTGGGGCTGCAGGGACTCTTCATCAAGAACGAGGGACAGAACCCGACGGGGTCCTTCAAGGACAGGGGGATGACGGTCGCGGTCACGAGGTCTGTCCAGAAGGGAGCCAGTACGCTAATCTGCGCGTCGACTGGGAACACCTCGGCTTCTCTTGCCGCCTACGCCGCCAGAGGAGGCCTGGAGTCTGTGGTCATCGTCCCTTCGGGGAAGGTTGCCGCAGGGAAACTGGTCCAGGCCACCGTCCACGGGGCGAGGATTCTGAGAGTGAAGGGGAACTTCGACGAAGCACTGGAGCTCGTCCTGGGAGCGGTCCAAAAGGACCCCTCGCTGTACCTGATGAACTCGATCAACCCCTACAGAATCGAGGGACAGAAGACCCTGGCGTACGAAGTCTTCGAGCAGCTTGGAGGCAGAGTCCCTGACTACGTGGTCCTGCCGGTCGGAAACGCTGGGAACATCAGCGCCATATGGAAGGGGTTCCTGGAGCTGAAGTCCTGGCGAATCTCGGACAGGCTCCCAAGGATGGTGGGCGTTCAGGCGGCAGGGGCGGCGCCCATAGCCGAAGCTTACGAGAAGAGGGCAGAGCATGTGAAACCATGGTCTGACGTCAGAACCGTCGCCTCCGCCATCCGGATAGGCAGACCAGTGTCGTGGAAGAAGGCGCTTCGCGCGATCAGGGACTCGCGGGGCATGTCGATGGCGGTGACTGACGGGGAGATACTCCAAGCCAGGGACGGGCTAGCCTCGAAGGAGGGTCTGTTCGTCGAGGCCGCGAGTGCGGCGCCGATAGCAGCGCTCAAGCATCTGCGACGGATGCTCGATCCACACGCGACGATTGTCTGCGTCACGACTGGAAACGGGCTGAAGGACCAGGAGTCCGTGAAGGTCGATCTTGAAAAGGCTCCCAAATTGTCAGGGGATCCAGACCTCCTGAGATCTCTTCGGAAAAGCGCCTCCCTCTAGGCCGCCATTCAACAGAAATATCAGGGGTCGTGCTCGTCGGGGTGGGCTCAAGTGTTCTACAAGGGCAAGGAGGTCAAGGGGCTCGGTCGGGGCAATTCCGACCTGCACGGCTTCGGCGGGCAGGTGAGGGAGGAACTCTCGGAACACATCCCGACCGACAAAGGTCTCAAGGTCCTGGAGGTGGGGACTGGATTCGCGAACACGACAGCTTTCCTAGCCCGGACTCTGCCAGCCGAAGGCAGGGTCTGGACCCTCGACCCTTCTGCCGGCGTCTTAAGGAAGGCGAAGAAGTCGCTCAAGGCACTGGGACTCGACTCCAGAGTGGAGTTCGTCCACGGGAGTATCGACCGCACCGACTTTCAGGACGGGTACTTCGACATCGTCATCTCGGTGATGACGCTTCATCACCTAGAGGACCTTCATCGTGCCCTCAGCGAGATGACCAGAGTCGTCAGCGCTCATGGGAGCATCTTACTCGTCGACTACGGCCCGAGGGCGACACACGAGCTCAAGTTCCGTCTGGAGCACAGAGAAAGCGACTTCTTCTCTCCTCGCGATGTCGTCACTGCACTGAGGGGTCAAGGTTTCGCCGCCAGTTCGCTCGACTTCGGCCTTTGGTACCTCGTCAAGGCGAGGGCCAAGCGTATTCCTCCGGGTCATCTCGCCCGAGCAGGTAACCACCGCGGAATCTGGAGGAGGAACCAAATCTCAGGAACCAGAGTCGCGACGCAGATGATTCTCAAGACGAGCAAGAAATACCCGGTCTGACGGAAGCTTGGACGTCCTACCATAGCCTAGTTTTTAACAGGGGGTCCTCATGGCACTCGCACGGCCTCAATCAGAGTGAAGAACGACGGTACAAAGCCGATTGTTGCGAAGGGTCGCGAATCCCCGTTCATACAGGGTGAATACCTCGTGTTCGAGGTCATGGACGATGAGGCAAGGTACTGGAACAAGATGGCCCCCGCGAGAAGGGATGAGCTCTGGAGGCAAGCAAGAAAGGAAGGCAAAGACGTGCGAG
Source organism: uncultured Nitrosopumilales archaeon (assembly GCA_964513805.1). Lineage (GTDB taxonomy): Archaea > Thermoproteota > Nitrososphaeria > Nitrososphaerales > Gagatemarchaeaceae > DASPPF01. The sequence goes on from CAZENV010000003.1 coordinate 22,485, forward strand.
AGCTCGTATCTGCATTCGTTCACAAGCCAGCGCACGTAAAATGAACTCCAGGCCCGTGTGGACAGCCTACCGAACCTCGAATCGAGATTCCCTGCTCCTGAAATAGGATTTCGTCGGGTCCGACAGCCAATCAAGTCTCCGCCAAGGCTCTCCTTCACAGCACTTTTGGTGAAAACGTCAGGCGAAAGGCCGTGCATCCCTTACAGGAGCTCTTGCACCAAATCATTATATCTCGTCGTCCGATTCGGGTTTACATGAGGCCCAAGCTGTCATCCAGGCTGCGCGGGCTTCTCGGACAGCGGCGCGAGTGCAACAAACTCATTGAATATCATGGAAACAACTACGTGCTATCCGCTTCCGCAGGAGTCCCGCCGATAAGCATCAGTCTGCAGGAGTTGTCAAGGAAACCGGTCAAACTAGCTGAAGCCACGAATCACGCCAAGGTGCTCGATGACTACCAATTCATGATGTGTTCCGAAATACGGAATCGGGACCCCAAAGATCGCGATACCAAGTTGCTAGCGAACTACATGGTGGTAATGATGGGCTACGTGACCGAGATTGGCAGCCTTGTTGAACAGATACTTGTCAAGGGCTCGAGCAAGGCTCTTGAGGCTGAACTCGTCAAGTGCGACAAGAAGGCAGTGGGTTTGATTGACCAGATGAGGAAGGATCTCCTGCGGCCCCGACTAGCGGCTCCCACTTTCTACATGGCTCCCCGGGCTGGCGCATCGCCAAGGCTCCCGGCACCTCCCAGTCAAGCTCTGAAAAAGCGACCAGCGCGCGAAGCAAACCCCATCAACCTCTACAACTCGTTCGGGCTCAACCTAAGCTACAATACAAAGAAGAACCTCAAGAGTTCACTGCCAAAGCATTCGGAATTCCTCGGGCTTTCGGAAGGCGTCGTGAGCAAGCTGAGTAGCACCGCACTAAGCCTTGATTGATTTCTTGTCGTCTGGATGTTCAAACCGGTGGTGCAGGTGATTTCCGGGACCCAACTTTGGATACGATTTGACGCAGAGGCAAGATGAACCTTTGTGTAAAGGCTGATGGCTCAATGACTGCGATTAGACGAAATCACTTGTAGTACTTCCTGCCCAGGAATCCCACATGACTCAGCCCCATCAGTGTGACCAACGATGGATCCACATCCGGCAAGCCGAGGGCACTCAGAGGTGTCTGAGAGAAATTGAACAGGAATGGACCGAACATGATTGAAATGAGAATCAGAGCGTAGATTATGAGGCTGGCTAATGTCCACAAGAACAGTTGGGCTCGGGCCAGGCTCGGCTCGTCCGATTCGTACAACATCTTCCACAGACTTCCTTTAGAAGGAAGCTTTGTCAGGTGCCCGTAACGTTTTCCTGAAATCGCCTTGCTGGCGACGGCAGAGGCGGTGTTTATCCCCATCAGGATAAGCGTGTTAGCAGGTATCCCGGGAGGAAAGCCGAGGACATCGCCCTGAATTCGCACGAGGTATATCCAAAGCAGGGAGAAGAGAAAAACGAAAGTCCAAGACACGAACTGAAAATGTGTTAGGCTGGCGTAACCCTTCTCGTCGTACAGCAGTGAACGCAGATGTTGTTTAGGATCTGCCCGCTTGATTAGAGAGGACAAGATCCAGACTAGTGCTATGGAAATGACCACACTTCCAGCGGCACCAATTGCGACAGTCGCAAACCCGTATGCCTCCGCTGGCATTCACCGAGTCCGTCTCAGGCTCGAGTATTAAGTGTAACACTCCAAGATGAAGTTGACAGGCAAGCGTCGAACCCCTCCGGTGGTCACCAAGCTCAGCCGATTCATGAGCCTGTCGGAAACTCGCGCTTCGAGTAACAACCGACATTGAAAAGGCGTTCCTCCAGAGGAACTGTGGGCCCTAGACGCTGCGAGGTGAACGCTCCCAGAAAGATTCTTCTTGGACCAGATACTTGAAAACCCCGCATGGAACCAGAGAACATGGAGACCTGGAAACGCGCCCTCCTGAGATTCAGAGAGCAGAAAGACGAATTCCTCAGGAGCGGTCATGGTTCTCCGCTCTCTCGCGCCGACCAGGCGACCTTCAAACCCGCCAGATACTTCGGCCCCGACCCCACCCTCAGGTTCGAGACGAAGCTGCACCGTTATCCCGACGCGGAGAGCACCATCATGGTCACGAGTAAGGGGTCGCGCCAGCTCTTCAACAAGGTCGGGTACTTCGAAATCACGGTCGACGGGGAGCCCACACGAATCCAGGCCTACCAGTCTGCCGAGAGGGAAGACCCGAGCATCTTCGTCCCCTTCAGAGACGCAACTTCGGGTAACGAGAGCTACGGTGCAGCCCGCTACCTCGACCTCGAGGTCCAGCATGACGATGAATATGCCCTCGATTTCAACTACGCCTACAACCCCTACTGTGCCTACAGCGAGGACTACATCTGCCCGCTCCCCCCGAGAGAGAATTGGCTAACTGCGTCAATCCGCGCGGGTGAGAAGAAGTATCACGAGTAAGCCCTCCTTCCGGTTGCGAGGCGGTCCGTCATGGGCCTTGATGTCTTGACTGATAATTTGCAAGAATAGTGAAAAAATCACTCCAAGGCTTATATCGTCACCACCTTTCACGTGGACGCGGGTTCACATCCAAGCAAGCGACAAACTGACCGAAACCCAGGCCCGGAACGAGGCATTTCCGGACCCACTGACGAAAACCTTTGACCGTTTCAAGTTATTCGGAGACCCGCGTCTCCAGGCAATCGCAAGAATCGAGGCGGCCCTGCTGTCTGGAGCCAGGAAGTACTTCGAAGGCAACGGCTTCACCGAAGTCCTGGTCCCTCACATAACGAAGGCTACCGGTGCCTGCGAGAACGTCAACACAATGTTCGACGTGGACTTCTTCGGAGACAGGAGGTACCTTGCCCAGACTGGCCAGCTCTACCTCGAGGTCCTCACTCCGTATCTCGGCAAGGTCTGGGCCGCGGGACCGAGCTTCAGAGCCGAGCCCGACGTGGACGACAGACACCTCGTCGAGTTCACCCTGGTCGAGCTCGAGTTCACTGGAGGCTTCGACGAACTCCTGCAGCACATAGAGGGCACAATCACCTCGATGGTCGGCGAAGTGCTTCAGACCAGGGAGGAAGACTTGGAGCTCCTCGGGGCGGACATGGAGAGGCTGCGCGAAGTCAGGCCACCGTTCAAGAGGATCACCTACACAGAAGCGGTGGAACTCCTCGCTGAGACGGGTGTGAAGTGGGGAGACGACCTGAAGAACGCACATGAGAAGCGGCTGACAGGCTACTTTGGGAACAGGCCCCTGTTCGTGACGCACTACCCGAAGAGCATCAAGTTCTTCAACATGAAGGAGAACTCGAGCAATGCCGACACCGTCGACAGCGCGGACCTGCTACTCCCATTCAGCGGTGAGGCAGTCGGTGCGGCCGAGAGGGAGTACGAGCACGAAAAGCTCACCAGCAGGCTCCTCGAGTCGACAATGTTCCGGCTTCTTCAGGAGAAGGGAGGGACGCTGTCCGACTTCTCTTGGTACCTTGACTTCTACAAGGAGAGCAGGGGGGTCAGGCACTCCGGGTGCGGGATAGGAATGAACAGGGTGACCCAGTTCGTGATCGGCGCATCCGACATAAGGGGGACGACGACCTGGCCGATGAACAGGGAGTCTAATGCGTAGAGACACGAAGGCTCTCGCGGCAGCACTCTTCGGGATAGGGGCGCTGCGATTCGGACGCTTCACCCTCTCCAGCGGGAAGCGCAGCCCCTACTATCTTGACCTCCGCATCATCCCTAGCTACCCAGACGTCTACGCCATGGTTGTGGATTCTTACTATGCGCTCGCCAAAGACTTGGGCCCGCAGAGATTCGACGTAGTGGCAGGGGTGGCGACGGCCGGGTTGCCCTTCGCTTCGCCGCTGGCGATGCGGTTGAGGAAGCCCATGGTCTATGTCAGAAGCGCGGAGAAGGACCACGGACTGGGAAAGAAGGTAGAGGGAGCTCTGCAGCCATCATGGAAGGCCTTGGTCGTGGATGATTTGGCCACCACCGGAGGGAGCATTCTGTCTGCGCTCAAGGTACTGAGGAGCAACGGGTGCGAAGTCACCGACGCGGCTGTTCTCGTCGACAGGCTCGAAGGCGGGGCCTCGAACCTCAGTGCAGTAGGGGTGAAGCTCTGGGCATGCGTGACAATCGAGGAGCTTCTCCGCACGCTGACGGACGAAGGTAAGGTCGCCGAGAGGGACTACGAGGCTGCGCTGCGCCAGATTCACCACGAGGGGTTGGCCGCGGGTTGAGTGTGGCCTCCTTCATGGTGACCCTGGCGGGCCTGAAGCTGCAGAACCCGACGATGCTCGCCTCCGGAGTCCAAGGGCCCTCTCTAGCGAGGACAGTTGAGGCACTAAGGCTGGGGGCTGGGGCGGCCGTGACCAAATCTATCGGGGCGGCCCCAAGGGAGGGCTATCGAGACCCCACGATCTCGACCACCGACTCTGGTCTCGTGAACGCTGTCGGACTGCCAAACCCGGGAGCCGCGGCCTTCTCGCGCGAGCTCAGCAGCGTGCAAGGGCGGTCTCTCCCCCTGATTCTCTCCATCTTCGGCGCAACCGCAGCAGAGTTCGGCGAAGTGACCTCGATTCTCGATCACAACGACTTCCTGGCGTACGAGCTGAACCTGAGCTGTCCACATGTCGAAAGGGTAGGCACCGAAGTCGGACACTATCCTGAGTTGGTCGCGGAGGTCGTGAAGTCGGTGAAGAGCAGGACATCAAAGAAGCTCTTCGCGAAGTTGTCGCCGAACACAGACAGGCTGCTCGAAGTGGCGAGGGTCGCAGTGGACGCTGGGGTCGATGGCTTCACGGCCACGAACACTGTGAAGGCGATGGCCATAGACGTCGAGTCTGGCAAGCCCGGCCTCTCGAACGTCTTCGGAGGGCTGTCCGGCGGCGCTATCAGGCCGATAGCTCTTCGGTGCGTGTATGAGCTTTATGCAGACTTCGGCGTCCCGATAATTGGCTGCGGAGGCGTCTCCAGCTGGGAGCACGCAGTCCAATTCATCCTGGCAGGGGCGAGCGCTGTGCAGATAGGAACAGCGACGATGCCTAGGTTCGACGTCTTCAACGAGATCAACCTGGGCCTGGCTTCTTACATGGAACGGAAGGGGGTTTCAAGCATTAGTGAGCTCGTGGGGAGAGCCCACAGGGGCGGTGAATGATGTCATTCAGGGAAAGGATCATCGCCGCTTCGAGGAAGAACGGCAGCAGGGTGGTGTTGGCCCTCGATTTCAACGACCCCTTGCCCGCACGCCTTGCCAAAGCGTTACCGTTGCTCCAAAGAGTGAAGGGTTCGGTCGCAGCGGTCAAGGTGAACCACCATCTCCTCCTTCCCTTCGGGCTTGAGGGCATCCGGGACGTCGTCGCCTTATGTCAGCGAGAAGGGCTGCCGCTCATCGCAGACCTGAAGATGAACGACATCGAGTCGACCAATCTCAACATCGTGGAATCCCTCTTCTCGTACGGGTTCGACGCAGTGATAGCGAATCCAATCACGGGCTACAGGGAAGGGCTGGGAAAAGCAATCGGGAAGATTCATTCAATGAATGGCGGAATCCTGTTGCTCGTCTACATGAGTCACGCCGGAGCCAGGGAAGGCTACTCGTTGCGCCTTGCGGGCGGGATGCCAATCTACAGACTCTTCGCGAAGAGGGCGAGGGACTGGGGGGCGGACGGTGTCATAGTGTCGGCAAGATCGCCGACCAAAGTCAGGGATGTCAGGAGGCTCGTGGGGAATGGCTGCCTTATCTTCTCTCCCGGGGTCGGTCCCCAAGGAGGGAGAATGTCTCAGTCGGCCCGTTCCGAGTCTGACTTCCTCATAGTGGGAAGGTCGATCACCGAATCGGCAGACCCGAACAGGATGCTGAGGACACTCAACAGCGGCTAACTGGAAGAACCCGTTCCATGCAGCCTCCCGCCACACTCGTATTCCGGCCCGCATGATGCCTCCGGAAGTTTTTCAGCACCCGGGCCAGAGCCCCGAGCGTCAGATTGTTATCGGCCCTGTTCAAGCGCGCGAGTGAACCGCCACAAGTATCGAATGTGGCACCTGCTTCCGGCGAATCTCCCTCCGGCACGGTCCTCTACCTCGTCGCGATGAACCACGCGGTCAACGACGGGTCCGTGTACCTCTTGTCCAGCCTGTTTCCGGTCGTCCTCACCCTCTTTGGTCTGAGCGTATTCCAGGTAGGAATCTTGGTCGCCGCCGGATACCTCGTCAGCGTCGTCCTGCAGCCGCTCGTCGGAAGGTACAGCGAAGGGAAGGACCCGAGGAAGCTGCTGGCGGTCGGCATCTCCATCATAGTCATCTCGATCCTTTCGTTCGTGCTGTCGAACGGGTTCTTCTCTCTGCTCGCGTCGGTCCTCCTGATGAGGGTAGGGTCGAGCTTCTACCATCCGGTGGGCGTATCGGCCGTGTCGATGACATACTCAGGCTCCCGGCTGGAGAGTGCAATGGGCTTCCAAAGCGCGTTCGGGGATCTTGGGATTCTGCTGGTCTTCGTGCTGGCAGCTCCGCTCTACCTGGTGGCCGGCTGGCAGTGGACCTTCCTCTTCTTCGCTGCAGTCGGGGTCACCGACGTCGTTCTCACACTCCTCCTCTTTTCTAGAAGCCAACCAGCTCCGGCTCCGGTGGCACCAGACCCAACCGGAGCAAGAAACCGTCGTGGCATGTTCAGCGTACCGTTCTTCTTCGCAGGTTCGATGTTCATCTCTGGCGGGGCCTTCGCAGTGATTCTCAACTACGCGAACATCTTCCTGGAATCCCGCCTTGCAGCCGGCGTCTCAGTGGCGAATCTCATAGTGGGCGGTTGGATAGCGGCGGCCTTCCTGGGGGCGATAACGACCGGCAGGTGGTCCAAGGGCATACCCAGGATGCGACTGCTGGGGGTCACCTTCATGGCAGCGTCTGCGACTGTCCTCGTCTTCAGCCTGGCGAATTCCGTCGCTCTCTTCGTTCCCCTCCTCCTGCTGAACGGCTTCACTCTGTCGGCCACCTATCCGCTGACTTACTCTGAGCTAACGGACTTCCTGGAAGACGACCCGGGCAAGAAGGGAAGGGCCTTCGGCTTGGTCTTCTCGGCTCAGACCGTCGGAGGGTCCGTCCTCGGGCTGGCTGCGGGATACATCGCAGGCCCCTTCGGGATTGGCTCGGCATTCATAGTCGTGGGCGTGTTGACTCTGATAGGGGCAGGGCTTGCTTTCAACTGGGCAAGAGCCACGAGTGTCCGCCGACTCCTCTGATGAGGACCCAGATCAGCTCTGGCCGGGTTCGGACTGCCGAGACTTGAGCTGCGACTGCAACTGCTGCCAGGCCTGGCGCACCTCTTCGACAGACTCTTCGGATTCAATCGTCGACACGTCCCCGGGCTCCTGACCGAGAACGATGGCCTTGAGCACACGTCTCATGATCTTCCCGCTGCGCGTCTTTGGGAGCGTGGCCACGAAGTTGATTTCTTCTATCACTGCCAGGGGACCGAATTCCTTCCTGACTGTCTCCCTCAGCTCCGACTTGACCCGGTCGCTTGGCTCGTGCCCGGCCTTCAGGGTGATGAATGCCGCTATCACTGACCCTCGCAGCTTGTCCGGGTGGGTGGTGACCCCGGCCTCGGCAACGGCTGGGTGTCGAAGGAAAGCACTCTCGACCTCGATCACCCCGATCCGGTGGTCAGCCACCTTGATTATCTCGTCCGCTCGGCCGCTGAACCAGACGTATCCGTCGTCGTCAACGTAGCCCGAGTCTCCAGTGAAGAATACGCCAGGGATGTTGCCCCAGTATTCCCTCTTGTAGCGCTCGTGGTCCCCCCATATCGTCGGGGTCAACCCTGGGAACGGGCGAGTGATGACCACTATGCCCTTCTCTGTCGCACCAGCCCTTGACCCGTCGGGATTTCGAATCTCGAAGGAGATTCCAGGGAGAGGGAGGGAGGCCGAGCCCGGCTTGATTGGAAGGAGACAGACCCCGTACGGATTGCCAAAAATCGGACCGCCCGTCTCGGTCTGCCACATGTGGTCGATTACTGGAATCCTGTTCCTGAACACCTCCTTCTGCATCCAAGCCCACGCTGGGGGGTTGAGCACTTCCCCTGCTGAAAACACACGTTGTACTGTCTCGAGATTGAAACGCCTTGCAGGCTCTGTTCCATAGCGCATGAGTAGTCTGACTGCGGTCGGAGAGGTGAAGATTCCAGTTACGCCGTTTTCTGCCACTATCCTGTAGAAGGTTTCAGGCCCAGGATGGTCGATCGCGCCTTCGTAGGCTATGGTCGTGGAGCCGAAGAGCAGCGGGGCGTAGACGATGTAGCTGTGTCCCACAATCCAGCCGATGTCCGAAGTCGACCACCAGATGTCCCCCTCGTTCTCCCCAAAGACCCACTCCCCGGCACTGCGAATCCATACTTGGTATCCACCGTGGACGTGCACGACGAGCTTAGGTTTCGCGGTCGTCCCCGATGTCGGCAGGATGAACGCCGGCTCGTTCGCTTCCATCTGTTCGAAGTCGGTTGGATGCCCTTGGCCAGAATCAAGGAATTCCTTCCAGGTGACATCACGGTCACGCTCCATCTGAGGCGGGTCGGCAAGACGTTGAAGGACGACGACCTTCCTCACGGGAGAAGACGGCTCTGCGAGTGCCTCTTTGACGATGTTCCAGAGTGGGGTTGCGCGACCCCTCCTCCAGGTCGAGTCCGCGGTCAGCAGGACTCCTGCTCCTGACAGCTTTATTCTATCTGAAAGCGCCCCGCTGCCGAACCCTGCGAACACGACCAGGTGCACAGCGCCTATCCTCGTCACTGCCAGCATCGAGATTATTGCCTCGGGCATGGTTGGCATGTAAATGGCAACCCTGTCCCCGCGCTTCACTCCGATGCCCCTCAGGGCGGCAGCGACTTTCTTTACTTCAGACAGGAGCTGGAAGTAGGTGTAGACGCGTCTCTGGCCGAGTTCGTTCTCAGCGATGAGGGCCGCATGGCCTCCCCGCCCCTCCTGCGCGTGTTGGTCCAGGCAGTTGTAACTGAGGTTTGTGAGTCCACCTACAAACCATTTGAAGTCCGGGATGTTCGACTCGAGCACGTGATTCCACCGCCGAAACCAATGTAGCTTCTCGGCTTCTCTTGCCCAGAAGAGCTCCGGGTTCTCTTCCGCTTCTCTCTGAATCGCCCGAACCGCAGGACTCACCAGGTCCGGCATGCGGCTATCGAAGGCGCGGCCGGCCACCCGATAATAAGAATATTGACTTCGTGACCCCCTCCGCCGACTGCTTGACCGGTTCCGGAGAAACTCACTGGTCGCGCCGATGACCTCAACTGCCCGCGAGGAATCACACGTAATCGAACACGGGTTTTCTATCCGGGGACCGCTGGTACTCCGGATACTTCAGCTCAGCCTTCCAGTCTTCCAACATCCAGCCCTTGAAAAGGGCCTTCTGGTCGTCCGTAGCTGCCTCGACCGGCTTTATCTTGAACTGCAACGTCGGTCTCTTGCCGACCCGTCCTTTCAGCTCCATGAGCCTCCCGTTCCGCGCCACTGTGACCTTCAGGTCGTCCCCCGGGTTCATAGTCTGCACGTAGAAGCCGAGCCTGTCGGAGCTCACCCGAAGCTCTCCGATTGCCAGAATCTCATCATTGACAGCCAGCCCCATCGACTCAGCCGGCGACCCGCTGAGCGATGTCTTGACAGTCGTCTTCCCTCCTTCGGAACTGAGCTTCACCCCCAGGAATCCTTTTTCCTTCACCGGTTCCTCCCTGCTACTCAGCTTCAAGCCGACGTACCCGAGATACCTGTCGTAGTCGACGTCCTCCCTGCCGCGGACCCTAGAGTCGAATATCTCCTTGATCCCCGGCCCCCCGATTTCCGTGCAGACCGCCTCGAATTCATCATCGGAGTAGCCCCGCCCCTCCTTCAGGAACGTGTCTCCGTACATCTTCCTCATCACGTCATCGAGGCTCCGTTTGCCGTTACAGACTTTCCTGATCGTCATGTCAAGCATCCAGCCTATGACGGCACCCTGGGCATAGTAGGACGAGGTGACGTTCGGTGAGTTCTCATCTGGCTTGTAGAACTTCACCCAAGTATCGAAACTCGACTCTTGGGCGCTCTGGTAGCGGCTCCCCGCCAGGGACTTGACCAGATCGATGTTCGCGACGAAGGCGTCGAGATACTCCTCAACGGAATACAACCCAGCACGCCTGATCAAGAGGTCGTCGTAGTAGCTCGTGATCCCTTCCGCTATCCAGAGGGACTTCGTGTACGTTTCCATCGAGTAATTGAAGGGTCCAAGGCCGACTGGCCTCAGCCTCTTCACATTCCACGCGTGGAAGAATTCATGCGAGAAGAGCCCCGTCATCAGGTTGTATTCTTCCTTCGGCAACAACCTGAAACGCGGGGCGAAACACATCGTGCTGTTCGTGTGTTCCAACCCCCCTCCCGCAGAGTCAGTGAAGTTGACCAAGAAGACGTACCTCTCGTATGGCACGTGGCCGAAGACCGGGGTGGTGGTCTCCACTATCTTCTTCAGGTCAGCAACGAACTTCGCTTTATCGATGGGCGCTGGTCCGAACATCGACACCTCGTATTCTATCCCACCCGTGTTGAACGCCTGAACCTCCTGGTTGCCCACTTCCATCGGCGAGTCGACGAGCAGGTCGTAGTTCGGTGCTGCGAACTCCCACTCGGACACCTTCTCGAGCCCTGTGGAGACGCGATTCCAGCCCGGGTAAGGTACGACCACCACTCTCACGGGGTTCCCCTCCATCCCCTCGGGATAGAGGAAGACGCTGGCGCCGTTGATTATGGCGTGCTGGTTGTCTAAGTAGCTGGTTCCGACGCTGTAGACGAAGGCGTAGACTGGATATTCTACCCTGACCCTTTTCGAACCCCTGATGGGGATCTCCCACAGGCTCTTCGAGATTTTGGTCACGGCGAGGCCCTCTCCCGTCTCCCCATCGAAGGCCTTCACATCGACGACGTGGCGTGCGAAATCCTCGATTATGTAGTGCCCGGGAGTCCAGACGGGCATAGCCAGACGGAGCGCTCCAGATTGTCCGCCCGTTGGCAGTGGAATCTCCACTGTTACGTCGAAATAGTGCGCGTTGGCCCTCAGCATCGAAACACTGTAGCTGACTGGATTCTCTGGCAATGTGGCTCCCTCATCACCAGACTAACGACTTAAGCCTTGGCGAGCCGTCCCAGGGTGTACACAACGGACCCCTGGTCGACCGCCGTCTACCAGTGTCGTTCAAGTCAGAAAGGCTGTTGTCGCGAGTATCGCAAAGATTGTCAGATGCCCCAGCAAGGCCCACCGGAGTATCCGCATCCCCTCAGGATCAAGCTCTCCGCGGGCGCGGCTCTTCGCAGCCCCTCGATACAGCAGACCGAACACGAAAAGCAGGACCCCTGCGAAAGCGAATACGGCGGCGAGGGCACTGAAATTCATTTCTCTTCCCCCTAGTATATTGCCAGGTGCGCCATGATCAGTATTATGATCACCTGGAAGGCGGCCTGGCTCGCCGCGAGACGGACGTTCCTCATCGTGAGCTTCGAAATCAGCTCGGTGTTCGGCTTTGTCTTCGCTAGCTCGAGGAAGATTCTGACTCCGTTCGGCATGAAGACCCCGAACCCTTGGGCGGTCAGTATCAGTACCACAATCCCTGCGCCTATGATCCACGGGTTCCCGAGGTCGAACTTTCCTTCCAGTTGCGCTAGGTAGATGCCAGAAGTTATCGCCACGGCAGCCAGCGAGGGGATGATGAAGAAGGTCGTTGGGGTGAGCCGCTTCGCAATCTCCACCCTTGCTGGTATCTCGAGCGACCTCAGTATCCGTGTCATCACTAGCCCCATGTACAAGTCGAACCCCGTCCAGGTCCCACCACAGATTACATGGACATAGTCAAGAAAGTACAGGCTCCTGGCAGCCAGCGCGAGCACCAGGGCAATCGGGGGGACAACCCCGACTGCAAAACTCCATTGAAGCAGCCTTTTCGTGAATGGTGGGAACGCTGCGGGTCTTGACTGAACGGACCCGGCGACCTGGGCCACGGACGGGTATGGCGTCTTTCATTGAAAAACGCTTGGGTCAGCTCCTCGCTTCTCTCCGGCCAGCACGTCCTTTCAGATGGTACTCCACGCACCATCAGAATTCTTATTGATTCTGAGCTACAACGGCCTACTCATGGACAAGGAAGCGAAGGCCCTCGCTTACGTGGTCCCCATCATAGCCCTGCTGGTCATCGCGCTCTTCGCCGTCGGGGATTTGATTACGCTAGTCCTCGGGCTCCCGACAGGGCTGGGCGAACCCCTCTGGCTGCAATTCATCGGGGTGATAGTCCTGGTCCTCGGTTTCGCCCAGGCGGGGTGGCTGTTCAGATACAGAAGGTTCCGCAACGTCCTCATCTCAACCTTCGTGACCTTCAAGAAGATGGCGAGGGGGACACCTCTAGAGGAACGTCTGGAAAGGAGCGAGCCCCTGGTGGTCGGCGGCCCCCATCGATACGTAAGGCACCCGCTCTATTTCGGCGTGGTTGTGATGGTCCTCGGATGGGCAATCGCCTCAAACCGCACCTTCGTCCTAGTTTCCACAGTGATCCTCTTCGGCTGGTTCAGATTGGTCGTCGCCCCCTTCGAGGAGAAGGAACTAAAGGCAATCTTCGGTTCCGATTATGGGCAGTATTCGGAGAGAGTCCCTTCGATGATACCCTTCACGAAGCCAAGACGGAAACGACGGCACAAACCCGACATGGGTGGCAGCTAGCCCCGTCCTCGCTTCTCGTGGTCTCAGGAGGCTCTGCCTTAGAGACTAGCGCGTTCAGCGCCGTCTCATCAGGTCGGCGATGACATGGTCGAGCTGCTGTACCTCGGCGTTGTGCTTCTCCATCTCGGTCTGGTCAGCGGCTATGCTCTGCTTGTGGTTGTCCATGTCCCTCTGAAGCGAATTGATCGTGCGGTTGGTGCCTTCTATGTTGCCAATCATTTCACTCATCCTCTTGTCCAAGTCCCCCTTCTGCCTCTGGAGTTCGGCCAGTCTGCTCCGGCTAGCCGTCAACTGATTCTGCAGCTCCTTCACTTCTGCCTCCTGTTTCCTTATCTTCTCGTAGTACTGTCTCGCCCTCTCCTCACTCTGCTTCTTCCGCTCCCGGGCGCTGATTAGCTCGTCGCTCATTACCGGCGTTTCATTCCAGTCGTTATTTAATCCTGACAGGGCCCGAAGGTCGCGCACCCCCGGGTTCTCGTAGACCGGTAGACCCCCAGCCCAGCGGACTGGGCTGAAGGTCAATGTCATGCTCTTTCAATCAAAAAAAGGAGGGGGTTCCATTATTGCTTCTTGGAACCACACAGACTCTGCTATGTCGTCGGACTCTTTAGGGCGTGTCGACTTGCGATGGCGAATATGGCCGCTATGGCTACGATGATTCCGCCGACTCCACCAGCTATGAAGCCTAGCACTGCGACTACGATGCTCCATGACTCGTCCTTGATGTGGTTGGCTGACATGAGTGCGATTGCGCCCACGACTATCGCCATGACAGGGTAGAACAGAGTGAGGTCTCTTGCCGCATTTGCGAAGTTGAGGAGTCCGATGGCTGCCAGCTGTGTTCCACCGAGAACGATGGCTACGATGCCGCCCACGACGAGCAGTGCGCGAGATATTTCGTATCCTTCAGTTTGGTTCATGGTATTCTCTTTTCACCCCCATCTGGGCCGTTTCGTTGGGCGCAACATAATAGAGCGGATTTGAACAAAATATCGCAGACAGAAATAGAATTCCTGCAACAACATCGGATATGCGTCGCAATTCCTGCAGGAGGGCGAACTGTAAGCTCACACGCATAATTACCACCCCAAAATGACCTGACGACGTGACCCAGGAGCTCGCAATCGAGGTGAAGGACCTCGAGAGAAGGTTCGGGGAGAAACCGGCAGTGGACGGAATCTCTTTCGACACGAGGAAGGCCGAGGTCTTCGGCTTCTTGGGTCCCAACGGCGCTGGCAAGACGACCACCATCAAGGTGCTGACTACCCTCCTGCAGCCCACGTCTGGGGACGCCAGTGTGCTGGGATACGACGTCAAGACTCATGGCCGGAAGATACGCGAGAGGATAGGCGTGGTCCAGCAGCAGGACAGCTTCGACCAGGGTCTCAACACCGAAACGAGCATGGACATCTACGGCCTCGTCTGGGACGTCCCGAAGTCGGAGAGAAGGCGCAGAATCGACGAGCTGATCAAGACCTTCGGGATGGAAGAATTCAGGAAGACTCCGACCATCGACCTCTCGGCCGGGCAGAGGAGGCGCCTCCAGGTCGCCAGGGAGTTCGTGCACGACATGGACCTCCTCTTCCTCGACGAGCCGACAGTGGGGCTGGACGCCATCGTGAGAAGGAACGTCCTGGACTTCTTCAAGCAGAAGGTCCGCGAAGGCTTGACGATCTTCTTCACCACGCACATCCTCGAGGAGGCAGAGTACATGTGCGACAGGATCGCAGTCATCAACAACGGGAGGCTGGTCCAAGTCGACACCCCCCAGAACCTCAAGCGCAGGTTCGGCGGCACGAAAGCCGTCGAGTTCAGGCTCCTCGAAGGGATCTCGAAGGACCTGTCAGACCGGCTGCAGAGCCTCGCCGACGTCTCAAAGCTCACCCTCGACGAATCTGGGGACTATCGGGCCACGACTACGAAGCCCGAACTGGTGATCCCCGAGATCTACAGAATAGCAGGGGCGCTCGGCCTCACGTTGTCTTCCATTTACATAGCCGAGACCACCTTGGAGGACGCCTTCATCTCGCTCGTCACCGAAGGGGACAACCGGAAATGAACGTCATAGTGAGGCTCGTCTACAGGAACCTGAGGGCCAACCTCGACAGGATCTCGCTCTTTTTCGAGCTGATCTTCCCCCTGTTCTTCATCTTCGTGCAGGGATACGCGCTCGGCAACATCATCCAACCCTTCGACATCGGGGGTGGGAAGAAGATCCCCTACCAGCTGTTCATAGCCGCAGGCGCAGTGACACTCACGGTCATCAACTCGGGGACGAACGCAGGGACTCAGCTCTGGTACGACAGGAAGAACGGGATGTTCGAACAGATCCTGATGGGTCCGTTCACCCGCGCACAGTACATAATGAGCATCATCTTCGCCACACTTGTGATCGGGATCGCGGGCTCGCTTCTGGTCTTTCTGATTGCCTTCCCAGTCCTAGGGGGAGGGCTTGCCGTAACCCTCGGGGGGCAGGCTCTCGTCGCAGTCGCGCTCTTCCTCGGGACCACTTTCTTCGGCACCTTCGCGATCGCGATGTCGGTCGCCCTCAGGTCCTCTGAGACCTTCCAGATCGTCTCCACCTTCGCCTTCTTTGTCTTCCTCTTCACATCGTCGGTCTTCTATCCGGAGAACCTGGCGCCTCCTACCATCCAGGCAATCAGCATAGCAAACCCGCTGACTTGGACCACGGACATCTTCCGGGCCGGGCTCTTCGGTGCCGCGACTCCATTCACATCGCTCGAGTTGGTGGCGCTTATCGTGGCTGCTGCCGCCATGTTCGGGATTGCGGTGTTCGCCTTCAGGCGGATTAGGGTCTGACCATAAGTCACACGTGTCCGAGCACGGGGTGCGGTCTGTACGGCTCCTCGAGCCGCCGCCTGTCATCAGCGCTCAGCTTGATGTCAACTGCCGCGACCAGCTCTTCGAGCTGACCGACCTTCGTGGGTCCGACGACTGGAGAAGCGACCTCGGGCTTGTCGAGCAGCCACGCAAGCGCGAGCTGCGCCTGTTTCACCCCTTTCTCCTTGGCCACCTCCTCAAGCCTTTCCAGCACGTCGAAATCCTCCGGTCTGAAGTACCTCGCTCCCATGAGTCCATCCTTCTCGTACCTTGTCCCAGCCGGCTCTACCCCCCTCCTGTACTTCCCGCTGAGGAAGCCTCTTCCGAGGGGACTCCACGGGTTGACTGCTATCCCTTCCTCCCTGCAGAGCGGAATCATCTCCCTTTCCTCCTCCCGGTAGGCAAGGTTGTAGTGGTTCTGCATGGTCACGAACCGTTCCAGACCCAGCCGGTCGCTGGTGTAGAGAGCCTTCGCGAACTGCCACGACCACATGCTCGAAGCTCCTATGTGGTCGACTACTCCCTGTTCCCTCACCGCTGACGTGAGAGTTCTGAGCACGTCCTCTATCGGAGTGTCGTACTCCCAGCGATGGATCTGGTACAGGTCGATGTGGTCGGTCCTAAGGTGCTCGAGCGACCTCTTCAGGTTCTGACGGATGTGCCCCGCGCCCAGCCCCTTTTCCGCGGCCCCCTCCCCAGTCGGGAGTCCGACCTTCGTAGCCAGCACGACGTCCTTTCTTCTACCCTCGAGCGCCTTCCCGACGATCTCCTCAGATTTCCCCCACGAATACACGTCTGCAGTGTCGAAGAAGTTTATCCCCAAGTCCAACGCTCTGTCGATAATCTTCTTCGAGTCCTCGAACCCGAGGGTCCACTCGAACCCTGCGGCGCCAGGTCCGCCGAAGCTCATGCAACCGATGCAGAGCCTGGAAACCCTCAACCCAGTCCGACCCAACTCTGCGTACTGCACACAACGAGCCAGGCTGGCTCCCGATTAAAATCTCGCGTAATGCCCGTCAACCTCGGTCCGCCTGAATCCTTTCCATCGAAAAGTAAATCACCCCCCAGCACGGGCATGCGTCTGGAACCTTGACGGCCACCTGCGAAGTCTGCGGCAGCCCCGTAAGGGGTCCTCCAAACACCGTGGAGATCGACGGTGCCTTCCTGAGAGTCTGCCCGAACTGCGCCAAGCGAGGCTCCCCGGTGAATGTCATATCCCCCGGTGCCAGGCGAGCCGGCACCCCCCATTCAGCTAGGAAGCTGAACCCAGAGCCCGAAATGGAGGTCGACCCCGATTACAGTTTGATAGTCAGACAGGGAAGGGAGAAGCTAGGACTTACTCAGGAGTCCCTCGGTCGAATGATCAACGTGAAGCCGTCAGTCATCCACCACGTCGAGACCGGCAAGCTGAAGCCAGACCTGGCCCTGGCCAGGACACTGGCGCACCAACTCAGGGTCAGGCTCCTTGTCCCATCATCCGAACTGGATTCAGCCAATGAGTGACTGGGTTCTCGTGTGTACACCCTTGGTCATCTCAACCAGTCTTAAATGAGGCCATGAAAGAGCTCATGCATGAACGCCACCAAAGCCGCACTGGCGGTACTGGGTGTGATTCTCCTGCTGGCTGGAATCGTCTTCGCCCTGCAGGGAGCCAACGTCATTGGCGGGAGTTCTGTCATGGACGGGAACCAGGCCTACATCTACGTCGGCGCGGTCGTGGCCGTCATCGGATTGGTCCTGCTGTTCGTCTCAATGAGGTCGGGCAAGGCTCCCGCGACTGCGCATCTACCTCCAGCTACACAGCCCAGCGCATAGCTCAAGCGGGCACAGGTTGGTCTCGCGGCCCTGACTTCCTGCTAGCAGCCAGAGGGTGTTAGGAGCTGGATTCAGATGCCATGGCCGGAAAGACCTGCCTGGTCACAGGAGCGAGCTCGGGATTAGGGAAAGCGACTTCCCTTCAACTTGCTAGTATGGGTGCTAGCTTGGTGATGGTCTCTCACACCAAGGAGAAGGGCGAGCGGGCCGCTGCCGAAGTGAGGGCGAAGAGCGGGAACCCTAGGGTGGACGTACTGTCAGCCGACTTCGAATCGCTCGATTCTGTCAGGAGGTTGGCCGAACAGTACGCGAAGGAGCACGACTCACTGAACGTCTTGGTGAACAACGCCGGGCTGGTCAGGCTGAGGCGGACCACCACGGTCGACGGTTTCGAGGCCACCTTCCAGGTGAACTACCTGTCCCCCTTCCTGCTGACCAATCTCTTGCTGCCGCTCCTGAAGCGGGGAGCCCCATCACGGGTTGTCAACGTCTCCTCAGTGGCACACTACGGTGGGAGTCTGAACTTCGACGACCTCCAGCTGGAGGAGGGCTACGGGGTCATGAAGGCATATTCGGAGTCAAAGCTCGCGCTGGTCCTCTTCACGTACGAGCTTGCGCGGAGGCTGGAAGGGTCCGGTGTCACGGTGAACTGCCTGCACCCCGGAGCGGTCGCAACAGGCATCTGGGTGAGGGAGCTCGGCCCCGCCCGTTTCCTCGGGAAGGTGACGAAGCTCTTCATGCTCAGCCCTGAGAAGGGATCGAGGACCCAGGTCTACCTTGCCTCTTCCCCCGAAGTCGAAGGGGTCACCGGGAAATACTTCGACAACAGGCACGCGAAGCAGTCTTCAGTAGAATCATACGACCAGGAAGTCGCGGGGAGGCTCTGGGACGTCAGCGAGAGAATGGTCGGTCTCGACGGCCGCGTTTAAATAAAACGGCGACCACGAGAGGCTATGACATTCGACATCCCAGCCGGGAGCATAGCAAGGCGCGAGCTGGTGGACGTCGACGAAAACAGTTCAGTCCTCGAAGCAGCCAATCGGATGGCGGAGAAGAACAGGGGGAGCGTCATTATCACCAGCGCCGGCGAGAGGGTAGGGATACTGACAGAGAGGGACATCCTGACGAAGGTCGTAGCGAAGGGCCTCGACGCTCGCTCCACGAAGGTGAAGGGAGTCATGTCATCGCCTCCGGTGAGCATCGACCACCAGAAGCCTTTGAGGGAAGCCATCGACCTGATGAACAGGAAAGGAGTCCGGAGGATGTTGGTTACTGACAATGGCAAAATCGTGGGAATCTTCACCCTAAGGGACATAGTGAAGCACAACAGAATCTGCGCGTACTGCAGCAAGGAGATTCACTCGATACTCGACAGCCAGGAACCCGAGCCATACACAGAATGCGAATGCGGTTCCAGGTACCACAGGAAATGCTCGGAGACAGTGGTGAACTGCGTCAACTGCTCCAAGACCCTTGTCACACACGTGATCTATCCCGAGCCGTCAGAGACCTTCAGCGGCTAGCTCAAGGAGCATTCGACGAGACCAAACGAGTCATGTCGCCCGCTATGTCCACCTAGGAGTTCCAGATTGCCCTTCTTCGAGATTGGTGATCGAAAGATCGAGTACGCAGTCGTCGGGGGAGCGAGCCGACGCTACACCTACTTCCGCTTCAGGCCAGACATGACCCTGGAGGTCGTCCTCCCCAGAGGAAGGCGGACAGACGCCAGGAGCGCAATCAAAGCCAAGCTCGGATGGATCCTCACAGAATACGACAGGATGGGGAAGACGAAGAGAATCCTCGGCCCGGATGAAGTCATGTTTGACGGCGCCCGCCTCAGGATAACCTTCACCAAGAGCACGCAGGAGGAGCTCGCTCCGAACCTGGAGCTCGGGGAACTCGTGGTCAAGGCAAGCGACAGACGTGCTCTCAAGGAGCTGGTCCGGCGTTGGTTCCTACGGGAGACCTCGGAGTACGTCGTCAGGAAGGTCGGAGAGCTTTCCGCAGTCCTCGGGGTCAGGCCCAGTCGTGTTGACGTGAGAGAGATCACGAAGTGGGGGTACTGCACCCGCGGGGGGAGACTGTCATTCAGTTGGCAGCTCATCGCCCTCCCAGAGCCTCTCAGGGAGTACGTGGTTCTCCACGAACTCACGCACCTCCTGGAGTTCAACCACTCCCGCGCGTTCAAGAGGAGACTCGAGTCAGTCTGCCCTGACTTCCGGGAGCGCGAGAAGGAGTTGGAACGGATTCTCCCCTACGACCGGAAGGCTGTGATGTGATGCCCCCAGATTCGGTTAAATCCTGACCGAGGCCACTCACGGGATGTGCTCTCCAGAGTCGCGGCGGAGGTCTCGAGCCAGCCGAGGGCGCTCAAGACGTTCCTCAGAAGACGCGTCGCGAAAGCTCCGGCGGGTTCCCTGTTCGTCGGGGCCGGAGACTCCTTCGCTGCCTCGGGCATCGCCAGTTATCTGTCTTCGATGAAATACGCCGCCCTCGACTCATACGAGCTGGTCTCTGACCCTCCTGTCGCAAAGGGGAGGACCGTGTACTTCGTTTCCGTGTCTGGGATGACCACCTCGAACCTGGCGGCAGCGAAGGCCGCAGAGGACTATGCGAGTGAGAGGGTCGCGATAACGGCGAACCATCAAGGGAAGCTAGTGACCGTTACCGACCGTGCGTTGTTCCTCCCCTACGACTACACGCCACGGGTCCCGGGGACCCTCTCCTTCTCTCTGTCCCTCTCGGTCCTCATCAGACTGGCGGCAGGCGACTTCGACTGCGACTTCGAGAAGATTCATTCAAGAGCGGTACGAGATGCGAAGGAGCTCCTGTTCTCTGACGGAGGAATGACCTACTACCTCGGCAACGCCGCGGGCTTTCCCGTCTCCCTCTACGCGGGATTGAAGACGCACGAGTTCCTAGGCTGGCGGGCCCAAGCTGGGATGCTCGAAGAGTTCAACCACGCGGGCCTCTTCTCACTCAAGAAGCGGGACGCGGTCAACGTCTTCTGTGCGTTCGACCCGCTGGACCTCGGCCGGAAGCTCTGTGGCGCCCTGCGCAGGAACGGATTCAGGGCGGCGGCGATCCCCGCTTTCGGTGCGAACCGCTTCGAACAGGTCTTCTACTTCGTCTTCCTCTCACAGTACGCGGTGCTGAGGAAGGCGGAGTCGGTGGGACTGCCACGACCCCACTTCGCAGGCGACCCCGCGAGCCTCGCCATAAGCGACTCTCTGATTTACTGACGCGGCATCGGCGCGTCTGCATCAGAATCCGCAATCATCGCTGGACCTTGAGCGACGCCGACCCGTCCTTGCGCCCGACTATCATGATGTAGAAACCGAGCATCACTACGAGCAACGGAATCCCCACTGCAGTAATCGCGACGTAAGCAGAGGCCATCGCCCCAGAAGTCGTGATACTGTCCACCGGCAGCGCCTGTCCAATCACTGAAGGATAGATCAGGAACTGCAACGAGAAGATTATCGTAGCCAGGACCGCAATGAACACTGCTTTGTTGGTAACTATTCCAGCCGTGATATCCGAAAGGAACAGGAGGGCCGCGACCAAGGTCAAGACCACTGGTACTGCGACCCAGGCCGAGACGAGTGCGGGGGAGTAGAGGAAAAACGAGGCGCAGGAGATCACAACGCCCAATGCCGTCGCAGGCAGAACCATCTTCCTAAGAGACGCCAGCGAAAAGAGCACAGGTCCCAATCCAAGCCCTATGAGAAGGGTCCCGACCACGAAGGGAAGACTGCCTGGGGACGCAGCCCAGCCGCCAAGCGCGAACGCTCCGGCCTTGAGGTCAACCCCGGCTCCGCTGACGAGGGACGACAGCAGGACGAGCACCACCAGCCCCAGAAGGAGGGTTGAAACCGCGTAGGCCTTGTAGAGCTTCTCTTCGTCAAGCCATCCCCTCTTCATGATGAACTCTCCGAAGACTATGGACGCATTCCTGGCTACGAACAAGATTAGGAAGACCACGAGAAGGGGGGCGAAGATGGCCACGGCAGGGATGAGCAAGGAGGGGTAGGCGAAGTAGGACGTCACCACCCAGAAAGCCCCGAATGTGCCTGTCACTTCCCAGATGGGGATGGCGTAATCGAGGACGTTGGATTTCGCCTTTTTCCAGAAGAAGAGCAGGAATACCGAGCCGACCACCTCGGTCAGGAGCAGGGACGCGAAGACAGAGAAGACAGCATAATTCACTTCAAACACGAAGTTAATGCGCATCACCCCCGATTCCGGACACAGCACCGGGCTCCGCCGGCGACCCGGAGTTGAACACTCGCGCGAAGAAGTAGAAGGCAGCTGGGAGCAGGACGACGTAGAAGGCGACTATCAAGATCCCAGGGAGGAGAATCGAAGAAGCCGGGTTGGCTGCCTGGTCTACAGTCATTACGTTATAGACGATGGACGGAAACCTGCCGACCTCGTCGGTCACCCAGCCCAGCTCGTAGAAGACCAGCGAAGCCGGACCGAGGACCACCCAAGCATAGAGCATCTTCTTCGACTCGTAGGGCTTCTTCTTCATCATCCACGAAACCAGTCCTGCAAGTAAGAAGATTCCCAAAGCCATTCCGCCGAAAACCATCACGTTGAAGGTTGTGTGGACCCAAAGCGGCGGCCACGTTGACTGGGCAAACTGAGAAAGCCCCGGCAGCATCTTCACCCCTGTCTCCAGCGTAGCTAAGAACGACTGTGCGCCAGGCACTGCGATTCCGCCGCTCCAGACGCCGTTCGAAATGGTCCCGAAGAACCTCTCCGGGAGGTCAGTTCCGGGGACTGTGTTGGCATCAAGCGCGGCGTACTTCAAAGGCTGCGCCTGGAGCAGGACCGCCATCTCATTGGAGCCGGTCAGCCCGACTAGAATGATAAGGGCGAGGCTGAACACCCACGAAATCCTGAGACCTCGGCCCAGGACCGTCCGCTCGAAAGCGTCGTGCACCTTCAGGTATCTGTATGCGAAATAGGCACCAATCGACGTGAAACCGGTGAACAGAGTGGTGGCGATTACGTGGGTCACTTCTCCGAAGGCGGAGACTGTGAAGAAGGCCGCCCATGGATTCACCCCCTTCACTGTGCCAGACTGAACGAAGGCGGAAATGTCGAAGCCGTTGGGGGTGTTCATCCAAGCGTTGACCATTGTGATGAAGAGGGCTGACAAGAGCGCGCCCCCCAGAATCAAGACTGAGAGGACCCAGTGGCTGTACCTCCTCCTCAGCGAGCCCGGATAGTAGACGTACAGGACCAGGGCAATCGTCTCCAGGAAGAATGCAAACACCTCTGCATAGAGGAGCGAGATGGCCCCGGTCTGGGAGACCAGTGCCATGAATGCGGGGAACAGGACGGCGAGCTCAACAGCCATAACCACCCCGCTGGCGGTCCCGACGCCGAAAGATATCGTGAACACCTTGGTGAGCCTCGAGGCCAGGGCACCATAGTGGCTGTCGTTCCGCCTGATTGACAAGAGTTCCGCCACTGAAATCATGGCTATCAAGGAAATACTGAATGTGACGAAGATTATGTGAGAGGCAACTGTAAATGCAAAAAGAAAACGGTCGAAAACGACAATCGAGCTCTGGCCCGCCGCGGTCAGGACCGATAGCAGTGGGAACAACCTCCCGCCCGTGACGACCGGATTTACTTACAGAGTCTGACGTTTCCCAAGTCTGGGAATCCTCTCTGCCCTGAAATACAACATTGGCGAGCCCCCCCGCCCCTCTCGACTCATCACCACTGCTGGGCGACGCGGGTCTGCCAGAGGCCACACCTTTTAGTCGTGCCACTCGGGGGCCCCATCCTAAGAGATGCACTCGAGGCCCCAGGCTGGGATCAAGAGCTTCTTCGAACCGAAGTCCATCGCCGTGGCTGGAGTCTCGTCCGACCCTGCCAAACTTGGCTCGATAATCTTCGCGAACCTCCGCAACAACACCGACAAGGGGATTCTGGGCGCAGCAGTCTATGCGCTCAACCCGGCCCACACCCACATCGGGGGCCTGCCATGCTACCCGACAATCCGCGCGCTGCCCGAAGTCCCTGAGTTGCTCGTAATCGCAGTGCCAGGCTCCCTCACCCTGGAGCTCGTCAGAGAAGCCGCCGAATCGGGGGTGAAGGCTGTGATCATGGTCTCAAGCGGCTACGCGGAGGCGGGCAGGAGGGACCTCGAGAGAAAGATCGGAGAGACCGCTGCCGACTACGGCATGAGGATTCTCGGACCGAACACGATCGGCCTTCTCGACACCCAGTCCGGGGTCGATTCGCTCTTTCTGAAATCCACCAAGACTCTCCCGGGCGGAGGGGAGATTGCCTCACTTCGGAAGCCTCTCAAAGGAGGGGTGGTCATAGTCACACAGAGCGGGCACCTCGGCGAGATAGTCTCCGAAGAGCTTGCGGCTAACGGGGTCGGAATCCGGGCCCTCGTCGGGACGGGCAACCAACTCGACGTCTCCGTCGAGGACATAGTGGAGTACTTTGCGGACGACGCGCACACGACGGTCATCACAATATACCTCGAAGGCCTCTCAGACGGAAGGCGCTTCATGCAGGTCGCTGCCGTAGCGGCGAAGAAGAAGCCGGTCGTCGTTTTCAAGGTGGGGAAGACTCAGGTGGGAGCAAGGGTGGCCCTGACCCACACGGCATCTCTCGTCGGGGATTATCTGGCGTACGAGGCGGCCTTCCGCCAGTGTGGGCTCATCGAAGCCATGAACCTTCACGAGCTTGTCGACTACTGCGTCTCTCTTTCAATGCTCCCGCGCGAGGCGGGAAAGAGGCTGGCGATAATCACGAACGCCGGAGGGGTGGGGGCGATAGCCGCCGACGAAGCTCAGAGGTCTGGGCTGGATGTAAGGCCGATGAGAGCGGGAGCGGTCAGACAGATGCGTTCTGAATTCCAGGGCAGCGGCTTCATCTCGAACGCAGCGCTCGGGAATCCCATCGACCTCACCGCTTCCGTCTCCACTGAAGAGTTCGTCAGGATCACCGAATCCGTCCTGAGCCTCCCTGACTTCGACCTCGCGCTCCTGTTGCCGACACACCAAGCCCCGTCGATGGACTACGACCTGTCCTCGAGGCTTTCGGAAGTGATTTCGAAAGCACGCAAACCAACCGCCGTCTGCGTCATGGGCGAATCCGAGTTGGCGAACCGAATTCACTCTGACTTCTTGGAGAGGGGGATTCCGAGTTTTCCGACCCCGGAAAGGGCGGTCAGGGCCCTTGCAGCCGCCTCCTCATACGAGACGTTGCGTTCTCGGGCCAGGCCACCGGCCGCGGTCAGGATGACTGACAGACTGCGGGAGCTCACAGGCTTCCGCGGACCGCTCCCCCAACCTGAAGCGAGTCGGCTCCTCCGAGCCTACGGAATCCTTCAACCGAAGTCTGCAATAGTCCGTTCTCAGCGGGACATCCGCGCGGCAGCCGCAATCGGATTTCCCGTTGCCTGCAAACTGCTCTCGTCACAGCTCATCCACAAGACCGAGGCTGGCGGGGTCGTCCTGAACGTCGCTGACAAGGGGCAGCTGGAGAGGGTCTTCTCACGATTCAAGAAACTGGCTGCCGAAGGCAGCATGCCCTTCGACGGGATGCTCGTCCAAGAGATGCTGAAGGGTGGGACTGAAATCCTTCTCGGAGGGACTGGAGACCAGACGTTCGGCCCGATGATCCTATTCGGCTTCGGCGGCACATACACAGAGCTGATCCGTGACTATTCGCTCGCCGTCGCCCCAGTGACCCCAAGAGAAGCAAGGGAAATGATCAAGGCGACGAAGCTGAGCCCTGTCCTTGAAGGCTACCGGGGCGCGCCTGTCGCCGACATCAACAAGCTCTGCAAAGTCATCGCCAGCTTCTCGAAGGTCATGGCAGAGAACCCTTCAATCGAGCAGATGGAAATCAACCCGTTGATTGTCAGTGAGCGCGGAATCATCGCAGCGGACGCCAGGTTCATCGTGGCGCCGCACACGGCGAACTAGGCATAGCCCTGCTGTCTGAGCCACGAGTGCAGCGCCAAGGCCGCAACCGCCTCCATCGTGGCACCCCGGTCCTCGGCAGCCCTCCTCAGCGCGTCAGCGACCCTGGGGTCGAGGACTATCTCCAGCTTGACAGTGTGAAGGCTCGCCGCCTCCTTCACGATTCTCTCCACGGACCTCTGCGGGGCCATTACGAAGTGGCTCACGACGTTCTCCGCCTCAGGGCGGGGCATCTCAGCTATGCTGTGTGCGAGCTCTGTCAGCTTCTTGTACTGTTCCTTCCGCGGTAGCTCCTGGACCGACTGTGCCTCCTGCGCCTTGTGCAGGAAAGTCGCGTGCTTCAAAGGCAGGACTCCCTCCCTCCTCTCCTCCGGATTAGGGGCCGACTTGACTTCGATCTCCGATTTCCCTTCCCTCCTCAAGCTCCTGACGACCTCTACAGCGTTGATGTGGTCTTCGACGTACTTCCTCGACTTCCCCAGCGCCTTCGCCAGCTGCTCCGTCGACCCATACGATTTGGGATTGAGCCTCCTGAGCTCCATGATGGCATCGTATTCCTCCTCTGGTTCGATTTCCTTGCGCTGGATGTTTTCGATGAGCGAAACCACGATGGCTTCTTCATCACTCATCTCTTTGACTACCGCCGGGATCTTCTTCAGCCCCGCCTCCTTCGCGGCGGCGAATCTCCTCGATCCTATGACGAGCTCGTACCTGGCCCCTACGGGCCTCGCGAGGACCGGCTCAAGCACCCCCATCTCACGGACTGATTCTGCCAGCTCTCTGACATCGCCAGCGCTCTTCCTCACATTGGTCTTTCCGATGAAGAGCTTCGCTAGGTCGATTTGCATCACTATGCTCTCCCTCTCAGATGTCAGGCCCGGTCTGCTCAAATTACGTGAATGGGCTCTCGGGGCCCCTAAAAAACCTGGCTTCACCGTCATGACGCAGCGAGAGACAAGGCCTAGTCGGCCGTCCCGCGACAGGCTTTAATCCCGGCCCACTCCGTTCGGCCCATGCTCAACCTGGGACAACCCGCTCCTGATTTCGACCTCATCGGAGTGGACAACAGACGCCATTCCTTGGCGTCCTTCGAGGGCAAACGGGTCCTCGTGGTGGTGTTCTCGTGCAACCACTGTCCTTACGTCAAGGACTACGAAGGCCGTATGATTTCGATTCAGCGTGACTATGCCGGGAAAGGGGTCCAGTTCGTCGCGATAAACTCGAACGACGAGAAGTCCTATCCCGAAGACAGCTTCCCGGAGATGGTAAAGCGGACCGCGGAGAAGAGCTTCAACTTCCCCTACCTGAGAGACGGGGCGCAGACTGTGGTTGATGCCTACGGGGCGGTCTGCACCCCTCACGCATTCGCTTTCGACGAAGCGAGAAAGCTTCGCTACAGGGGCAGGATAGACGATTCCAGGGACGCCTCCAAGGTCACCAGCCAAGACCTACGGAACGCGCTCGACGACATGGTGGCTGGGCAAAGCGTGAGAGTCCCGGACACGAAGCCGTTCGGCTGCAGCATCAAGTGGTTCGCGAAGTAGAGCTACGAGGCTCTCCTGCGGCCCCTCCCGCGACTGCGATACGGGTCAACGAAAAACAACTCAGGTATCCGAGGCAAATGAGGAGGTCCACGCAGTCCTTCGTCTGATACAGGTTCATTCTTCCTGAGAAGAACGGCAGGTCTACATAGTCTCTGCCCAGAATCAGGCTAGCGTTCATCGCGTCCTGCGCGAGCCATAGGCCGGCTGTCAGCAGGACGAATCCGAAGAGCATGGCGAGAACCCTAGCGTTTGTCAGGTGGCCCAACCTCCACGTGGTCACCGCCCCGGTCGATCCTGGGACGAAGAGAGTCACCACGCCGCTCGTCAGCCCCGTTCCCTTCAAAGCCGCGCTGACCTCCCGCGTCAGGTCGACGACATCGTTTTCGCCCATGCTGCCAATCTGGAGACTCTTCGTGACCACTGTCATGACAGGCCCGTCGGCGCCGCGATATTTTATCTGCGCGCCAGCCTCAACGCTTATACAACCAACCCGTCGGCCCGTGAAACAATGGACGCCAAGACGCTCTTCCTAGCGACGAGGCCCTGGTCATTCACAATGACGTTCTCTTCAGTCACGGTGGGGACGCTGATCGCGTTCCTCGCCGGGAGCTTCAACCCAATCCTGTACCTGCTCACGTTCGGAGGGATGCTGGCCTTCCACGCAGCCACGAACCTGATCAACGACTTCTACGACGTCAAGCACAACGTCGACAGGATGGGCGCTCCGACGACCAAGTACCGGCCGCACCCCGTTGCCGCTGGGTTGGAGTCCCCCGCTACAATCAGAATGTGGGCTGCCGCCTTCTACACGCTGACTCTCCTGACTGCATTGTACCTCTCACTTCTGAGAGGCCCCTGGATCCTGGCTCTCGTCTGCGTGGGAATTCTCGGCAGCTTCCTCTACACTGCAGACCCCGTGGTCCTCAAAGCCAGGGGGCTCGGGGAGGTGACGGTCTTCCTGATGTGGGGTCCGCTGATCCCCCTCGGGGCCTACCTTGTTCAGACAGGGGCGCTGTCCGGGGTCCCGATGGTCCTGGCGATTCCCATTGGAATCTTCGTGGCCCTCGTCCTCCTGGCGAACAACATCAGGGACATCGAATTCGACGGCAGCATGGGGATGAAGACCATCCCCGTGCTCATGGGAAGAGCGGGAGGGGATGCCCTGTACAAGACTCTCCTCCTGTTGGCTTATGTCTTCGTCCCTATTGCAATCGTCGCCGGGCTGCTGCCGATCTGGTCGCTGGTGGTCTTCGTAACGGTCCCTGAAGCGCGCAGCCTCTCAAAGATGTTCACCGGTGAGATACCCGACGACGCGGACCCGAGGACAGCGGCGCTTGCTCTGAAGTACTCCATCCTGTACATGGTTGCCCTTGTCCTCCAAATCATACTCCCACTGAATTTCGTCGCATAGCGCACCGAACATCCCATGATTCCTTCCTCGAAAGCGCTAAACGGAGGTTCTGCCCGGCAAACAAGGTTGATTATTGCAGTACTCGGCGCAGTGGCCCTGCTCTTCTTCATGCTGGCGCTGGCGACAGTGAAGGACAAGATCGACGCCTGACTCTTCAATCTTTAAAGCCCGGCGCCCCCGCCATCGGTTCATGCTTCAGGACAATGAGAGGGAGGCCCTGAAGGAGAAGCTGAAATCGCAGCTCACCAAAGAACAGTACGACGTCTGTTTCAACAGGGCGACTGAGCGGGCGTTCACCGGCAAGTTCTGGGACTTCCACGAGCCTGGGGTGTTCAAGTGCGTAGTCTGCGACAGCGAGCTCTTCGACTCGAACACAAAATTCGAGTCAGGGACCGGCTGGCCCAGCTTCTGGGACGCTG
This sequence comes from uncultured Nitrosopumilales archaeon, assembly GCA_964513805.1. Classification (GTDB taxonomy): domain Archaea; phylum Thermoproteota; class Nitrososphaeria; order Nitrososphaerales; family Gagatemarchaeaceae; genus DASPPF01. Next base: position 51,256 of record CAZENV010000003.1, read on the forward strand.
CCAGAAAGGACGCCGTCAAGGAGATCCCCGACAACAGTTGGGGGATGAAGAGGGTCGAGGTTGTCTGCGCCAACTGCGGCGCTCACTTGGGACACAAGTTCGACGACGGGCCAGAACCGACCGGCCTCAGGTACTGCATCAATTCGGCCGCTCTGAAGCACGAAGCAAGCGGCTAGACCGTTTCGGAACCCTCTGCAAGGTCCTTCTCCAGAAGCACCTCTCCGGGGACAGCCAGCATGCTCCTGTACAGGGAGACTGCGCGCAGCAAACCGTATTTCTTCGACACCTGACCGAAGTCCGTCCTCCTGAAGCCCTCTGAGAGGAAGAGGGCGACCCCCTCGTCGTTCTCCGCGCTCGCGTAAACCTCCCGCGCGCTGACTCCTGAGAAATGGGACAGTGCGTCCTCCAGAAGCCTCCTCCCCAGCCCTCTCCGCCTGAACTCCTTCGCCACCGCTATGTAGTAGACATAGCCGATCCCGTCGCCGAGGGTCTTCAGCATCGTGAGCCCCACCAGCCTACCGCCCACAGAGGCGCCCCTCACCAATTCTGCCTCATGCAGCGTCTTCGTTGAGTGTCGCAGGTACCATCCTTCGAAGCTCTCCTCCAGAATAGGCTCGAGCGAGGACCTCTCCCCGTGGTCCACGTCCACAATCACTGGTTCTGCGTTGTCGGTCACAGGCCGAAGACCACTTTCGCATTCTTCGTGAGAATCTTCTCCTTCTCTTCTGCCGTGATCTTCAGCCTGTCCACCAGGTGCAGGGCCGCCGACGGAGACGTGACCGGATAGTCGCTCCCGAAGACCACCTTGTCGGTCCCCCCTGCGTAGTAGATGGCCCCCTCCAGCTTCCTCGTCAGCCAATCGAAGTATTCCATCGAGTAACGACTCCCCCCAACCGCGAGCCCCGAGACGTCAGCGAACACGTTGGGGTGCTTGTAGATTAGCTCCCCAACGTCCTCTGTCCATGGGTTCCCAAAGTGACAGGCGACTATCTTCAAACCCGGCCGAGCGTTCGCCAGTGCGTCGAGGGTCAGGGGGTGCGAGTGGACGAGGCTCCCCCTGCTGTCCGCAGTGTCGCCGGTGTGGAACATTACAGGGAGCTTTTCCTTCTCGGCGTAGTCGTACAACCCTTTGAAGACCGGGTCGCCAGCGAAGACCCTGTAGTAGCCTAGAAGGACCTTGAACCCCCTCACCGAGTCCCTGTTCTTTGTCGCCAGAGAAACCGCCGCTCTGACCGCCGCACGAGTCGGCACCACAGTGAAGACCGGAAAGAGTCGGCCCCCGCTCCTTCTGCACAGGTCCATCACCTTCTCGTTCGCCAGCGGGGTCCCCGACTTCAGGGGTGGGCTCAACAAGAGCGCATGGCCTATGCGGTCCTTCTCCATCAAGCTCAACAGCTCCTCGAGGGTGTACGCTAGCCCGTTGCGTTTCGCATACGATGCCAGGACGTCGTCCCGGCGGCCGGAAAGATGGACGTGTGCGTCTATGATCGATGGCAACCCGACGCAGGCTGGCCGACGGGCCCTCTCATTAAGAAACGCCCTTAGGGGCATGCGAACCCCTCTCATGAGACGGGTCTTCTCAGTGAGACTGGACTTGGATATTAAGGGGTGAGACGGAGACGGCAGCCCTCCTCCTCGCGGGGCGTCTCATGGAGGCTCAAGTTTACTTCACCAAAAAGGAGCCGTTTTTAGACAGCCTATCCCTTAGACCCCCTGAGGCGTCCCGGCCCCATCCACCTTGCCAGTAAGAGCCTCCAAGCGGGCACCCGTCAGGCGCCGGGGAACGGTCCATCTCCGTGCGGCCAAGCGGATTCGCCTCAGGAGGGTCCCGGCAGCCCAGAAGGTCAACTACGTCATCTCCCAGGTCCCTCACAAGAAACAGAGGTACGAAACGGTCGGGGACTGGATTCCGGGGAGCCCGGTCAGAATCAGGGTCAGCAAGATGAAGGATGAGCGGTACGTCTTCCTGGTCGCACTACACGAACTAATCGAATACGAGTTGTGCAGGATGAACGGGATAACAGACAGCAGCGTCGTCAGGTTCGACATAAACTTCGAGAAGGAGAGGGCTGACCGCCTCCACACGGTCGAGGCAGAGCCCGGGGACGACCCGAGGGCTCCATACAGGGACGAGCATGGTTTCGCAACCATGATCGAAAGGATAGTGGCCCAGAAGATGGGGGTCAGCTGGTCAGACTACGAAATGGCGATCCTTTCACTCAGTCGGAGACGGCGCGTCGCGATAAAGCCTCTGATCCGGAACCGGGCACCAGCGTTGCGGACGTCCTTCAGCGAATAGCCGCACAGTAAATAACCCTCACCAGTCAGGCGGGGGCCGATGAATTATCGCAGGCTGGGGAGCTCCGGGTTGAAGGTCAGCGAACTTTCCTTGGGTGCCTGGGTGACCTACGGCGGACAGGTCGGGGAAGACGTAGCCACGAAATGCATGTCAGCGGCCTACGACGCAGGGGTGAATTTCTTCGACAACGCCGAAGCCTACGCCAGGGGCAACGCTGAGACCGTCATGGGAAACGCAATCAAGAAACTCGGGTGGCCTCGAGAAAGCATAGTGGTATCGAGCAAGGTCTTCTGGGGCGGCGACCGTCCCAACTACAAAGGTCTGTCCCGCAAACACATCTACGAAGCGTGCCGCAACTCCCTCAAGCGCCTCCAATTCGACTACCTGGACCTTTACTTCTGTCACAGGCCAGACCCTGAAACGCCGATTGAGGAGACTGTCCGCGCCATGGACGACCTCATTCACCAAGGGAAGATACTCTACTGGGGGACTTCGGAATGGAGGGCGGTCGACATCATGCGGGCGTACGGCATTGCAAAGGAACTGGGTCTTGCTCCTCCGCAGATGGAACAACCTCAGTACAACCTGTTCCATCGGGACCGTGTAGAGATGGAATATCTCCCCCTCTACAGGGAAATCGGACTGGGTACCACGGTCTGGAGCCCGCTCAGTTCAGGGCTGCTCACCGGAAAGTACAACGACGGCGTACCCGCGGGGACACGTGCCTCACTCCAGGGATACGAGTGGCTCAAGGACCGCGTAACAAGGGTGGAAGCCGTGGAGGCGGTCAAGCGCCTGGAACCAATCGCAAGAGACCTCGGGGCCACAATGGCGCAGTTCTCGCTTGCTTGGTGCTTGAAGAACCCCAACGTCAGCACTGTGATCACAGGGGCCTCCCGCCCAGAGCAGGTGGAGGAGAACATGAAGGCAGAGGAGGTCCTCCCGAAGCTCGACTCTGACACCATGGAGAGGATCGAGGCGGTCGTCGGCAACAAGCCGAAATCAGAAGAAGACTGACCTTCGATACCCGACGGGATGCGGAGCCTCACGTCTGTTGGGGCGCTCTCCGGTCTCGACATCGGCCCACCTGAACGTGCTACTGGGAACTTCCTCGAAACTGCAACAGTGCATTTAAATCACGTTTGGTTCACGAACGCCTTGATGGCAGGAAACTCCGACGTTCCGTCCTCCCTCGGTTCGGTCTCTCTCTTCTCCGGCCTCAACCAAAAACAGCTCAAGATGGTAGTCGAAAGCGGCAAGGAGCTCTCCTACAAGTCTGGGGACCTGATAGTGAAGGAAGGAACCTTGGGCGTCGGCTTCTACTTGGTCTTGGATGGGAAGGTGGAGGTCCGGAAGGGCAGCAAGGTGCTGGCGTCACTCTCGAAGGGGCAATTCTTCGGCGAGATGTCAATGATCGACGAACAGCCGAGGTCTGCCGATGTCATAGCCGTCCGACCGACGAAATGCTTTACGCTGTCGACATGGGTCTTTTCTGCTCTGCTCAGGCAGCACCCCGAACTCACCATGCCGATGCTCAAGGAGATCACCAAACGACTCAGGTCAGCGCAGAGCTCTCCTACGTCGTAGCCTCTGCTGCAACTGTAGCTGACCGACGATGACCTGCTCGGAGCGCTTATAGTTTGAAACTCGGAATCAGTACTTGGTCGCTTCTGAAGTCCGACCTCTACGGTGCAGTGAGGGTTGTCGGGGACGCTGGCTTCGAATACATCGAACTGTGGGGCGAGGTCCCCCACGCCTACCACGACTGGGTCGACAAGAAGCGACTGAAGGACGTCCTGTCCACCTATAGCTTCACCGTAACCATGCACGCCCCCTTCTCTGACCTCAATCCTGCGGCGCCTTTCGAGCCCGTGAGGGGAGCGGTCACCAAGACCCTGAAGGAATTCATCAGATTCGCCGACCACCTGGGTGCCTCGAAGGTGACCATCCATCCTGGGAGCGTCCATAGCAACGCCCTTGTCCACAAGTCAGTCGAAGACGCTGCAGGCCTGATCAGCCAGCTCGTCAAGGAGGCGGGGGGACGCTTCGACATCAACGTCGAGAACCAAGCGAAGAGCAGGTCCGAGTACCACTTTCCGCTTGGCAGCGACAGCGAATCGATTGAAGTGCTCCTCTCAAACATCGAAGGCGCCGGATATACGCTGGACACTGGGCACGCGCACGTGAACGGGGGGGACCCCATCGAGCTGTACGAGCGGTTCAGACAGAAGCTGACCGAAGTTCACCTGAGCGACAACGACCGTACCGCCGACGAGCATCTGATTCCGGGGCGTGGGACCGCGAAGCTCGGGGAGCTCCTCGAAAGGATTTCTGGGACTGACGTCCTTGTCTGCCTGGAACTGGATCCCTTCAAGTACTCCCCTGAGGAGGTAATCCGAACGGGGACCGAGTTGAAGCGCGGCTCCCTCTTCTAGTTGCGAGCCCTCCGTTCAAAAACGGTATATGATATAGGGACGACATCCTAGCCATCGCGAGATAGAGATGAAAACATCGACGGTCGCCGTCATCGTCGTGCTAGTCGTCCTAGCCGTAGCCGCAGGGGCAGCCTACGTGGTATACGGCTCCCCGACAGGGACCCTCAACATCAAGGTCACCGACTCACCCATTTCAGGGGTGTCTCACATATACCTCGCCGTGTCCAGCGTAACCCTACAGGGTACGGGCAACGGTACCACGTCGTTCACAGTCAACTCCACCAGGTTCGACCTCTTTTCTCTTGTCAATGTCACAGCGCTGCTGGGTTCGAACAAGGTCCCGGCTGGAAACTACACTATGATTAGGTTCAACGTGACTTCCGCAACAGCGACGGTAAACGGAGCCAACGTGACGCTGAATGTTCCCAGCGAACAGATTAAGGTCCCACTGCATCCCCAGGTCCAAGTGAAGTCCGGGATGACAACGACCGTCGTCTTGGACATCACGGCTGACATGACCAGCATCAGTGCCTCGGGGAACCTGAGGCCTACAGTCCTTGTCAAGCAGGTAACAGGGCCCAGCTAGGCATGCAATCTGCACCAGACGACGTAAGAGAAATACTTGGCCCGAACGAGCAGGTGCAACTCTACATCGCGCAGAAAATCTATCACCCGAAGATCAATGTGGATTCTGTAGCGATAACAAACGAGCGGATCATCCTGAGGCACCCGCACACATTGCGCCTCAAGAAAGGCTACACCGACTACAACTATCAGGACATCTCCAATGTGGTGCTCGACAAAGGGATTCTGAGGTCCTCGGTAAGGTGCACCCTTCGGTTCGGGGGCGAAGCCCTCTCTCTGAACGACCTCCCGAACTCTGACGCCGAGCGCGCCTACGGTATCATCAGGGAGAACCTGGTGAGGTTCCAGGCGCCCTTCACGCCTCCGACCGACGGGACGGCCCAGCCGAGGCAGATCATGAGCCCTGCTCCCTCGGCGGCATACTGCAAGAAATGCGGGTCGGCGCTCTTGGCAGGCCAGCGCTTCTGCGGGAGCTGTGGCGCTCCAGTCTGAGTTACTCTCTCGCGGGTTGCAGATATTCGAAGGGCTGCTTGCTCTTCACTGCAGGTATGCCCGTTATGCCGCCGGTGAGGCTCTCGGCAGCGAACCCTCTCTCGCCCAGCAGTTTCGCGACCCTGAGAGAGGTCCCCCCGACCATACAGACAAGCAGGAGCTTCTTGCCACCATCTGGCGCGCCGAAGACCTCGGGGACCTCCCGTCCGGCCATCAACATCTGGACGTCCCTGACCCTGGCGACCCTGACTGTCTTCTCGTCAACACCCAGCGCCGCGGCCATAGCCCTGATCCCTTCCTCCCTCGGGACCAGAGCCCCATGTGTCCACACGACCGCCGAGTAGTCGCGACTGCTCGCCACCGCCTCTTCGAGCGTGACTTCGACCCGGGGCCTGGTAACAGTCTCCACCTTGGCGTATTTTGCAGAACCGTCTGCGACAAGCACAACGAACCGTCTTCCAGCGCCGAAATTGATCAGCTCCATGGCTGCGTAGAGGGCAAGCGCCCCGCTCTCCCCCACATCATGGCCACGCTCGTTGAAGAACTTCAACAGTCTTCTCGCCTTCCCGAAGTCCGCCTGGTGCTCCCCGGCGTACGCCTCCGGTTCGTAGAAGCGCAGACCGACCGCCTTCGGTTTGGTCCTAATCCCTGCCACGTCCTGGTCCGGGAGAGGGAAGACTACGCGGACAGATTTCCTTTGGAACGTCTTCCACGCGTATCTGCTCAAGCCTGTGGCAGTCCCGCCCGTGCCGAATGCGCAGACAATGTCGTAATCGGCGAGTGAAGCACCGGCCTCCTTCAACTGCTGGTCGATCTCGGGTCCGGTGACAGTCTCGTGGGCCTGAACATTCAGTTCGTTGTCGTACTGTTCAGGGCAGAATCCACCGTATGCAACCGCAAGTAGTTTCGCCAATCCAATCGCGTCCTGCCTTGCCAAGAGTTCCTCTGCTTCAGGCCTCACCTCGTCGAACGCTTCTGGGTCGAGCCCCAACTCAGCCAGCTGCTGCCTCACGCTGGCTGCGGTCGCTCTCGCCACCACGAGGTTCGGGTCCGTCTGAACCCCCGGGACCGGGCAGATGTCGATGTCCAAGTTCACGAGCTTTACACCGTCGGCCTTCAATCGCTCCAGCACTCCCGGCTGCAATTGCCTTGAAACGAGGGCGACCACACGGACGTGGAGCTTCCCCAGCAGCGCGAGAGCCAACCCGAAGTTCCCTGATGTGGCCTCGAACACGGTCTTCTCCCGAGTCAGCTTCCCTGAAGCAATGGCATCCTCCAGAATCTTGACCGCCGGGCGAACCTTCACCGAACCCCCGAAGATCTTCGAATCGAGCTTCCCGAGGACCGTCGCCCCTCTGTCGGCTATGTCGATTCCGTATTCGGAACGTGCACATTCTACCAATGCCTCGGTCAGGTCTTCCATGGGGGTGGCGTTGACCACCTCACCTGTCTCCCCGATCCTGCGGGGGACCCTGTCCCTGACCTCTTCCTCGAACCTCGTGAGAAGACCGAGGTCGACGAGATGCGTCTGCATTTTCTTACCCTAATCTCCAGATATGGTTATATAACCTATGTTATAATGTTATCTCATGTCTCAGTCATACAAGGCGCCTCAAGTTCAGGATTCAGAGGTCACTCCATCGTTCGTCAGGGACGAACTCCTGACTTGTTTCGAAAGCGCAAACAAGGAGTTCGCCAACCTGTTGCATCAACCAGTGACGGACGAGCAGCTGAAAATCCAGGTGAAGACGTTCGTGGAAACTGCCTTCTCCCAGTGTGGGGTCAGCTACGCCGAGCCCACTAAGGAGGGAATACTCACGGCGATTTCAGAGTGCAAGAGCAACGCGGAGAGGATGATGGGTCCTCAGGGTGCAGAAATCATCAAGCATCATTACGCCGAGATGATGAAGCTGGTAAACAAGCTGTAAGGTCGGAGCTTCGACCGAGCCTCGCCGCAGGCCTCAACCAGCCATTACGCCCGCTGCCCCTTCTTGCTTCTTTCGAGCTCCTCGGGCGGTCCGAGGTAGATGTCGCCCGGAGGCTCCTTCGGGAGGACAAAGCGAATGTACCCATACCCGAGTTTTTCGTGGTATCGATCAGACCCTTCCACTCCGTTGTCGAAAGCTGCTTCGAACGCGTTCCAATCCTTGGCTTGAATCGCCTTCAGGATGGGGACCAGGCACTCGGCGTCGAACGCGTCCAAGTCGGCCGCGAATTTCGGCCTCGTCACCTTGGCAGTCCTGAACTCACCGCGGAGCTGACTCAGCTGATAGGCGGCCAGCTTCCAATTGCCCCCTTTCGCAGCGTAGTAGGATCTGTGGTAGCGGTCGGAGACGGCCCGCATTATCTTGGCCATGCCCGGTTGTATTCCGGCGATTTGGTCTATCGAAATCTCGCCATGGGGAGTCTTTCCCTTGATTTCTCCGCTCATGGGAGAACGCGCTCCTTGTCCCCCTTTAAGGACTCTCGCGGCAACGAAGAGATGGACTGCCCTAAGGCGGCTGGAGGGGACGGAAGGGGTCCTGAGGCTGCCAGGGGCGAGGCATTCTCGGCTCCCTCTCCTCTGGAAATGAGGGCAGCGGAGACATCTATTCTTCCGCCTCCTCAGGGGTTATGGTGAGCTCGGTGAGCTTCTCTCCTCTGAGGACCCGCAGGCTTGCGCTCCGACCGACGGCGTCGCCCTGCAGGGCCTTGTGCAACTCATACTCGTCGGTGGCATCGGTGCCAGCGAACTTGATGATTACGTCTCCTAAGGCTACCCCGGCAGTCCTGGCCGGCGACCGCGCCTCTACCGCCCTGACAAGAAGTCCCTGCTCCTGACCTATTTCGGGTCTCGACGCCAGCTCTTCCGGAAGCTCGATGGGCTCTATCACGACCCCCAAGTGACCCATCCTGGCTCCCCCATCTCGAGAGAGCGTCTCTACGGCTTCTCGGAGCGTCGGGGTCGAGATGGCGATCCCTCTTCCAGAGAAGTATGCCACGTTCATCCCGAGCAGGTTCCCTGAGGCGTCAACCAGCGGGCCCCCAGAGTATCCCGGGTTCAGCTTGGCGTCAGTGACCACGGCATCCTGGATGCGGACCCCCCAGTATCCCCTCATGCTCACGCCCTGACTCGTGATTATCCCGGACGTTGCAGATGGTTTCTGGCCGAACGCTCTGGCCATGGCCAAAGCAAACTGACCGACCCTTGGGTCGTGACCGTCAGTCGCCCGAATTGGAGCTAGGCCGTCGGCATCGACCTTTAGCAGAGCCACGTCAGCGTACGAATCCCTCCCTGCCACCTTTGCCTCCAGTTCTCTTCCATCGCCGAGCTTGACCGTGGGGGCCTCGGACCTTCCTACCACGTGGTCTGCCGTGACGATGTACCCGTCCCCGCTCCAGACGAGGCCGGTCCCGGCCCTCCTCCCGGAGTTGACGCTGACGACAGACGGAGCCACCTTGTCTGCCAGCTGGGCCACCGCGTCCGAAATAGACTGCAGTAGCTGCGAACCTTCTGATTGTGTCATTTCGCTATTATCACTGCACGTACTATAGAACGGCCTCTACTTGTTGAGCGGGTTCGCGGGGAAGCCAGTCACATCGCAGCGGTGGCGAAGGGCTCGTCCACCTGCATCATCATGATCCTGCTTGGACGGTGCGATTGGTAGATTCTGGTTATCCGGCTCATCAGCTGATGAGCAGCCCGCACTGCGACCTTGAGGTCGGTCCCCTTCCTGACCTTCGCCTCGATGTCAAGCTGGCCCATGGAGAACTTCGCATCCACCAGAGCCGAGCCGTCGTCGGTAACCCACTTCAGCACGATTCCGTCCTCAGCCTCGGAGCTGCCGACCCATCTCATCTGGTCGAACCACCTCCCCCTGAGTGCGGCCACAACCACCTGCATACTGACGCCAATAGGAAGGAACGTATGGAGGAGAGGAACCCGTTTTGCCTCTTCATGTGCGGGGTGCGCAGGCAGAAGACCCCTCGCCTTCACGGTAGTGCTGTAGCCTTCCATGGACCTCTCAACGATTCCCTGCTCTTCGAGCCTCTCAAGCGTCCTTGAGAGGGTCTCCGGGTGCACGCCCGTCAGCCTCCTTAGGCCGTCGAAGGTGAACACCGACAGCTCCTCCTGTTCGATTGTCCGGACGACCCCTGCATCCCTGTCGTTGAGGGACACGGAATCATCTAGGGAGGCCTCAATATTCTTCATTGTAGCTGGTTCAAGCCAGATCTGCGGGCGCTCCCTTAAGAAATCATCGCAGGCAGGAATCGTAGTCGAATTGGCCGCTCAGTGTTATAAGAGAATGACACACAAAAAGGGGCGGTCGAATCATTGGGCAGGCTAGAAGAAGCGAAGACGCTCGGTGGAATCGGCTCCATTCTGCAATTGGTTCCTGGAGTAAACATAGTGGGCTACATCCTGACACTTATCGCTGTCAAGTACATCTCAGACGACCTCCAGGACAGGTCAATATTCGACAACATGCTTTACGCCATAATTGCCGCGATAGCTGGAGCCGTCTTCGGAGTGGTCCTCATCATCGCGATTTTCGCCTGGGGCTTCACAACCAGCTATCCACACGTTGGGGCCGCCCCCTACATGGTCTTCCCCACCTTCTTCTGGGGGTTCTTCGCCATCCTCGGCGTCGTCTGGATTGCCTTTGTCATCGCCTCGATCTTCATCCGCAGGGCCTTCGATTCGATCGGGACTCGCCTCAACATAAGCTCATTCAAGACCGCCGGGACGTTGTTCTTTGTCGGCGCGTTACTTACCATCGTCTTGGTCGGCTTTATCGTGCTCTTGGTCGCGATAATCTTCCAGATCATCGCCTTCTTCGCGATTCGGGAGAGCCAGCAGGCGTCGGCCCCGACGGCAACGACTGCGAGCTTGAAGTACTGTCCAGCCTGCGGGACGCAGCTGGCGGCGGACGCAGCGTTCTGCCCGAAGTGCGGCAGGAAACAGTAGGTCGATACACACCTCAAGGCAAGATGCGTAGGCGACGTCGCCCCAGGGCTACGTGTCGCGGGTCGGATTATAGCTGTAATTTACGGTAAATTGAGAACGAACACAGACTTCCAACAACACGGGTTGAAAACCCGGCGACCGCACTGTTTCCCAATCTTAATCCTCACACGGACAAGGGAGCACGATGGCCTCAATTCTAAATTTGGTGCGGGGGTGGGTTTTAGACCTTAATCTACCGGCAGAATCCAACGCATCCCGAGCCAAGTCATGACCAGCGGCTGGAAGAAGAATCTGACATCGATCCAGACCACTACAATCGCTTCTTCAGAATGATTCTCGGACAGGGGATTCGACAGATTGAGTGAAGAAGGAGAATCCGAAGATGAAGGGATGTTCGTGGATTGCGAAGTGGTCCACGACAGCATAGGCATTACTCACTTCCTACCACCGAGGAGGTGCAAGAACTGTGACGACTGAAATGGGAAACGCGCCCGCCAAACAACTTCTAATATCTGCGAGCGCACCCTGTTGCAAAGTGTCAAACAAGGATACGCCACCCGAGATAGTCATAGAACCCTACAAGAGAATTGTAATCCACGAAGCGATTGAATACCGATTCGATGACTATGTGGAACTCGTTCTGACGGGGGCAAGAGCTGCAGGAGGGACGACGATACCATTGATTCAGTGGTGCAACGGGATAGTGTTTCAAGTCGTCCCATTCAACCCCAGTAGCGAGAAGGTCATCGAACAACAACTGGAAGGGGTCGTACACTACAGCACGGTCAGCTTCGCACTCAAGGAAAAATACGAGCCGGAGGTCAGATTAGCGCTGGGCACTCTCAGATTGGTCAATGCGGGTGCCAATCCTAGTTTCGTTGCCCTCGCAGACATGCTAAAGCAGCGGTCGAAGTTCAAGAGCTGAATTTCAATCTTGGTTGTGCTAAACCCTCTCCCCTTCTTGCCCCTCTACGATGGTCAGCGCACTCAGACTCCAATACGGGATATTCCCGAAGGAAGCGTGATGAATCCAGTGTACAGTGAAGTGCCGCGGGTCGGCGTTAAGCCTTTCTGCTTGAATCCGGACTAGCACTTGGCCTACAGGCGTAGAGCCGGGCCCGCGCGATGAGACGGTGTAACGGGGAGAGCATCGCGCCGATGATCCAATGTGCCAGACGTACAGTTTATATGACTGCCATATCATATGATGTCCATGTCAACTCGTCAAGGAAGGAAATCGGCCCCAGTGCCAGCCAAGATTATCTCACCTAAGCCCTACGCGTTGTTCTTTCAGTCGTTAGCAAACGAAACTAGAATGCAGATGCTAGACCTCCTGGCAAAGAGGGGGCCCACGAGCGTTTCCGAGATTTGTAGCGAGTTAGGCCTAGAGCAGACGCTTGCCTCTCACAATCTCAAATGTCTCACGTTCTGCGGATTGGTTACCCCTAGTCGCGAAGGCAAGTCCAGGGTTTACTCAATTAACGAAAAGACAGTGCTTCCCATACTGAAGATTGCAGACGACCACCTGAGGGCATACGCAAGCAACCTGTTCACATGTGATGTGCTGGAGAGGTGATGCCAAAGTGGGACATGAATTTGTAATCTTGGGCCAGGGGTCCGCAGCATTCGCTGCAGCCATCAAGGCGGACGAGCTCGGCGTCAAGACCGCACTGATTGGGACGAATAGGACCAAGGGGACCCTGATCGGAGGGACGTGCGTG
>CAZENV010000004.1:0-14736 GCA_964513805.1 uncultured Nitrosopumilales archaeon
GGAAATTGAACTGCGAAGAGTGCGGGGTGGAGCTGACAGAGGGGAACACCTACGTCAGGGCCGTCGGAGGGAAGGAGCACCTCTTCGAAGGACCTCTGTGTCCTCTCCCATAGCTCAGAGGTCGAGAAACGACTGGGCAGCGTGGTAGAGCAGTAGGCTGTTAACCTATTGGTCGTCGGTTCGAGTCCGACCGTCGCCGTCGATTTTAGCTCAGGACGAACTTCGTTTTGCTAGTAGAAGCGCTCAAACTGGCCTGATGGTCAAGCTTGATTTCCCGAATCTGACTCGCTTCAGCGCCAACAGACTTTTGTCAAAAGTGCGAAATTCCTTTACTTTGGCAGCCAGGAGACTTGCGAGAATCAGGGCGTCCCTGCCACCGAGGTGATGCCCCACCGCTAGCTCCAGGCCGGCCTTCGTGGTCCTGACCGTCTGATTGACGAAAGAATTTCCCGGTTCAGAGCAGGCATCAAGGACGGCCCTTGCCGCTTCCTCGGGCTTCCACTTCGCCTTGAACACGAGAGTGTGATAGGCTTCGTGGGCGATCGTGGGGTTGAGGGCTACCGGTTCGTTGGCCAGCCATCTCGTCTCTCCGTGGGAGGGATGGGCAGCGTCCAGGTATGCAACCAGGACGTTGGTGTCTATCCCCAGATGCCCTTGATTTCCTCTGGGGTGGGCCACTCGGGATCACCGGTCCGGGTCGGGTTCAGCCCGTTGAGCTCCTTCCAAGTGCGCCGCCGTTCCCTTGAAGGGGCCAACAAAAGCGAACGTTTTCCTTCCTTCCTGATCTCGACCACGGTCCCCTCGTCAAGGCCGACCTCTGACCTGAGATTCTGAGGTATGAGCACCCTGCCTCGCTCGTCCACCACAGCCTCCAAATTCCCACTACCATGATGGGAAAGGCGCCTATAAAGCTTATCGCCCATCCCTCGAGATTTTGGGAAACCTCACTGAAAGTACACGCTTTGCTAGCGCGCCGTCCCTCTCTCCCACCTCATTCAACCCCGCAGCCTCTGGACAGACTGGTATTCGCCTTCCCAGCTGCGGACATTGAGGGAAGACCTTGCTGTCCTTCCTCAATGGTAGAACCTGGGCTCGACCATAGCTGGACAGGATATCGCGTACAACCCTGTGACCCCTGCGGAATGGGGGGCGGATGGGCAGCCGAGTTCAGGGTCGATTCGTTTTCTACTACAGAGCCTCCCTTTACTAGCCGGACGCTCGATACCCCGCCGCTCCCGGGCTCGACGTAGAATGCCGCCCGGACGCTCACCCGAGGAACAGGTACACGAAGAGGAGCGCGAGCGGCAGGAAGACAGCTGCCCACCGGAGCTTGTTCCAGGCGAAGACTTTGGCCCCATCGAGCGGAGGCACGGGAAGCAGGTTGAAGAGCGCGAGGAAGATGTTGATCGAGACTCCTTCCGAGCCCAGCTGGACCCAGAAGAAAGGAATCCCGGGGAAGAGAACCAGCGGGAGGAAGGCGACTGCAACGGCCACGTTGGTCAGCGGACCCGCAATGGAGATCTTGCCGTTCTCCGACTGGGAGATGTTCGTGCCAGAGATGTAGGTGGCGCCGGGAGCTGCGAAGATGAACCCGATGAAGGCAGTGACCAGCGCCAGGAGCAGCCCGAGGGGCCACACCCTGAACTCGGCCCAGAACCCGTACCTCTCCGCCGTGAACTTGTGGCTCAGCTCGTGCAGCACGAAGCCCGAGCCGACTGTGACCAGAGCTGTGACAAAGACAGTCGCAAGGTCGTTGAAGGTGGCGGTGCCAAAGGCGCGTGAGGAAATGGCGATCGTGAACGCCACGCCGAGGGCGAGCCAGGCCAGGACTATGTCCCTGACTTCGGTTCCAGAGAAGACTGGAGCGCCTGGCTGCCTCAGCTGGGCGGTGTAGCCGGGCTCCGAGTAGGTGAACGTGGTAGTCGGAGGTGCCACCACGGTCCGCTTCTGGGAGAGGTCTCCCTTGCACATGTGCGCCTCGGGGAGTCGGTGCTCCGAGCAGAAGACCCCCCCGCAGTAATTGCAGACGAAGGGGAGGGACTCCTCCCTTCCGCAGAACTCGCAGTTCAAAAAGCGAGAAACGCGCCCGTTTCAGCCCTTTTTAACGTTGCCCGCCTCTTCCGGGACTCCCCGGACGGCCGTTGGCTGGGGAAGGACTAACGGCTTTATACGCCGCTCGCCCGCTGCGAGACTAGACAATGGGGGAGCATACGGAGGCCTTCACGGTCGACGGGTACTGGGGGGACATCAAGGAGATCTGTCTCAAGCACATCAGGGGATTCGGCTACAAAGTGGTCAACGACCAGGGGAAGCTGCTGCATTTCGAGAAGGGGAGCCTGAGAAGGAACGTCTTCACCTTCTCCTTCGAAGAGGCCTACAAGCAGGTGTTCATTGCCGTCGTGGGCGAAGAGGATGCTCCCGTCACCTCGGTCTCGGTCAGCTTCTCCCTCCCGTTCCTGACCCTGAGAAAGGGGGACGTCACCTACATCCGTTCGTTCGTAAGGGCGCTGAAGGAGTACATCATCGTCACCCTGGGCTACGGCCACGCCCCGCAAAGGCCACGCCGCCAGCTGTAGGCGCGTATTTCGCCGCAAAGGCTCCGATATCCCTCGCCCTTGACTCGGTGGTCCATCCTCTGTCCAGGGCGGTCTTCAGCCCGACGGGAAGGAGGTTGGGAAGGAGCGGCAGCAGGTCCTTTGACTTCACAAGCTGGACAGTCTTCCGCCTGAAGTCCTGCTCCCTCTGCATCCTGTTGGCCAGATGGACCTCCACCAGGGTCTTCAGGTAGCTCGAGACCGGCTTGAGCCTCTCTTCCAGGGTGTAGGAGGCCCCCATGGGGGGGAGCCCGGACGAGAACACGCCGGGGGAGCAGACCAGCAGGGGCCTGTCTTCACCTTCGGCCAGCCCCGCGTAGACGGCCACGTACAGCGGCGCGCTTGCCCTCAGGCCGAAGTCGTCGGGCACCATCCAGTCCAGCTTCTTCAGGAGGTCCTCGTTGGCGAGGGTGACGCCCTCGAACCTCTTGTCCAGGGACTTCTGGAGCTCGGTCAGCTCTTCGACTTCCGCGGTCCGCTTCTCGACCTCGACCTCCAGCTCTATCTGGAGGTCGCTGATGACCCGGGATTTGGCCATGATCAGCTCGTCGTAGAGGTCCTTTATCGCGCTCAGCTCCCTCCCCTTCTCCTTCTCTATCTCGTCGACCAGCACCTGGATCTTCGACGATTCGTCCT
This sequence comes from uncultured Nitrosopumilales archaeon, assembly GCA_964513805.1. GTDB lineage: Archaea > Thermoproteota > Nitrososphaeria > Nitrososphaerales > Gagatemarchaeaceae > DASPPF01. The sequence continues at coordinate 3,231 of CAZENV010000004.1, forward strand.
TCATGGTCCTCAGCCTGCTGGCGTGGTCGCCCAGGAGAAGCTTGACCATGTCCGAGCCCGGGGTGAGCCTGCTCGCGACGCTGGCTGCAGCGATCTTCCTGAGGTACCCCTCCTCCCGCAGGATGGCAGACTGGGCCTTCTTCATGTTCATGAGGTCCGAGATCAGCATCTCCCTGATTTCGGTGAACCTGGAGGCGATGATCTCGATCTCGTCGTCCCTCTTCGTCAGCAGGGCCTGGATGGTCCTGTCAGCGAGGTCCTTGGTAGCCTCTATCTCCGAGTTGTACTCTGTCCTGAGCGTCGCGACCTCTTCGTTCAGGCTCTTCAGCTGGCTCTCGGTCTCCACCTTGAGGACGCTCCTTGCCAGCTTGAGCTCCTCTATGCCCTCGGAGAAGGTCCTGTAGACCCGCTGGATGGATGAAACCGCCCCCTTGACCGCCATGTAGCTGCCGTCTCCCAGCGTGGGAGGGTTCGAGAAGTCCCGCAGCCCCCCGTTTGTCACCTTCCTGGCGTGCTGCAGTATGGTCCCAGCTTCGCTTCCGGCTATCAGCCCCTGCACCTCCACTGCGTTGGTCGTGTTCGTGATGGGGAAGGCGTTCTGGTAGGCCTCCAGTATGTTCCTGAACATGGAGACCTTCCTGTGGGTCGCCTGGAGCCTCTCAACGAAGCCGTCGATGCGGCTGGGCTCCCTGTACTCTATCTTGGAGCCCCGTTCCACCGTGGGGTCGACCAGGGCCAACCGCCCTCCCAGGTTGACCACCCACAGAGGGACGTAGACCTTCGCCAGGGCGTCGATGGGCGGCCTCTCCGCCCGGCTGGTATGTGCGAGCGGGACCTTCCTTACAACGGACAGCCAGCCCAGCAGCACCTCGACCTCGTTGGGGAGGGGCGCCCCGGTCTCAGAATCGATGGCGAACGGGAGATTGAGGGCCTCGGGGCTGACGCCGTGGTCCCCACTCGCCAACCGACGCACCTCACAGAACGAGCAGCAGCACTACGCCCACGATCGCCAGGGACAGCACGCCTGTGACGAGGAGCAGCTTCCTTCTCCTGTAGGGCGACGCGTAAGCCTCGTAGTTGACCTTGCTCATGGCCCATTCCCAGGCCTCGGCCGACGCGAACCCCGCCAGAAGGAGGACCGCTCCGAAGCCGGAACCCACCGCCAGCCACACGGGGGAGGCATGGATAAGCGACGGGCGGTACTCTGCCACCAAGGCTCCCGCTCCGCAGGAGACGAACAGGGCCAAGCCGGCCGCCCGGTAGGCGAGGTTCAGCGTCGGCTCCCTGAGGCTCGACTTGAGCCTCCTCCTCAGTAGCTTTGGGAGATACATTTCTAATCAAAAAGAGGCGGGGATTACCTCCCCACCTTCAGGGGTCCTAGACTCCACCTTGACTGGCCTGTCGAAAGGAACGTGCTTTCCACGCCCGTGAGGACGACCATTACGCGGGCCCTTCCGTTCATGGTCGGGTCCACCTTGGCGCCCCACACGATCCTGGTGTTCGGGGGTAGAGACCTCGTTACGAGCTCTCCCGCCCTCGTCACCTCTTCGAGTGTGACGTCGTCGCCTCCTGCCACGTGGACCAGCACTCCCTGGGACTTGGATATGTCTTTGATGTCGAGCAGCTGGGCGTCGAGGGCGTGCCTCACGGCATTCTCCACCCTGTTGGCGCCATCCTCCTCGCCCACCCCTATGGCGGCGAGGCCCTTCCTCTCCATGATGGCCCTGACGTCAGCGTAGTCGATGTTGATCAAGCTAGCAGTGGTGATGGTCTCGGTGATTCCCTTCACAAACTGGCCGATCAGCTCGTTGGCCACCCCCAGCGCCTGCTGCAGGGGGAGGTTGCCGGCTACCTGGCTCAGCTTGGTGTTGTCTATGGTGACTACGGAATCACAGAGCCCCTCGAGGTTCATCAGGGCTTTCCTAGCGATCTCATAGCGGTACTTCTCCACCGAGAAGGGTAGGGTGACTACCCCGATGACTAGGCTCCCCTGCGACTTCAGCTCCTTTGCTATGACCTGCGCTCCGCCGGTCCCGGTTCCGCCGCCGAGTCCTGCGCAGAGGAAGGTGATATTGGCTCCCTGAGTCTCCCGCTTGATTTCGGCCATGCTTTCCTGGGCCGCCTGCATTCCTCGTTCAGGGTAACCGCCACATCCTCTGCCCATGGTCAGCTTCTCGCCGATCAGGATTCTCCGGTCAGCCTGCGTCATGCTCAGGTGGGGTGCGTCTGTGTTGGCGGCGATCAGCTTGCCGCCAGCGATTCCTCTTTGCTTGATCCAGTTCACTATGTTGGAGCCGGCTCCGCCGACTCCGAGCACTGCGACACTTGGTCTTGCCAGTTGTGTGATGGACTGAATCTTCATCTGTTCGATGAAGGCTTCAGGTTGGTCTGGTAGGTTGAGTGACATTTTCTCGAGGATGCTTTGCTTCCCAAATTATAAGACGGTTCGGAAACAGATGTCCATCGGAGGAGTCGGGAAGGCAGTCATGGATTACTGCTCTGGATGCAAATGCGGTTTTTGACGAAAAAATACGACTGCTCTAATCTATTTGACCGCACGACTCTTATCTATGCCGCACCTATCCGTTGCCTTGGTGGCACTGCCCAACTTGTCTGACAAAAAAACCCGACATAGAGATTCCTCCCAGCAGATGGGAGACACGACGACACTGGAGACATACGCTGTCGCGATTTTGCTCGCACATTATTTCGGCAATGCGTCCGTTCTGAAATTCTCTCGGCGGTAGGACGATGAGCAAGAAAGTCTGGGAGAAGACTGCGCCCGACGACTTGGACCGCGCAGAGCCAAAGACGCAACCAACGAACCTCCGACCGGACGAGTCTAAAATCTCAAAACGGTCACGACTGGAAAGATACATCGACATACTTGGCGCCGTCAGCGAAAACGGACCGCTGCGACGGACGCACATTCTGTACAAAGCGAATCTTGCCTGGAGTGACCTGGAAGACGCCCTGAGCAGACTGGAGGACGTAGGAGCGTTGCAGAAGGTCGTCGGAACCAGCGGCGTCTTCTACGAAATAACGGACAGCGGAAGAAGGTTCCTCAACAACTTCGTCTCCGTCAAGGAATCGTTGGAGCCCAGGGCCGCGCCCCGCGAACCTTCGCGCACCAGACCGGCCTTCTGAGCCTCGGCTGCGCGGCCACTATGCCATTCTGCCCAGCCTGATTCTGGCGGCTGGCAAGGCCAATTCCCTCCATCAGCACCGGCGATTGCCCAATTCTGGCACAGGCCAAAAGGCGTAATTAGGCAATAATCGACCCTCGGACGCATGCCCAGGGCAGGTTCTCTCAGGTACCCGTCCAGAGACCTGGACGACTGCGTCAGCTACCTTAGGAGAGCGCGCGAGTCGCTGAAGTCCCGCAACATGTCTAGGGACGGATTCGCGCAGGCGATCGGCCTCTCGCCGGGCGGAGGCGGTTTTGGAAAATTGGTCGCCGCTATGACCGAGTACGGACTGGTCGAGACCGGGCGGAACCAGATCGCGGCTACGGACCTGGGCGAGCAAATACTGTACGGCACCCACGGCGAGCAGAGGGCTGGACTGGAAAAATCCGTCCTAAGCGTCCAATTGTTTTCCAAGATCTATCTCAGATTCGGGAGAGAGCCAACCGACGATCAGCTCAGGTTGTTCCTCAGAGAGAGTGCCGGACTCGAAATAGTCGAGGCGAAGAACGTCGCAGAAGAAGTCGAGAAGCTGATGAGGAAGAATTCTGTTCATCTGCAAGCGGGCAAGGGACTGGCAGCCCCGGCTGAGGCAGCCGAGCCGTCGAGACCGGCCGGGCAGTTGGTCGGGAGGCTCGAAATGGCAGATTACGGAATACTGAACATCAGAGACGAAATTAGCACGGACCTGGCAATCAGCCTTCTGACCCAGGTCAAGAAAGACAGAAGGTGGTCAGAGTCTGGGAAGGCAGCCGAGCCGGAAGGAGCTGGACCCAGAAAGAAGGACTCCCAAGACCAGTAAACCCGGTAGACCGCCGCTAAGGTCCGTCGGGGGCGACAGATTCGGAGCGGCTGCATTGATTCTCGCCTTGGAGCCGGGCAGCGCGTCTGGGACGGGGGGCGTGGCGGTCGGCGTCAGGCTCTGCTTCGGAGAAGCTTCCTCAACTCGGTGGCGGTTCCTATGGTGTCCGGTGCTGACACCAGGCCCACGCCCATCAGCTCTGCGAGCTTCCTCACCTCGTCTCCGGGCGGAGGAGTGGACGCAACGACCACCTCGACTCCTTCAAGGTCGAGCTTCCTCATGATGCTCTGGACCGCCCGGTCGCCCGAGTCCTGCTCGTTCTTCGCGGCGACGACGTCGACGGCCATGGTGCGCTTTCCTTTCCTAGCGACCATCGGAAACCCGTGGCCCGCCCCGGACCTGCCCAGCACCGTCCCGGGGGCTGCAACGGTCCAGCCGTCTTCCGGTAGTGTCACCTGCAGGACCTGCGTTATGGACCTGACCCTGCCGTCCGAAGACCTCGCTTCGTTGACGACCGCTATCCTCTCCGCGCTCGGAGTCGCCGACTTGTAGGCCACATCGAACAGGGAGGCGAGCATCTCGGCGTAGCTCGGGCTCTCGGACGAGACAGCGATGTCTTGGTCGTTCCTTCTTCCCTGCGAGTCGTCAAGGACCAGGGACGATAGCGCGGAAACGCCGTCCAGAAGTATGAGCCTTCCAGCTACGGCATCTGCCGAATGTCTAATCTCGCATCTCTTCTGGAGCGCTTCGGCAGCCTCCAATGTGCTCTCTTCTATGGAGCTCAGCACCCTGACCTTCACCTTCCTCCCCGCGGCCTTGGCCAGCTTGTCGACTATGCCCAGCTGGTACGCCTGGACCAGGTCGTTCCTGGTGAGTAGCAGGCCGAGGTCGCTCTTCGCCTCGTCGACCATCCTGCCGATCTTGTTGTATATCTGCTCCCTCCCCTGGATTATCTTGAACTGCTGCTCCGATGGGCCGGGCTTCCCCCTGGGCATCGACCTCGCGAGCAAGAGGAGCTCTTGCCTGGCCGCTTCCATGGCCTTCGTCTTCTGGGCGTTAGCTTCCATCATGCTGGCTACGACATCGTCCACCGGCTCTGCTGAGTAGGTCACCGGTCTCCCGGCGTTGGCCCGTATCATGTTGGCGTCCGAGAGCTTCTTCATGAGGCGGTAGGCCTCCATCCTTCTAAGCGAGAGCGACTTCGCTATGTCTCCCGCGCTCACCGAGCCTGCCCTCAGCACCTGCAGGTACGCGAGGGCTTCTCGCTGCCCGAGACCGTACAATTGCAGGAGTTCCGAGGCCCGGCTCTCCACGGGAGGAACGCCTCGTGCGCTCTTCATAAGCCTATCAAGGCTGGATGGAACGAGGGCCGGAGAGTGGGGACGAGATGGAACGAGGCCCAGGAAACACTTGTAACATCAGTTGTTGCATACAACAATCATCGTTGTTCTTCTTCCGTGGAGTGACACCTGTTCTAATCGGCTCGTCCGGACCCTGCTGCCATGCTCGCAGAGTACGAACTGGGCCGGGACCCAGGGCAGCTGGAGGAACAGCCTCCCGTACGTCCGGCTCCAACGCGCTCAGCCACCAAGAACCGTGGTAGGTTGGACACAGTGGCTGAAATCGTCAACGCCTGCAGCGGAGGGGCCAACAAGAGCCGAGTGATGCTTGTAGCGAACGTGAACAGCGTGGTTGCCACCGAGCTCCTGAACAAGTTGATAGATTCCGGGCTGGTCGCGTGCATCAAGGAGGAGGGTTCGGTGACCTTCCGTGCCACGCCAGAAGGCATCAGCTTCGTGAACAGGTACACCGACCTCATATCGATGCTTAGTCCGGGGACGGTCGCTCAGACCAGGCTGAGAGACCTCACCAGGGTTGCCGCAGCCTGGGTCTAGACGGCCTCGCGACGCTCTCACCCGTGCGTCTCACGCTAACTACATAGTCAGGATTGTTAAACAATCCCATAGAACTTTCCTCCAGACCGTGCTACACCCGCATGGAATACGAGGGATACGCGCATCTCAAGAGGGTAAGAGGGTTCGCCCTGGGGCTCTTCGGGAGCTTCATATTCGCATTCAGCACCGTGGTCATCGCCGTACGGCAGGAGCCCGTGTTCCTGGCCCTCGGCCTGCTCTCTGTGTTCACGCTCAGCTTGGCCTACTTCGCCCTCAGGGTCTCCTCGAACGTCGGCCGCTTCGTCTTCCTGGTATCGACGGGATGCGTGCTCGCGACGGAGGCGTCGGCCCTCATGCTCTACTTCTTCGCACCGGACGCGTTCATCTACGCCTTCGCGACACTGGGAGGCAGCATACTGGCCCTGAAGGGCATAAGCGACATGGAAGGCCTGAAGGTCGACGACTACTACTGGAAACGGAAGAAGGAAGCTCCTCTGAGAGAGCTGACTCCTTGAGCCAGAACGTCTTCCTGCCCCAGTCCGAGGAGACAGGCTACCTTGGCTACTATGAGGGCAGGCTGCAGAACCTTCCTCCTCTCATGGTCGGGAAGATCTTCCTCACTCCGAAGTACCTCGGCTTCCGCGCCTACGAGGTGAGGGTCTCGGGCATGCTCGGCAAGCCTCAACTGGTCCCCACCGGGAAGGTGCTCGGAATAGAGATGGACAAGGTCGTCGACCTCGCCCTGGAAGGGGGCGTCCGCTCCCGGAAGAGCAGGCCAAACTGGAGGGACGCCAAGGACTTTGAGCGCAAGGCCTCGGGCGAGAGGCGCCTGAACGCAAAGCCGAGGCCGCTGGACGGAGCGGAGAAGTACAGGCAGCTGATAGTGACCTGTGAGACCGAGACAGGGCTGGAGGCGGCGATCTTCGAGGTCGCGGACCCCCAGCTGCTTCTGGACAAGATCAAGAACGTAAGGGCGAAGCCGAGAATCTAGAGAACCTGTTCTTCCGGAAAGACCTGGATGCCGCCCTTGGCGATGGTGTACGGGTGGGGCTGGGTGTCGTGGTTGATCCCCCTCATCTTCTCGACGTTGAAGACCCTCACGTAGGCGCTGTCCATCTTGGAGCGCGTCAGAACCATGACCCCGTGAGCTATGAACTCCTCGAAGTGATACCTCCTCTCGTTGGAGGCCTCGGCCATCTCCGCCAGGAGCAGAGTGGTGCACTTCGTCTTCGCGATTGCAGCCAGGAGGTCGAGGAACGCGACGCGCCTCTCGTATTCGTCCTGGAAGTGGATCGTCAGCGTCGAGACCGGGTCGATGACTATCCTGGAGGCCTTGGTCTTCTCCACAGCCTCCGTGATCGAGGTCACCAGTGTGGCGAGGGCGAACTCGCGCCTCCCTCCCTCTGTGACTCCCAGCTTCAGCCTGGCGGGGAGAACGCGAATCGGAGAAGCGTCGATTATCGCTATCCTGCCTGCGTCGACGAGTTCCTTCACTCCCAGGCCCAAAGTCTGAGCGTTGGCAAGGAGCATCTCGGGCTGCTCGTCCATGGACACGTAGACGCCCTTCTCGCCGTTTTCGGCCCCGTTGATCAGGTACTGGAGGCCGAACGTCGTCTTACCGCTTCCAGGCGAGCCGAGGACAAGAATCGAGTAGCCCTTCGGGATTCCTTTCCCGTCGAGGAGAGCGTCGACACCCTTCACTCCGGTCGGGACGTGCGACACGACGGGCGTTCCCGAGCCAAACTCTTAAACTCTTTCGGTGCGCAAGACTCGGCGTTGACCGAGAGGCTGGCGATCGGCGTGCCCGAGCTTGACCAGATTCTCAAGGGCGGACTGGCGAAGGGCTCGCTCTGCACCTTGCTGGGGCCTCCCGGCGTTGGCAAATCGATACTGAGCAAACGGTTCATTTTCACCGGTATCCAGTCGGGGAAGGACGCGTTCCTGGTCTCGACGACCGAGGGGGCCGACGAGGCAGGCGAGACGATGAAGCAGTTCGAGTGGGGGACGGGGCTGGAGAGGCTTCACGTGCTGGACTGCCACTCCTGGCGGGCAGGTGCCGGCGGAGCAGCCTACTCCGCAAGCGCGTCGTCGCTCACGGACGTCTCCGTGACCCTCTCCAGGATGCTCAATGACTTCGAGGTGAACCCCGAGGGCAACGCCAGGATAGTGGTGGACTCGTTCACCGACTTCGTCAAGAACGCCGGCCTCGAGAGGGCACTGAAGCTCCTCGACGCAATAAGGACCAAGCAGAAGAGCCGGGGGATGACCGGGCTTGTGCTCATGGAGGAGGGGGTGCACGACGAGAAGGCCAACTCTTCGGTTGAGTACGCCACGGACGGCACCATCAAGATGAAGCTGACAGACCTGGGGCGCTACATGATGGTGACGAGGATGACTGCCACCCCGCTCACGCCCAAATGGATACCCTACGCAATAGGGAAGTAGCACGAAGAACGCTGCGCTCTCATCGATAGGACTATACGCTCACGGTCGGCATAGCAGCAAGGACAATTGATCGCTCAACCCATGCCTGCCAGCAGAGGTTACGCTCGACTGGCAGCAGCGATAGCCACAGCAGGAATCGTGGTCGCTGCCAGCATCCTCGTCTCGCTCGTGCTGCAGCCCACGAAGACAGTGACCTCGACCGTGACGCTCTGGAACGTCAATAGCAGTGCCGCAAGCGGTGTCCCGGTGCTCCTGATGCAAGCTAATTCGACTGCGTACATCTGCGTCGTCTACCAGTCATCGTGGCAGGGGAACCCGGCGAATTTCCCGAATCTCGGCCCGCCACTGTTCGTGGACGGCATCTACAGGTTCGGTCTGTCCACAAGCAAAGGACACTGCGCACCAACGGCAGGAGGCGGGACTGCCTGCACGTCAACGAACTCCAATTCCTTCATGATCAGCGCCTTGCCCAGCTTCATTCAGCCCACAGCCACCACAGACCATGTCAGCGTCCTCTACACCATCACGGCGCTAGGCAATTCTACGGGGTTCTACGACAGCTCGGCACCTTTCGATTCCTGTGGGGGGATGCCAATGGCGGTGGGCTACACGGCCTCCCAGATCAACGCCACAGACTTCGCCCAGCGCACGATACCTTCATGCCCGTTCCTGTTCTTCACTCCATATTCCGTGAGTGTCAGTGACATGAGTGTCACATACATCCATTTCCCCTGACAATGATTCATCCGCCTTGAAGGTGCGCAGCCTGGGAGGCCCTCGGACGGCCGCTTCTGCAATAGTCTCTCTCAGGGCCAGTCTTGAGGGATGATTGACTGATTCGCATTCCAGCGTGCCTGAGGCGTTGGCATCCCAACGAAGTCAGCCGAAAGCGAGCCTGGAGGTTATCCCCTTGATTGGTACGTGAAAGAAGCTAGGAGACTTTCACACAGCTTCTCGCCCACCCTCAACCTGTCGGTTTGGAACGAGCGGCCTTCACTCATACATCATAATAGGCTTGATACTCGTGGTGAATCACCAATAACCAGAACACGCGAGCGGGCTTCACGAGCTAAGGAATTGTGGCGAACCCGGCCTGCTTGAAATGCGCATCGAACGTGAAGGACGTTCCCAGACTGTACCTTTTCATGGTGGCAAACGACACACAATCGGTGAAACTCCATTCTTTGTCGGCGTGTTGCCTGAATATCTGCATCCCTTCGGAGAACAATCCCTCATCAGAATAGACTACTGTCACGAACCTTGACGAGAGAGTGGCTTCAGCGAGTTCCACCGCCTTCCTATGGCTGTGTGCGAAGCGAGTCAGCGTCACAGCCTCGTCAAGCACGTAATCGGTCGTCATGAAGGACGTGATTTCTGTGGACCTGGCCGCAATCTTCCGCATCAATTCTGTCGCCTTGCCGTGGAAGTCGTCTCTCGAATCGTAATTGGCCTTGAGGGCGGAGGAATCGACGAAGACGATCAAGTCCTAACCCTGCTTGTAGAGGAATGCTTCGATTTTGTCGGCCTTGACTTTGACCCTGAACTCGACTGGCTTGAGTCTGAAAAGGGGGTCCTTGGTCAAGTCGGTCATGGACGTACTCCACGACCGTAGCGCCTCTCTCGCGGCCTCCTTTATCGTCAGGTTCTTCCTTTTGGCCAGGCTGAGCAGGGTTTCGTAGTCGCTCGGGTCAAGTTCTGTCTGCACCACCTTCTTCTTTGGCTCGGACATCGGTACGCCCTGTCACATTTGGCATTTAAATGTTATCTTATATGTAATATGCGCGGAAGCGACTCGCACTCGACGAAAGACGAGTCTCGCAAATAGAATCCGGACAGCCGAGGAGGTGGACATGAACTCTTCACCCAAACGCCAGCCTTGAGGTTATCGCCTTTATCCTGTCAAGGAGGTCCTTCATTCTAATCTTGCCCGCCACTGCCTCCACCTTCTGAAGGACGACGGCGTCCTCGGTAGCAACCACTATCAGCCTAGTTCCTTCGACGAAACCCATCTTGTCGCGGATCTCCTTGGGAATCACGACCTGCCCCTTCTCTGTGACCTTGGTAATGTCGATGAGTGGGTCCTCTGCCATCAGGATTTCGAACCCAAGAGCGCGACATAAACGTTCAGGTGCCGCCAGGCCTTCGGTCGTCCGCCTGCCAAATGGCCCGATTGAGTGTCCGCTAGCGGGGAAGCTTTAATATCAAAACTCGGTCTGGACGCGGTGTGATTCTCCGCCGGAGGAGAGCAATCAGCTACATCATGTCAGTTGCTATCATGACGTTCGTGACCCTTGCGATGGCATCCGTGGTCCTGGTCTGGAGCCTGGGCCAGACGGCGACAAGCCAGAACACCTTCGCTTCAGCGATCAACGCGAACGAGGCCAAGGCCGAGGAGAGGTACACGATAGAGCAAGTGCAGTTCCTGGCCAACGGGCAATCGGGGAGCGGCTACACCTGCGGCACATCTACGAGTGCTTCGGGGACTGCGACAGGCAACCAGACAGACACGACGCTTCAGGACCCTTCCCAGACCTGGACTGTTGACCAGTGGAAAGGCTACTTCGTCAGCATCACCTCAGGCACGGGGTCCGGCCAGACAACAACGGTGGCCTCCAACACCGCCTCCCCCAACGACACACTGACTGTCAGCTCCCCTTGGACGACCACCCCAGACGCAACCTCCAAGTATTCGTTGAGCTTCGGCTGCCTGGTTTTGTACGTCAGGAACGTCGGTTCGATTCAGATCGTCTGCGATGCCGTCTATGTGAACAACCAGCTGGCCCTCCAGACGCAGTACGGGACATCCCCCGCAACGATAACGCCTGCCGGAGGGACGAGTCCCGGGCGGCTTTCGCTTGGCATCCAGCAGCTCGGTTCCATCGCAGTCCCGGTGCCGTTCCCGACTTCCCCAGGAACTACCTACACCATCTCAGTCAGCACGACCAGAGGTAACGTCGTAACCGTTGTCCAGACATACTAGGACGGAAGCCCGGCGAGGGCGAGGATAGGAATGCGAGTCAAAAGGCGCGGGATAAGCGACGTCATCACCTCGCTGATCCTCATCATGACGACCGTGAGCCTCGCGACTGTGTTCTTCTTCTGGGCGCTGGGATACATGAGCCAGTCCCAGAATGCGACCTCCGCAGGGATAAACCAGAACAACGGAAGGGTGCAGGAGC
>CAZENV010000005.1:0-21547 GCA_964513805.1 uncultured Nitrosopumilales archaeon
GTCCCCCCCAGGCCGAGCGGCCCTCCGCCTCTGCTCCAGCGGTTCGAGGAGAGCGAGTAGCAGCCTGAGACCATGGAGCACGTCCTTCCCCCGGTTAGCCACCTTTCGCGGCTGGCCCTCGGGGTCGCACGGGGGGTTGCGATTACGTGCACGCCTGACTTCCCGTATTCGGTGGCATGCTGCATGGACCACATCTCCGAACAGACCAGGAAACCGACCATAGCCCCTCCGGATGGGACTGGAACGAAGGTGCCGTCCCCCCTGCTGTACCAGGAGGCTTCCCAGAACCCTCCCTCATCTGGCAGGTAGTACTTCTCGTGGGCGGCCTTGTACCCACCTTCTTTCGTCCACACGAAGGCTTGGTTCAGTCTCTTGCGCCTTCTGGCGACAGGCCTCGTCCCCAGGACTGTGGCAGGGGCCAGCTCCCCCAACCTTCGGATCCATTTGTCGTGGGCAGAGACGGACCCATCCCAGGCGCCTTGGTCGAACTCCTTCCGTGTGAACGGCCAAGGGTAGAAGGGCATCTCGGGGAGCAGGACAAGCTGGCTGCCTACTTTCTTGACATGTGCGACGAGACCCTCCCATCCCTTCGGTAGGTCTCGAGAATCATTACCCAGTTCGCAGACAGTGACCTTCATCCGCTTCCCCTCGAGCGCGTGACCCCGCCTGGATTTGAACCTGAAGTGTGCCTTGAATCGGCCGGAGCGGAAGAGTCGCCTGGGACCGAGACCAGCCAGGGCTATGGAGCCGGCCCGTGTCTGTGCCATCTCGCGCCCTTCCCGCGAGGGCCCCGTCTGAACCTTCCCCCTCCTCTGCCGTACCTGCTCCGCCAATGGCGGCTGTCGGCTATAGGGACGACCCTGTCGTCCGTGGGCCTCAGGGGCTTGATGGGCGCCTTGGCGAGGCTCTGAATCCTAGCGAAATCGCCGTTCTCTTCGTTGCTGACGAAAGTGTACGACTTGCCCAGGTCCCCAGCCCTCGCTGTCCTGCCGACCCTGTGGAAGTACACGGTCGGGTCCTCTGGGACGTCGTAGTTGATCACGCGTCCGACCTGCCTGATATCGATCCCCCTCGCGGCTACGTCGGTTGCGACCAGGACGTCTGCCTTCGCGGAACGGAAGAGGTTCATCGAACGGTCGCGCTGGTTCTGGCTGAGGTCGCCGTGCAGCTGGGCCGCGCTGATGAATCGCCGCTCAAGGTCCCTGGCCAGCCTGATGGTTCCGTATCTCGTCCGGCAGAACACGACCGTGCTCCCCCGGCTGTCCTTCTTGAGCAGGTCGAGCAGGAGCTCGAGCTTGTCGTTTCGTTCGACCCGAGCGTAGAACTGCTCGAGCGTTACGGCCGAGGGGTCGTCCTCGTCCACTAGTATCCGAATGGGGTCAGTCATGTACTTCTGGGAAAGCTCGATTATCTTCCTGGGCATGGTCGCTGAGAAGAGGCTGAGCTGCCGGTCATGCGATGTCGAAGCGAGAATGAATTCGACGTCTTCGATGAAGCCCATGTCGAGCATGGTGTCCGCTTCGTCCAAGACGACGAACTTCGCTGCGTCGAGCCTGATCGTCCGCCGCTTGAGATGGTCGATCAGCCTCCCGGGGGTACACACGACGACCTGCACCCCGCGCCTGAGGGCGTCCAGCTGGAGGTTCATCGATTGACCGCCGTAGATCGCCAGCACCCTGATGCCTGTGTACGCTCCGAGCTTCCCGAGCTCCTGACTGATCTGGACGGCGAGTTCGCGGGTCGGGGCGAGGACGAGCGCCTGCACTCTGCGGTCGTGCGGGTCTACAGCGTGGAGGAGCGGTATTCCGAACGCTGCGGTCTTCCCCGAGCCAGCCTTTGCTTGGCCTACGAGGCTTCGTCCGGCCATCAGGGGGCCTATGGCCTTCTCCTGGATCGGGAAGGGCTTTCGGTATCCGACGGCGTCGACCCCCTTCTGGACGGCACCGCTTATTTCGAGCTCACTGAAGCTTTCCAATTTGGTTCTCTCTTTTTTCTACAAAGTCAGAGTCACAGAATCAGCCAGTTTGTAACAGCCGAGTCGTTATGACGCAGAATTGCAGCTGAAGCGAAGCGGATTTTCCCCCATATTTAAGCATCCTAGCACCGATTGACGCGAACCAGTTGCCTCAGACATTCCATGTGTAGTCCTGCTTCGAGTAGGCTTACCTGATTACCGAATTCCATCCCATCCGTCCTGACAGCGTTCCAAAGGCCAGGGAGTGGGGTGCAGTGTCCGCTCATGTCGGTCGGAAGGATGTGGGGCGACTTGGCCCCAGGTACTACCATCGGCAGCGTTGCTTAAATATTGACTGTGGGAGTTACTACCACGATGCCGACCGAACATAAGCCGGTCAAGGTGACCAGAAAGGGGCAGGTCACACTTCCCAAGGAGTTCCGCGACTCCCTCGGGGTGGAGGAGGGGGACATGCTGTACGTGACTGTGGAAGGCGGCAAGGTAGTGTACTCCAAGCCTGGCCTCCCCGAACCGGGTCAGCCCGTGGGCGAAAGCTCCTATGAAGAGCTGATCAAAGCCCTGAAGGTGGTCAGGAAGACGTGGCGGTAGTACTCGACACACGCTTCCTCATGGCTCATACTTTTCCTCCGACTGCCGGAGAGCGAGAGAGGATCGCGTCATTCACTGCGAGAGTGGCCACAGAAGGCCTGTTCGCCTCTACACTTTCCATCGCCGAGTTCGTGAAGGTCGCGGGCGCCAGAATAGGGAGAGATGCGGCCATGACCAGACTCAGGGTCTGGCAGAAGGGAGGGCTGGAGTTCATCGCTGTCAGCGAAGGGATAGGATATCGCGCAGGAGGAATGGCGCAGTCACACCCGAACGTCCCGATAGGGGACATCATCATAGCGGCAACCGCAGAAGAGGTCTCCGCGCATGTCGTTACGGACGACCCTGACTTCATAGGTCTTGGAGTGAAAACGGAGTGGTTCCGTTGAGGGCGTCGGCAATCGGGGTACCGGATTCTAATGGCTCGATCAGCATCCAAAGCGATGGCGACGTACGCTGGATGAACCCCCTCTGAAGACTGCGGTGAAGCAGGCTCTCGTTTCGAAGGTAGGCTGAAATCAAGATCCCGCCATCCCCCCTGAAGGCCGTGGGTTTCTATCCCGCGTGAGGACACGATTACGGTCCGTGTCGCAGAAACTGAACTGCTTCCCCTATCGGCGCCTCTTGGGCGCAGGCACGCTCTTTTGCCATTCGGATAGCTCCTTGGACATCTTGACGAACTCGGGGTCCGACTGGTTGAAGAGAGCAGGGTAGGCAACGAATTCTTCATCGCTCAATCGTTCCGTCAGCTTTGGGAGCCCGAACTCGTACCTTTCTACTATCTTGATGCCTTCGTCGAAGGCGGGGGCCTTCATGAATTCCTTGAGGGACCCGTCGTCCAAAGGGATTTCGCTTCTCGCCTTGGCCTTCATCTCCGCGAACGCTTCCTTCACGCTCTTTGAAGTCTTGGCCCTTGCCTGCCCGGCTAGTCCTTCGGTCTTGGTCTTGCCTCTTGCTGTGCCCCCGGGGGTGCCACCCAGACTCGCTCCCGTTGCCTCGGCCATGGCCTCGCTCCGCTTCACCAGAGCTTCAGACATGGTTGACGCGAGCTTCACAAATGCGTCCTCGAAGGCACTCATCAGAATCATCGAATAGTTCAGGACGAGGTTCTCTGCTTTTTCGTCTCTGGTCGGGCTGCCCTTCTTTCCAGACAACATGCAGGGATGTCATACCGCACCAAGCACTGCGTCCCGTAACAAACAAAGCGGAAAATCTCGGAGGCGCTCGCTCGAACAAGAATCTCCAAGGAAGTCAAAACCCGGAGGAGTTCGTCCCGATTTCCGTTCTAGTCAGCGCGCTTGAGGCGAGCAGACCCCTATCCCTTCAACTCCTTCAGGACCTGGCCGAACCTGTACCACGCGTCCTTGGGCCCGCCCCTTTCGTCTATCAGTCCGAAATGGTTCTCCTGTTCAGGGAAGGACCTCCAAGCGGTGTCTATGTACCGCCAGAGTGCCACTGCGTTGATGGTGTCCTCAGTGAACGCTTCCTTGACCGCGAGCTCGACGTACTGAGCCTGCTTCTGCTTGCTGTATCCCAAGAAAGCGGGGCCACTCGGGTAGCCCGTCTCTGCTATGAATACGGGTCTCCCGCTCAGCTTGGCGTATTCTGCCGCCTTCCCGAAAACAGACACGTTGATTGGCTCTGGCGTCCTGTAGTTGGGGTAGAAGTCGAGCCCGAGCACGTCGCAGTACCTTGCGAACTCATCGATGGTCGAGATAGGCCTGTCCGCTTCCAAGTTGATGATGGTCTCGGCGCTTGAATCCTCTTCGTGGACCGCCTCGTTCAGAACCCTCAGGAGGTCGTCCCTGAACGGCCTCGACTCCACCCAGGAAGCTCCCTTGCGCCAGCCACCTGCCTCGTGCATAGCCCACCAGTTGGGTTCGTTCTCTATCTGCCAGTGCTTCACCTTGTCCTTGTACCTCCTGACCACCAGCCTAGCGTGGGCGCCGGCCCTCTGCAGGTACAACGTGGGGTCAGAGTCGACGGAGAGACCCTTCGGCAGCATCCGCTGATAGCCGCATGCGAGCACAGGTACGACATCTATGCCTCTACTGGTCAGGGCGTTGACGAAGTCGTCCATTGGGTACTCGCGATATGCTGCGTCGGCCATCCTGCCAACTGATGATGTAGCCACGGGTTGCGGCTCGAAGAAGCGCCAGGCGAACCAGCACCTGACGAAGTCCACATTCACACTCTGCAGGTTGTCTGCCAGCGCCAGCGACGCCCTGGCGGCTGCTGCGCGCGGTTCAATGTCCCCGTGCGCGATTATCTCCGCCTCCTCCAGCTTGTCGAGGAACCTACCCTCGGGAAGGCCAATCGAGAGAAGGTGCGGGAATATGATCGACTTCGGCTCCTGAACGCCCGCGTATCTCCACGCGTCGTCGATGTTGATGCCGAAGTTGAGTCTCTTCATTAGGTCCATGAGGATGTTCGACCTGTCATCTGATTTCGCTACCGTTACTTATTTCGTCTTCGGTTTCCCGCCCCCTTGCACCGGGGGTACTGATGCTTGTTTTGGCGGCGGACAGCGTTTGTCTGTCGGGAGGACTGAAGCAAAAGTCCCTGGGGCCGTCTGACGAGCCTGTGCTCAGGCGCGTTCTGTCTTCGTTACCGGTGGCAAATGCGTAATTATCATGACTACACGCCGAGGGTCATGAATTTCGAACTCGAAACCGGCGCAGCTGTCGACCTCTCCCACACCGTCAGGGATGGCATGACAGTCTATGTCGGCGACCCGGCCCCAAAGATACACAGGGTGAAGCACCTCGAGACGGACGGCGTCAACATCTCAGAGTTGCTACTCGGCTCTCACACGGGCACGCATGTGGACGCCCCCGTCCATTTCATCAGCGGCGGGGAACCGGTGGACCTCCTCCCGCCCGAGAAGTTCGTGGGAGCGGCTGTCGTCCTGGACCTCGCCCACAAGCCACAGGGTTCTGAAATCGTGACTGAGGACCTGAAGTCCCCGCTGATTGACAGGGACGGTCTGATAGTGCTCCTCTATACAGGGATGAGCAAGAGATGGGGAGATGACTCCGTCAGGAGGAACTACACACATCTCTCACCCAAGGCAGCCAGGTGGCTCGTCGAGAAGAAGGTCAAAGCGGTCGGCATAGACTATCTGAGCGTAGAGGAGTACGGCTCGAAGGACGCACCGGTTCACAAGGCACTCCTGTCGAAGGGCGTGGCCATAATCGAGTCTCTGAACGAGAATCTCGGCAGGTTCGCCGGAAAGCGGATCTTCCTCGTTTGCCTCCCCCTGAAGATCGGTGGGTGTGACGGCAGTCCAGCCCGGGCAATAGCTTACCCTCTCAAGGAGGCGTGAGACCATGGGGCTGTTGCTGAAGGGAATCTGGTCGCCCATGCCTACCCCCTTCGGCAGGGGCGGGGAGGTCGACTTCGAGAGACTGAAGGAGCTGGTGGGCCGCCTCATCGAAGGTGGAGTGGACGGCCTCTTCCCCCTCGGAACCACCGGCGAGTTCTTCCTGCTGACCAGGGAAGAGAGGAAGAAGGTAATTCAGGTGGTGACGGAAAGGGCAAACGGCCGAGTCCCGGTACTCGCAGGGGTCTGCGACCCGGCGCCAAGGAATGTTGTCATCTACGCAGAGGACGCACACGACGCAGGAGCGGACGGAGTGGTAGCCACGCCCCCGTACTACTACTCGACCACCGTGGCCGGCCTGTACGAGCACTTTAGGGTGATACAGGAGTCCATCTCCCTGCCCCTTGTGCTGTACAACATCCCGGAATGGACGCATAATTTCGTGCCTGTGGGCGTGGTCTCGAGGCTAGCTGACGAGAAGAGGATAATCGGCATGAAGTATACAGAATACAACATGCTCAACCTCTTGGAGTTCATCAGCGCGGTCGGGTCGAAGATTGGCGTCTTCACTGGCTCCGACGCAATGACACACGCCTGCCTGGAGTCCGGCGGGGCTGGGGCAGTGGTGAGCATCAGCAACGTGTTCCCGCTGGAAGCTGCGAGCATCTTCGACCTAGCAAATGCGGGAAGGCATGACGAGGCAAGGAGGGTCCAGAGGCGCCTCCTGCCAGCAATCGAAGCCGTGGGCATGGGCAAATTCCCGGCCGGCCTCAAGGAGGCTATGAAAGTGGTGGGATTCCCGGTCGGGGACGTGAGGACACCGCTGCCGCGCCTTGACGACCAGGAGAGGGAGACCGTGAAGAGGCTCGTAACTATCACAGCCTCTGGGGACCGAGACGTGTAAAAGGGGGAGAGATGTCGCCGGGTAGCGTCCATTGAAGATTGCATCAATCCAGACCTACACCCTCGGACAACCGGCAAAGGCTGGCGGAGCCACTTGGGCAGGCACCTCGATAGTGGTAAAGGTGACCACGTCGAACGGACTCGTAGGCTTCGGCGAGGCCGTGCCCACGCTCAGGGTCCAGCCAGTCGTCGCATCGATTCACGAGGTGGAACGGGTCTACATGGGCAGGGACCCGGAGGACGTAGAACTCAACCAGCACGAGTGGCACAAGAACGACTTCTACCTGCCAGTCTCCTTCGAGTCTACCACAGCGCTCAGCGCAGTCGACATAGCGTGCTGGGACATAATAGGAAAATCCCACGGCGCACCGATCCACAGGCTCCTCGGCGGCTCGTTCAGGCGGAGGGTCAGGCTCTACTGCAACGGCTGGTACAGCGACTGCGTCACACCGGAACAGTTCGCCGCCAGCGCCAAGAGGTTCGCCAAGAAGGGATACACAGCCTTGAAGTTCGACCCCTTTGGGTCCTACTACGACTACATCGACAATAAGGGGCTCGAGCTTGCCTACGAGCGAGTCAAGGCAGTGATGGACGCCACGGGTGGCAAGGTGGAGCTGCTGATTGAGCATCACGGCAGGTTCAACCCCAACTCGGCTATCATGATTGCGAGGAAGCTCGGGCCATTGGATCCCCTCTTCATGGAGGAGCCCGTCCATCCGGACAACGTCGAGGGGCTGCGGAAGTACAGGTCCTCCACCTCAGTCAGGGTGGCGCTTGGCGAGAGGATACTCACAAAAGAGCAGGCAGCCTATCTCTGCTCGAACCATCTGGTAGACTTCCTCCAGGCAGACATTACAAACATTGGGGGGGTGACCCAGGCCAGAAAGGTCACTGCTATCGCAGAAGCATATGGAGTGGAGATGGCGTTTCACAACGCGTTCGGGCCGATTCAGAACGCTGTCACGCTTCAGCTCGACGCTTCCATACCCAACTTCCTCATACAGGAGTCGTTCTATGACGTATTCCCGGAGTGGAAGAGGAGACTAGTGAAGGGAGCCACCAGGGTCAGGGATGGCCACTCGGACGTACCGACTAAGCCCGGGCTGGGGGTCGAGGTCGACGAGAGGGTCCTCGAGGAGTACAGCTTCGAAGGCCAGGAGTATTTCAGCCCGGACGAACCGGTCTGGGTGGTCAAGAACACCTGGAAGGAAACGTAGTCACCCTTTCTCCACCAGTGCCAACATGACATCGTTGACATTCGTACCAGTAGGACCAGTCACCACGAGGTCGCCCAGCCGGCCGAAGTAGGAGTTGGAGTTGTTGCTTCTGAGATACTCTCTGGCATCCATGCCCAGGGCATCCCCCCTGCGGGTAGTCTCCGTATCGGCCACCGCTCCCGCTGCCTCCGTGGGCCCGTCAATGCCATCCGTCCCGAAGGAGACCACTGTGATGCCCTTCGCTCCTGCGATTCCGATTGCCGCTGACAGCGCGAGCTCCTGGTTCCTCCCTCCCCTTCCCTTGCCTGTCACGTGGACCGTGGTCTCTCCGCCGGCCACCAGCGCTGCGGCTGCCCCTGCAGCGCTCGCCCTGACGGCAACACGCGCCAGCTTCCTGCCGACTTCTCTAGCCTCCCCCTCTAATGCTGTGGAGAGTATGGACGTCTCGTACCCCATTCTTACAAGCATGTTTCTTGCTGCTTCGCATGGCTCCCTGTTGGAACCGACCAGCACGTTGTCGACCTTGGCGAACGCCAAGCCATCCGGCTTGGGCGTCTCTGGTGCGGAGCCCTCGATTCCTGCTTGGATAAGCGACCTCACTTGTGCAGGCGTACTCAGCCAAACACCGCGCTTCACGAGTATCCTCTTGGCCTGAGCGTAACTTGTCGGGTCAGGCACTGTCGGCCCCGATGCCACCGAAGCCAAGTCGTTCCCCACAACGTCTGAGACAATCAGAGATAGCACCCTGGCAGGTCGCAGAATCTCGGCGAGTCTTCCTCCCTTGAACGAAGACAGGTGCTTCCTGACGCAGTTCATCTCATTGATGTCAGCCCCCGACCTGAGGAGCAGCCGAGTCACTTCCTGCTTCTGCTCGACAGTCACGCCCCTTGCCGGCAGGGGCATGAGTGCCGACCCACCTCCAGAGATGAGACAGATGACCATATCCTCCTTGGTGAGCCCCTCTGCGAGGCCCAGCATCCACCCTACGGCCCGCACACCCTTCTCGGTTGGCAGCGGATGGGTGGAACCCCTTAGCCGTATCCGTGAAAGCTTGGGAAGCCGGCGCTGGGAATCGGGCACGATCACTCTGCCTTCTGTCACCCTTCTACCTAGTATCCTCTCCGTCTCCTCTGCCATCAGCGCGGATGCCTTGCCTCCGCCCATCACCAGCACCCTTCCGTAAGCGCCGAGGTCCACCTTGACCCTCCGCGCCTGCAGCGTCTTCCCGTCGTACCTGACGGCCTTCCTTATCATGGCTCTCGGGTCTGCGGCCTTCAGACACTCCATCACTGTGAGGAGTGCATCTCTCCGCGCCCCCCTTGCGTTCGAAACCGCGCCGGCCAGACGCAGGTACCCCTCACTCATCGCACTCGCGCCGACCAGCCTGGCCGCTTAAAGCTGTAAATACGCACCAGTCGAAAATTCTCCCACGACTGCGAGGACTGCACACAGCAAGATGTACATCGGTGGGAAGTGGGAAGAGGGCGAGGTCGGCCAGTCCATCAGCGTGGTCAATCCGGCCACGGAGCAGGTCATAGCCACTGCGGCTAGGGGAACTCGGGAAGACGCGAAGAGGGCCCTAGAGGCCGCCCAGAAAGCGCAGCCGAAGTGGGAGGAGACGCCGCCGCTCAAGAGGGCGTCCTACCTCGTCAAGATTGCCCAGCTGATCAGGAGGAACAGGGAGCGGCTGGCAAGGACCCTCACTCTGGAGCAGGGGAAGCCGCTCTTCGAGTCCAGGCTGGAGGTGGACGGCTCGGCAGCCCACTTCGAATACTTCGCAGAGTTCGCGAGGCGGATAGAGGGGGACATACTCCCAAGCGACTACCCGCATCAATCGGTGATGATACTGAAGCTGCCTATCGGTGTGGTTGCCTCCATCACGCCCTGGAACTTCCCGTCGGCCATGGTGGCCCGAAAGCTCGCCCCGGCTCTCATCACCGGAAATGCTGTTGTGACAAAGCCTTCCAGCAACACACCCCTCAGCGCAGTGGAGATAGTCAAGCTCGTCGAGCAGGCGGGTGTGCCAAAAGGGGTCGTGAACCTCGTCGCCGGCAGTGGGTCGGAGGTGGGCGACGAACTCTGCGGCAACAAGATCACCGGCTTGGTCACCATGACCGGGAGCACGGACGCCGGCAAGAAGATCATGCAGCGGGTCTCAGGCCACGTCGGGAAGGTGATACTGGAGCTGGGAGGCAAAGCCCCGTTCATCGTCTGGAGGGACGCAGACATGGAGTGGGCCTTGAAGTGCGCCCTATGGGCCCGCTTCTGGAACTGCGGCCAGACCTGCATCAGCTCTGAGAGGATGTACATCGACGAGAGCATCAAGGATCGCTTCATGTCCCACTACACGAGGATGGCCGGGCAGTTGAGGATCGGCGACCCGCTGTCCCGCAGCACGGACCTCGGCCCTATGGTCAGCGAGGAGGAGAGAGGGTCGAGCGAGAGGTTCATCGAGCTTGCCAGGAATGCCGGCTCCAAAATCGTACTCGGCGGAGAGAGGCCCAAGATGACGAAGAGAGGTTGGTATCTGGAGCCGACTATCATCGAGAAAGTCGGACAGGACTCTCCCTTGGTTCAGAAAGAAATCTTCGGGCCGGTGGTGCCTGTCCTGGAGGTGGAGACGTTCGACGAAGCGATCGCGATGGCCAACGACTCTGAGTACGGACTCGCCTCCTATGTGTTCACAAGGGACAGCAGGAATGTGATGAAGGCGATGCAGGGGATAAAGTTCGGCGAATGCTACATCAATCAGGTCGGGCCCGAGCAGCTTCAGGGGGCCCACACAGGGTTCAGGCAGTCGGGCATAGGGGCCGAGGGCTCGAAGTACGGCCTCGACCTCTACACCCAGCTCAAGACATGCTACGTCGACTGGAGCGACAGCCCAGACCTGCCTTACCTGTTCCCCTACAGATAGAGCGTGAGCGCAGGACGGTCCAACAGACGATGAAGGCGGTGACGGTCGTCCCTCGGTCGAAGGGGACCCTCGCTGTGAGGGAAGTCGCCAGGCCGAGCCCCGGAGCCGGGGAACTCCTCCTGAAGGTCAGGCGTGTGGGTGTCTGCGGCACTGACATGGACATCATCTCCGGCTTCTACGGCGAGGCGCCGAAGGATTCGGGCTATCTGATCCTGGGACACGAGTCCCTGTCAACGGTCGATGAAGTCGGCCGGGGGGTGGAGGGCTTCGGCAAGGGGGACTTGGTCGTGCCCACTGTCAGGAGAGGGTGCCCGGAGAACTGCTTGAACTGCAGGAGCGGTGAGTCGGACATGTGCCTCACGGGGCACTACACAGAGCACGGAATCAAGGGGCTTCATGGGTTCGCGAGCGAGTACGCATTGACAGATTCAAGGTACGTGGTCAAGCTCCCCCGGTCCCTCTCTGACGTGGGTGTCCTGCTGGAGCCCCTGACGATAGTGGAAAAGGGAATCGGGCAAGCGTATACGATGCAGCTGGCAAGGATGAAGTGGGAGCCCAAGAAGGCACTGGTGCTCGGTGCTGGGCCCATCGGCCTCCTGGCCACGGCGATGCTGAGGCTGAGAGGGCTCCAAGTGGACACAGTCGCAAGGAAGCCAGAGGACAGCCCGAAGGCGAGACTTGCCGCGTCTCTCGGCGGACGCTACATCGATGTCAGTAATAGGAAGCTCTCCTCACTTGGACACCTCTACGACATAGTGTTCGAAGCGACGGGTGCAGCGCCGGTGGCACTGGAGGCACAGGATCTGGTGAATGTGAACGGCGTTGTCTCCTATGTCGGCATATACGATACGGACGTGACGACAGGGGACGTGGGAAAGGTCTTCACCGGCCTCGTCCTCGGCAACAGGCTTCACTTCGGCTCAGTCAATGCCAATATCTCCTACTTCAGGAAGGGGGCGGAGGATCTGGTGATGATGCAAGGGAAGTGGAATGGCTTCCTCGAAGGAATCATCACGACCAGGGTACCTCTCGTCCGTGCGGAGGAGGCGTACGGCCCGAAGTCGGAGGACGCTATCAAGACGGTCCTAGAGGTTTAGGATAGGCGCTCCCTCGCTCTTGTCATAGCTAGTCTCGGGAGCGTCGGAGGGTCAGCCCGACGCCATGCTGATGCCCTTCCGGATTCTCCAGAAGTTGCCTCTCATTGTCCGAACGTCGATAGCTTCGGATTCGGGGATGCGGGTAACGTTATCTGGATGCGCTATAGCCGTCGCTCCATCGCAACCAACACATCTTTGTTTCCAGACGGCCCCACTAAGCATTAAATCAGAACCAAATCACAAGGAGGCACATGGCTGTCACCGCTCTTTCCTTCCCGGACCTGATCCTTCTCAGCATGACAGTCACGGCCGCGATAGTCGCGCTTCGTGTGCTCTGGAACCTCGCCTCTAGGAAGTATAGGAAGGCCTACGGCCAGCCGGTAAAGTACGTCTTCGTCATCGGGACACTCGCGGGCCTCGCGCTGCCATGGAACGAATCGGTCGGCCTGGCCGGCGCCTTCATCTCGAGCCTCGTCCTCCTCCTGCTCGCCTCCGCCTACTCCATCCTTGGGTGGAGGGCGAGCGGATCCAGGTCGCTCGCGCTGGTCTGGATACCTAGGGAGAAGATGAGGGACTGGTTCCTGTATCTTTCGGTGGGCGCAGGCGTGATCGGGGTGGTCACAACGGTCATCTCGCTCATCGTCAGTCCTCTCCTGAAGCTGAACCTCAGCTCGCTCGTCCCACTGGCCTTCGACACTGTCTCCATACTATCCGCGCTGCTTGAGTTCACAGTCTACGTGCCAGAGTACAGCAACATCTTCGCCCTTCTGTACAACTTCATCACTCAATCGAGGAGGGTCGCCCCTGACTCGGGCGAGCCGTTTCTCGACGACTTGGATTTCAGGCGGATCACCGAAGGGAGCCACTACACCGACTTCGAGGTCAGGGACGCCCTCGAGTCCCTGGTCGGGAAGGGCTTCGCTTCCAAGATATCTCCCGTCCCGGTGGCCAAGGTCGTATTCAAGATCAGCCCCTACGGGATCAAGTTCCTTAGGTCTGTCTGGGAGGAAGTCTTCTTCTCGATGGAAAGGGAGAAGGCCCAGCTCGAATCAAGGATGCTGTACCTCAGGGAAAAACTGAGGTACACGCCCTCAATCGACAGAGAGCTGGAGAGGCGCGTCATGGCCGAGCTCCGCGAGTTCAGGAGGAGGATAGACGACCTCGGCGACTACGGCGTGCTTCTCGGCCAGAGCGGCAGGGACGGCCTTCAGGACAAGGTGACCGACCTGGAGAGAATCCTGACTGTGGCGAGAGAGGACGAGAAGAAAGGGGACGAATAAAGCGGGTTCGGATGTCCTCAGGCCTACCCCTGCTGATTGAGCCAGGAGTGAATCTCGAGAGACGTAGTGGTGTAGCACCTAGAGAATCGAATCGGCTCGCGGGGCGTCTTTATAGATGCCGCAACGTGCTGTGTTCCGAGGAGGGAATCCGACGAAATCTGAAGAAGACGTAACCCTGAAGGACGGCACCGTCGTTCGGATAAGGCAAGCAAGAGGCGATGACAGAGCGCGGATGGCAGACCTCCTGGCGGGATTGTCTCAAAGTGCGGTGGAATCACGCTTCCTTGGTCATCCCGGAGCCAGGGGCAATCTCGTCGATGGGCTACTCCCCGGAGAGAAGCGGTTTGCTCTGGTCGCAGAACACGAAGGACAATTGATGGCTCAGGCGGATTACAGCATTTCAGGTGCCGACATTGCGGAGGTGGGTGTAATCGTAGCCGACGCCTATCAACGCAAGGGGTTGGGAACAGCGCTTCTGAAGACGCTCGCACGGGCTGCCAATGACTCCAACATAAGGGCGTTTGAAGTGACCCTGAGAGCAGAGAGCTATGCGATTATGGACTACATCAAGAAGCTGGGTTTTCCAATCCGGCCGAGAATCCTGGCAGGGAGAATCAGTGTCGTATTCCCGACTTCTGTGACTCGCGCGGCGCTTGAAGCGTTCGAGCAACGAGATGCCAAGACCGCAAGTGCTGCCGCCGGGCACTTCTTCAGGCCGAGGAGCGTGGCGGTCGTCGGCGCGTCCAGAGAGAAAGGCTCCATAGGAGGGGAACTCTTCAGGAACCTCATAGAAGCAGACTTCAACGGTCCGGTCTACCCTGTGAACAGGAACGCCGCCGTCGTCCAGTCGGTCGCAGCATACAAGTCAGTCCTCGAATGCCCGGGCCCGGTGGACCTCGCGTTTATCGTTGTCCCTGCCAAGTTCGTCACAGGGGCCGCGCGTGAGTGCGCCCAGAAGGGGGTGCATGCACTTGTCGTCATTTCGTCTGGGTTTGCCGAGACCGGCGCAGAGGGCGCGGCGCTTCAGGAGGAGCTCGCGCAGATTTGTAGGAATTCTGGGATGCGCATGATAGGCCCCAACTGCATGGGAATAATCAACACGGACCCCAAGGTGAGTCTCAATGGGCAGTTCGCGCCCTACAGAGCGATTCCTGGAAGGATTGGCTTCTGGTCCCAGTCCGGAGCCCTTGGCATCGCAGTAATCGACCTTGCGAATAGACTCGGCCTCGGCCTCGCCGAGTTCGTGTCAGCCGGCAACAGGGCGGACGTGTCCGGAAACGACATTGTGCAGTATTGGGAGAGCAACGACAACATCGACGTCATCCTACTCTACATCGAGTCATTCGGGGACTCGAGGAGGTTCGCCAGATTGGCAAGGAGGATTACAAGGAGGAAACCGATAGTGGCAGTGAAGAGCGGTCGCTCGACCGCTGGCTTTCGGGCAACACAATCGCACACAGGGGCTCTAGTGGCTGCCTCCGACGTCACCGTTGACGCCCTGTTCAGACAGTCCGGCGTGATCAGGACTGACTCCTTGGATGAGATGTTCGATGTCGCCGCCTTCCTCTCGACACAACCAGTGCCGAGGGGGAACAGGGTCGCGATAATTACCAACGCCGGTGGCGCTGGAATCCTAGCCGCCGACGCTTCCGAGAGCCTAGGATTGAAGGTGCCCGAGCTGTCCCAACAAGCCCAGGAACAGCTCAGGAAGTTCCTCCTGCCAATAGCGAGCACGAAGAATCCGGTCGACATGAGCGGCGCGGCAACCCCGGTGGACTATGCGAGCGCGATTCAGGTCGTGGCAGCTGACGAGGGGGTCGACAGCCTGATTGTGATATTCATCCCCCCACTGGCGGAGAAGCCGGAAGAGGTTGCGTCCGAAATACTGCGGGGGGCGCGGGGGATGAGCAGGGGGCTGCCGATTGTAAGCACGTTCATGGCAAGCAAGGGCGTTTCAGGTGAACTTTCTGATGGGACCATCCGCATTCCGTCATACCCATTTCCCGAGTTGGCAGTGCAGGCGCTCGCACGGGCCGCGGACTACGGCAGTTGGCTGAGAAGCCCTCAGGGCGTCCGGCCGAACTTCGCAGTCAGAAGGAGCGAAGCCAGCGCAATCGTGGCCAGGGCACTGGGCGCCAAGGAGGAGTGGTTGAATCCGGTTAGCACTGAGGCATTCCTGAATTGCTACGGCATTTCAACCGTCAGGTCGATACAAGCCAGCAATCCAGAGCAGGCGGCCAAGGCCGCACATACGTTCCCTGGAAAGGTCGCGGTCAAAGCAATCGCTCCCGGATTGCTTCACAAGACTGATGTGGGGGCCGTGAAGGTCGGACTCGCTGCTGGCGAGGTGGAGGAGACTGCGAAAGAGATGTCAGACCGTCTTCAAAGGAATGGCTTCGTGGTCAGCGGATTTCTGGTTCAAGAGATGGTTTCTGGCGCGGTTGAGATGTTCGTGGGCGTCACTCACGACCAGACCTTCGGACCCCTGATAGCCTGCGGGGCGGGCGGGACCCTAGTCGAACTAATCAGGGACGTCTCTATCGGGCTCACCCCGCTAGCAGAGCAGGATGCAGAGCGGATGGTTCATTCGCTGAAGACGTACCAGATGCTCGACGGCTACAGAGGAGCGCCGAAATACGACGTCGGGGCGCTCGAAGAGACCATACTTCGGCTGGGTCAGATGGTTGAAGAAATCCCTGAAGTGGCAGAGCTGGACCTTAATCCCCTCATGGTGCTACAAGAGGGAGAAGGGACGGTGGTCGTGGATGCCCGAATCCACGTTGTCGAAAGGTCGTCGCCTACGCTCTGAGAACCTAGAGCCAGCTCGTCAGTCCCTTCCGTCCCCTGAATACGCCGAAGAAAGGAAGAAGAGGCGGCTCAATGACTTGCGAGAAACGCACTTCATACAACTGCTCAAGAGTCTCTTTCCACGGCATTCCGTCAATCTGCGAAGGGGACTACGAGGTACGAAGCTATCAGGGTCTCTTGAGCTCGACGATTTCATTGGAATCCGTGCCCGATGCCCCAGAGAGTGCGACATGACCCCGATTCTGACAGTTAGAGATATCAAGACGGCAGACGCCGCCTCGAATGCGAGCATGAGCGGCACCAAGAATCCGTCGGGCCTGCTGAAAGCGAGGATACCGGAGTTCGTCATCGTCTTGTCTGCCTCGGCCGTTGTAGCATTTTTCGCTCGCTACCTGGCAGATCGTGGGCTCGTCCCAGCGAGCTACGTTCTGCCCATCTACGTGATCGTTGCACTGATCGGAGGTTATCTGGTGATTAGGATTGTCAGTGGGATACTTGAGAGGGAAATCAAGCCGACGCTCGGAGCCACACGCACGGAAGGAATCAAGAACCTCTTCCAAGTGGTCGCTGGGATAATCCTAGTCGTCTTCGTCTTCGCGATGTTCGGCGTCAACCTTACGGCGGCTCTCATCGGCGCAGGCTTCCTAGGAATCGTCCTGGGCCTTGCCGCACAACAGGTTCTGGGCAACATATTTGCCGGGCTCTCCATGCTCGTCTCAAGGCCGTTCGAAATCGGCGACAGGGTGACGATCGCGACCTCTTCGTACGGTTTAACGGGGTCGACTTACGCGCACGAAAGCCAGGCCAGTGGATTCACGGGGGTCATCCAAGACGTGGGTATCTTCTTCACCCGCGTCTTGTTAGACAGCGGTACCCCAGCTGTCTTCCCGAACTCCGTAGTCATCGGCGCCCTGATCGTAAACTACTCGAAGGAAACTCTGCGCACAGTCCGGGTGAGGATGGACATTGACAAGAAGACGGATTACGACAGATTCAAGTCAAAACTCTTGGAATCACAGAAGAAATACGATGTTATCGATGCGGAAAAAACAAGCGTGGAAATCGTGGATGTGGGAGCCACGACCTACCAGGTCGTCGTGGCAGTCCGGACGAGGAGTGAATTCGAAGAGCCGGTCAGGACCCTCGTGATTCGCGAAGGGATGAAGGTTCAGGAAGAACTCTCGGGCACTTAGGGCACAGGAACACGAGCGCCTTTGCCGCTATGGTCGATACTCAATCGTCGCCGTCGCCCCTCTCTTCAACACAGTCGAATCGTACGGACCAGTAGATGGAGAGTTCTTAGAGTCCCCTCGGTAGCTCGCCAGGAGAGTCGCTGAGCCTGCGGCAATCAGTGCGACCTCACCGAGCACGCACTGGCCAGGCATTCTGTGACCATGGCTGAGCCCTCCGAAGGCAGGCTCGCGCCGTGGTTTGAGCGTGGGCGACCTTATAAAAAGCGGCCCGAAGCCTGCCAACCATGTCTCTTGGCAACAACGAAGAAGAGATTCTTAGGAAGTTGGACCTGAAGGTGAAGGAGATAATGCTCCCAAACCCTCTCACAATTCCAGCCGATGCCACGGTCGTGCGGGCGGCCAAGTTGATGGAAAAGCAGGACTCCTCCTGCGTCTTCGTAGAGTCGAAAGGGAAGATACTTGGGATAATCACGGAGCGGGATATCACCAGGAGGGTCGTAGGGAAGGGGGCCTCGCCCGAGAAGACGAAGGTCAAGTCCGTGATGACCTCACCAATCATAGCGACACCTCCCGACACCAGCATCGAGGACGCGCTCAAGGCGATGACAGCGAACAAAGTGAGGAGGCTGCCGGTCGTAGACGAGAAAGCTGGACTGGTGGGTCTCGTGCGCGTGGCTGATATAGCGAAGGCGCTCGCAGAGAAAGCTGGTTACACGACCTCACTGATAACGGCGATGACGAAGGAGACCCTGCCTCCGAGCGGAGTGTACGGCTGATCCAGCTCCAACAGACGATGGCCTCTTCTGTACTATTGTGAATGGACGGGCGTCTTGTCAGTGCCCGATACGCGAGTCACAAGTACGGGCACAGCCCCCGCCTCTCACATGTCATCGAGTATTGTGTAGGAGGGATCAACCCTTCCCGTATCGTTTCGCTCCCTTCAGCTGGCCGACTTCCACTAGAACGAGAGTTGGGAACGTATCATCATTTTCTCGCGTAGTAGACCACTGCCCCGCCCAGCACTTTGTGACCAGCCACGTTGACCTCCTCTTCCGTCTCGCCTCTTCTTCTTCCGGTCTTGAGCTTGCCAAGAACTACGAGCACCTCCAGGTATGTCTTCAAGTTCAGAACCTTCATCAGGAAGAGCCATAGGGTCTTTCTCTCGTCGTTCTGTTGAAAGTCAACATAGAACTCCTGACCGTACGTCATCTCGTACAGCTCTGTAAGCCTGTAGAACTTCCCATGTTCCATCTTTTCGAGGATAGGGTGTATTTCTTCCGTTGGCTCCACTTCCGTATCTAGGACTGGCAAGGTTCCGAATGACAACGCGTAGTGATAGAAAATCCTTTTGGAAACGCCTCTTCGTCTGATCTTACCATTGGAGATGTGACTGCCACCGCGGTCGGAACTACAGTCAGCTCCTTCGCAACGAAATCCCTATCCGGCCCATCTGTTCTCTTGTGAATCCTGCAAGCGCAAGGACGGAAACGAAGTCCTGAGCCTCGACCAGAACCGTTCAATGCCTACCCCAGCATACGTCTGCACTGGCGCTGTGTTCAACCAACGATCTCCGAGTGTGCTTGTGCGTTGTCCCGCATCGCTTGAAGTGTCTAGTGTACTTCTTGTCGCTGATTAGCTTTCCGCACTTCGTGCATATCTGCACTATGAAATAGTTGCCCGCTCGTAACGAGTACTTCCCGCTAACCAAGGTGAATCTGGTGCCTTTTGGTAATGAGCCCGGCGGGATTCGGACCCTCCTACGTGTGGGGTCCCCCTCCCCGGTTTGCTGAGTCCTATTGAAGTCCACTTGATTCCCCCCTCCACCTTGCCCCCGAACTCAAATCTTGTCGAAGTCCTGCAGAGTAAAGCGAAGTTCCTACGGGTACCGCTGGGCTTTTAAGGACCCCCGAAGGCGCGAAATCAAGAAACATGGTCTCCGAAAAGATACTTCGCTTCCAGAACAAGGGGAAGGATCCGGCCCAGGTGGCCCAACAAATCGAGCAGCAGCTCAAAGCAGATGGCTACAAGACCCAGTCCACCGTCGCTCCACTCGGTAACATCATCCAGGCGCAGAAGGCAGGCATAATGCGCGACCTCATCGCCGCGGACAGATGCTTCACCTTGGTGGTGAGCGGACAGCCCAACGACTTCACGGTACACATAGGCATCGGGAAGTGGTTCCAGAACATCGGCGTCGCCGCCGTTGAGACGCTGCTCCTGTCCGTCCTCTTCCTTGCGGTGGACATCCCGGAGATGCTCTGGACGACACACGTGGAAGGAAAGATATCCAAAGAAATCCAATCCATCGTGGGCTGAACTCAGCCCATTGCCCTCCTTTTTGTCAGGCAAGAGTGGGAACAGCCGGAGAATCTTCGCTCTGCGTGTTGGTTTCTGCGAAGCCAGAGAAGTAGGACCGACGTGATCCTTACACACGCGTTCCTTGTGGACTGACAAGGACCAACCAGGGCGCCCGCATTGACCAACTGTCTCGTTCTCACGATCTGCTCCCACTCGTGCCGCAGCAAACAATAATGAACCTGACCGCAAGGAGTGGGAAGCTTGGATAGTCTGACCGCGTCCGAAGAGAAGGACCTTTCGGTTGCCGAATTGCTTGGGCGGCTTTCGACAACCGAAAAGGGGTTGTCCTCCTCCGAAGCGGCCAAGAGGCTCCAACAGTACGGACCCAACGACATCGTCGAGAAGAAGCGCTCGGCAATCGTAGCATTCCTCCACTACTTCTGGGGACCTATCCCATGGATGATCGAGGCGGCGGCTATCCTCTCCGCACTCATCCAGCACTGGGAGGACTTCGGGATAATCGCTGCGCTCCTGGCGATAAACGCCATCGTGGGGTTCTGGCAGGAGAACAAAGCGAGCAACGAGATTGAGCTGCTGAAGAAGAAACTGGCACTCGGTGCGAAAGTGCTGCGGGATGAAAGATGGGTCGATCTGCCCGCCAGCGCGCTTGTACCTGGCGACATAGTTCGGTTGCGGCTGGGCAACATTGTCCCCGCGGACACGAAACTTGTCGACGGTGAGTACCTGCTCCTGGACGAGTCCGCACTCACAGGAGAGTCCCTGCCGGTGGAGAAGCACCCTTCCGATGTCGCCTACGCGTCGTCGATAATCCGTCAGGGTGAGATGAACGCACTCGTGGTCACTACAGGGATGCGGACCTACTTTGGAAGGACCACGAAGTTGGTTGAGGAGGCTGTCACTCACAGCCACTTCCAGAAGGCCATAGTCAAGATTGGGGATTATCTGATCGCAATTGCGGCCTTCCTCGTGACAGCCACAACCCTGGTCGGACTCTTCCGGCAGCAGGGTATCCTTGAGCTGCTCCAGTTCGGACTGGTCCTGACCGTCGCAGCCATCCCAGC
Organism: uncultured Nitrosopumilales archaeon; assembly: GCA_964513805.1. GTDB lineage: Archaea > Thermoproteota > Nitrososphaeria > Nitrososphaerales > Gagatemarchaeaceae > DASPPF01. The sequence goes on from CAZENV010000005.1 coordinate 20,675, forward strand.
GGCAATGCCTGCTGTCCTGTCCGTCTCCATGGCGGTTGGCGCCGAAGCCCTGGCCAAGAAGGAAGCCATAGTCAGCAAGCTGGTCGCCATCGAAGAGATGGCTGGCGTCGACGTCCTCTGCGCAGACAAGACCGGTACGATCACGAAGAACGAACTCACCGTAGCCGAGGTTCAACCGCTCGCCGGATACACCGAGAAGGACGTCCTTCTGCTTGCCACTCTAGCTTCGAGGGAAGAGGACAAGGACCCAATCGACGATACGATCATGGCGAAAGCCAAGAGCCTTGACGGGATGATTGCCTCCATGGGAGGTTACAATGTCATCTCGTTCACGCCTTTCGATCCAGTCTCAAAGCGGACCCAGGCCGCCGTAAGGGAGAGTGGGGGTCAGGTCTTCAAGGTGACCAAGGGGGCACCGCAGGCCGTACTGTCTTTGGTCCACGGTAGCGAAATCGCCAAGGAAGTGAATGAGCACGTTATCAGTTTCGCCACCAAGGGATACCGCGCCCTCGGCGTCGCGAAGGTACCAGGCGAACTGCAGGACTGGCAGTACGCGGGGCTCATTGCACTCTACGATCCCCCGAGAGAGGATTCAGCCGCAACCATAGCTACGGCGCGCGCCATGGGGATTAACGTGAAAATGGTCACCGGCGACCACGTCGCCATAGCCAAGGAGACATCACGGCTCGTTGGCCTGGGCACGGACATAGTCACGGCGGCGTCCATCCTGGACAAATCGGACAGTGATGCAGAGTCCATTACGGAGAAGGCCGACGGGTTCGCTGAGGTATTCCCCGAGCACAAGTACCGTATCGTCGACCTCCTGCAGAAGAAGGGCCACATCGTCTGCATGACCGGCGACGGGGCTCTCAA
>CAZENV010000006.1:0-44324 GCA_964513805.1 uncultured Nitrosopumilales archaeon
ATACATGCAGCTAAGCGTAAAGCCAAGATATCCCATCTCCTCCACGGCTGCAGCCTCTCCAGTCCAGGTACTTCCCCTTCCTCCGTATTCTTCCGGGAACCTTAATCCGACCGTACCTTCCTTTGAGATAATGTCTATAAACTCCCTAGGAAAAACGACTTCTTCTCTCTCTATCTTCCTGATCAATTCGTGTGGAACGGACTTGACTGCCCTTCTTGCGTCGTACTTCGTTCTCTTCTCGTCATCTGTCAAAAGGAAATCTTCCATTTTAATCACCTTTAGGAGGTTACTACATCCTTAAAATAGCTAATTCATAGTAGAATAAAAAGAGTCCCAAATCCTCCTGCTTCCTTTTCTCGACTGGCTAGGATTTTTCATTCTGTAGGATTTAGAATCTTCTTTCAGAAAATGAAGGGAAGTTAAACAATTATAAAGTGAATAAAGCCCACTTAAAGATGTTAGGAAGTTTACGCACTACCATCGATATATTTAATTACGGGGCTACTTTTAATATTGTGCAACGAGCGTTGGAAAAAGATAGAATCTGGTTGAAAGTTTATGACGAGGGAGTACCTGCAGATGTTGAATGCACTGTCTCGAAACCCTACGATTTTCTTGGATACAGTGCGGAAAATGTTCCTGAGAGACTCGCGGTAGTATTTTTCAACAACAAGATCAAATACAGAGAGCTCAAAGAGAAAGTCGATTCGTTTGCCTCTTTCCTCAAGTCGTTGGGAGTTGTCAAGGGGGATAGAGTCGCAATTGACCTTCCGAACTGCCCCCAGTACTTGATCGCCTTCTATGCGATAAACAAGATTGGTGCAGTGGTTACACAGATATCTCCTACATATTTCAAGGTGGAGATAGATAGAATAATTGGCGATTCCGGGGCCAAGGTTTTAATCATCTTCGATGATCTTCTTCCAAGGATAGAAGAAACAGTCAAGCAGTTCCCGAATCTCGTTGTAGTAGCTACGAGGATTGAAGAATATCTCGCATTTCCCCTCAACTTCCTTTACGGACTTCAGAGGAGAGTGGGAAAGAAGTTTGTTAAGATACCAGACAGTTACAGGAAGTTCAGGGAATTTCTATCGTTTGGACCTCTCTCCGAAGAGGACAATGACCAGGATTCCCTGGCCGTTCTCCAGTACACTGGAGGAACCACGGGCGTACCGAAGGGAGCGATGCTAACTAACAGGAATCTTGTATACAATACAGTTCAATCCATTGCAACCATACCGGGTAAGAGATTTGGCACAGACACTATGTTGTGTGTCATTCCTTTCTTCCATGTATTCGGTATGACCGTTGCGATGAACTTCCCGATTAAGATAGGTGCCACAATGGTCCTACAGCCTAAACCAGACGTCGACGGAATAATGAAGTTGATCAAGAAGTATCGTCCTTCGTTCTTTCCTGGCGTACCAACCCTATACTCCAGCATTCTCCTGAACAAGGAGATACAGAACGTGGACATGAAATCGATAGAATTTTGCATATCAGGTTCAGCCTCTCTTCCGGTCGAAATTATCGAAAAATGGGACAAGATTACCGGAGGCCACTTGGTTGAGGGTTATGGTCTGACGGAAGCGTCTCCTGTCACTCACGTCAATCCCCTGCTTGGTAGGATCAAGGAAGGGTCTGTTGGAATTCCCGTCCCGTCGACTTATGCAAAGATAGTGGACATAGAGTCAGGTACCAAGGAAATGCCCATTGGGGCGGAAGGAGAGCTTATCATAAAGGGACCCCAAGTTATGGCCGGGTATTACAAGAATACAGAAGAGACCAATGGGGTCTTGAAGAATGGATGGCTCTTCACCGGAGACATAGCGAAGATGGATGAAGAGGGATACTTCTACATCGTGGACAGGAAGAAGGACATGATCAACGTGGGCGGGCTCAAGGTCTACCCGAGGGACGTTGAGGAGGTGCTCTTCGAGCACCCGGCGGTCAGGGAGGCGGCCGTTGTCGGCATGCCTGACAGTTTCTCGGGCGAGGTGGTGAGGGCATACGTGGTGCTGAAGGAACCCAATGGCCGCGTGACCGAGAAGGAGGTCATCGATTTCTGCGCATCGAAGCTTTCGAAGTTCAAGGTCCCCAAGAAGGTAGAGTTCGTCCCGGAGCTGCCGAAGACGCTGATCGGCAAAGTCCTGCGGCGCAAGCTGAGGGAGACTAGCGTTCCACAATCATAGAGACTGCGTTGCCGCCGCCGAGGCAGAGGGTCGCCAGACCTCTCGCAGCGCCTCTCCTCTTCATCTCGTGGAGAAGGGTGGTCAGGACCCTGGCGCCGCTGCATCCTATGGGGTGCCCGAGGGCCACAGCCCCGCCGTTGACGTTGAACCTCTCAGGGTCGACCCCCAACGCCTTCCTCACTGCTATCGACGCCGTTGAGTAGGCCTCGTTGTGCTCGAACAGGTCGATGTCGTCTATCTTCATGCCCGCCTTCCTGAGGAGAGCCTTGGTGGTGGGTATCGGCGCCTCCATGACACGGGACGGCTCGAGCCCGCCCGTCCCATAGGCGACAACGCGGGCCAGGGGTTTGACGCTGAGCCTCTTGGCCGCGTCCTCCGACGCCACGACGAGGGCGGCCGCGCCGTCGCTCAGCTGGGACGAGTTGCCAGCGGTGAGGATGCCGCCCTTCCTGAAGACCGGCTTCAGGGCCGAAAGCTTCTCGATGGTGGTGTCCGGCCTGACGCACTCGTCCTTCTCGAACAGGTCGACTTTGCCCCCCTCGCGCTCGATCTCGACTTTGACTGTCTCGCCTCCGAACCTTCCTGCCTTGGCCGCCCTGGCGGCCCTCATGTGGCTCTCGAATGCGAACTCGTCAGCCTCCCTCCTCGTTATCCTGAACCTCCTTGCGACCAGCTCCCCGGTCATTCCCATGTGGAAGTCTTCGTAGGCGTCCCAGAGCCCGTCGACTATCATGGAGTCGAGCAGCTGCGCGTGACCGTACTTGAGGCCCCAACGCAAGTTCCTGACCAGGTACGGCGCGTTGCTCATGTTCTCCATGCCGCCTGCGACCACGATGTCGTTGTCCCCTGCCCTGATTGATTGCGCCGCCAGCATCACCGCTTTCAGCCCGGAGCCGCAGACCTTGTTCACCGTGAGCGAGCCAACGTGCGGGGGGATGCCCGCGAAGACTGCGGCCTGCCTCGCGGGGTGCTGCCCGAGTCCGGCTGACAGGACGTTCCCCATTATCACCTCATCTACCTCGTCCGCACCGACCCTCGACCTCCTCAGAGCCTCCTTGATGGTGGCCGCGCCCAGCCTGGAGGCCGGGACTCCCACAAGGCCTCTGCCGAACTTGCCTATGGCCGTCCTGCACGCCGACAGAATCACCGGGCTTGCCATCGACCGCGAGTCGTCGAGCCTCGATATTAAACGACGCGACGTCGGTGAAACCGGTTCTGTCCGTACTGCGGGACAGCTCCTCGAGTCGGGTCTTTGCCCATTCGCGGGGCATGGCGCAGGCGAAGGGGTCTAACGAGCGGCTCATGACCGTCCAGAATGCAAGCCGAAGGATGCAATCAGACGAAATAGGCGGCGAAGTGGGAAGCCACGCCTGGAGCGAGGAGAAGAGTACCGGCTATGGCATGCCTTCTCTGGCCCAACAGCGCCTCGGGCGATTCCCGATCGGAATCGACCAACGATTGGACTGCTTCTGGCGTGACTGGGAACATCCTGGAACACATCCGATCGACTTTCGGTTTGAACCCTTCCGTCTCGATTTGCGGGGGCTTGCCTCTACCAATCTTGACGACAGGCCACGCCGTCACAAGGGCCGAGGCAGGCGCGAGAATCACGCTTGAAGAAACATGAAGAGGCAGGTTCTGCTCGTGAGCATGACAACTTAGTGGGTCGTCACGAAAGCCATGAGCAGGGAGGGCCTCATCTCGCGCGTCCTTCTGGCTGCTGCACTGGTCGGTGCGGTCGCGTTTCTCGGCGCGGCCCGCCTTGGGCCGGTGCTCGCCGTTCAGCCTGACGGCGGCACACGTCCAGGGGGCTGCACATGCTCGTACGTATGAGCCCCCCTTTTTAGGGGGCCAATCCAACCGTCCTGACATAGAGTGAGAAGATGTCAAGTCCCATATACGACCATGACAAGCACCCGCTGAGGACGTTAGTCTTCATGGTCAGCGTGGGTGTTGCCTTTTTCGTGTTCCTCTTCCTCGTCCTCCACATCGTCCTGGTTGTCGATGGGCTGGCGCCCGACCCGTCGGTCTTGAACTTCTATCCCATCATGGCTGGGCTCGGGTTGGTCTTCGGCTTCGAGCGGTGGTGGGGCTACGAGCAGGGAGGGGTCAATCCCTTCCACGATTAGGCCGCGCCGTCCTGTTCCTTGCGGCACGAAAGGGAGCGGGAGGGCGTGAGGCGCCCTCCTTCTTCCCCCATGCGTTAGCTACCAAATCTGGAGTCGGTGCGTCAGACCAGGTCTGACCATGCCCCGCGATTGGACAGCAAGAAGACTCGGGAGCCTGTCCAGTGGAACGGACAGAGCCGTGAAACCTTATGCCTAAATACAATGAAATTTCGCCCTCAAAAGCATGAGCCTGAAGCCGCTCAGCAAAATCTGGATGGACGGCAGGCTTGTGCCCTGGGATGACGCGAAGGTCCACGTCCTGACGCACGGGCTGCACTACGGATTGGCCGTGTTCGAAGGGATGCGATCTTTCTCCACAAGGAGGGGGCCGGCAATCTTCAGGCTCGACGAGCACATGGAGAGGCTCTACAACAGCGCCAAGATCTACAGGATGCCGATTCCGTTCTCCCCAAAGGAACTGGCCGAGGCCTGCAAAGAGCTGGTGAGGGTGAACGGTCTTGCGGAGTCCTATCTCAGACCGATCGCGTTCACGGGGTACGGCGCAATGGGGCTCAACCCGCTCCGCAGCAAGATTTCGGTGGCGATAGCTTCATGGGAGTGGGGAGCATACCTCGGCCAGGCGGGCCAAGACCACGGCGTGCGCGCGATGGTGTCTAGCTGGGCTCGGGTGGACTCCAGGTCTCTTCCGCCGCAGGCGAAGTGCTCTGCCAACTACGCGAACTCAGCCCTGGCGAAGATGGAGGCGGTCTTGGGCGGATACGACGAGGCCATCCTGCTCAACCAGAACGGCGTGGTCGCCGAAGGGCCGGGAGAGAACATATTCCGGGTGAAGGACGGCATACTCAGCACGCCTCCAGCGAGCTCCGGGATACTCAGGGGCATAACGAGGGACACCGTCATCCAGTTCGCCAACGACCTGAACGTCACCTTCTACAGGAACGACTCCACCAGAGAGGAGTTGTACACTTCGGACGAGATATTCTTCAGCGGCACTGCCGTGGGGATAGCGAAGGTGGCGGAGGTCGACGGGAGGAAGGTGGGGAACGGCGACTACCCTGTGACCTCGAAGATCCAGAGGCTCTACGACGACGTCGTTCACGGGCGGGAGAGCCGCTACGAGAAGTGGCTCACCCCGGTGGGCGCCTAGACTGCCACGAACTTCTCAATGTCAGCCAGGGAGCCACTCCTCGCTGACTCGGGGGCGAATCTCGGCTCCACTGCGGACCCAATCCTTAGGCGCTTCCCCTCGACCTTCTGGATTATCCCGCCCTCAGCCCCCTTGAACACGACGAACGCGAACATCGACGGGCTCTTCATTCGCTTGCCTGCGAAATCGACCCAGCTCTCCGTAAGAGCCGCGACGCTGCCCCGAGGACCGATCGTCTCGAACTCGTTGATGGCCGCAAAGCATTCGACGCAGTAACTCTTGGGCGGGACGTACTTCCTTCCGCATCTACCGCAGCGGCCCGCGAGGAGCTTCCCCTCCTTGAGGCCCCGAAGGAAGCGCTCGCCCGCCACTCCGGCCGTGTATTCGTATCTGAGCGGGATCTTGTCGGTCCAGCTCCTCAATTCCTCCGTGCTTGTGATCCTCTCGTCGATGGGCATTCTCTCATCCCGGCCTGAAGTACCGTATGTCTGTTATGGCGCCCGTCCTCTCGTCCTTCGGCTTCCACAGGGCCCTGACCTTCAGACCCACGTGTATGTCGCCCGGGGCCACCTCTCCCAGCACGTGGAGTATTCCCATACCTGGCGACGCGCCCTCGATCTCTATCACAGCCACGAGAACGGGTTCGATCCTCCTGCTCGCGTCCACGTTCACGTAGCTTATCGAGAAGGTGTTGACCGTACCAGTGTCCTCGACCCTTACCCACTCGTCGGTGGACCTGAAGCACTCTTCGCAGTACATCCGCGGAGGTATGAGCGTCCTGCCGCATTTGTGGCACTTCCTCGCCCACAGCTGCCCGTCCTTCAACCCCCTAAGGTACCTGCTGATGGCCACGCCAGACGTCCAGGAATAGCGCAGCTCCGTTTCGTAGGCAGTGAGCAGGTACTTCTCCGCCGCAAGGTCAGAGCTCGCTATCTCCGTGCCGGGGTAGCCCTTGATCTTCGAGCTCATTTTGGCTTCGCTCCTCTCCGTGCCGGGGATTTCAAAGTTTCCCGTCTCTCCTGTATCTCCTGGCGAGCTCGACGTACTCGTCCACCGAGGCGGGGTCAGCCATGGAGCCCCTGTTCAGGGCCCTGTCGACCTCTCCCCCCTCGAATATCCTCTTGACCGGGACCTCCATCCGCTTCCCGCTCAGGGTACGGGGGACGCTCCGGACGTGGACCACGAAGTCGGGCACGTGGCGCCTCGAGAGGTCGCCAGAGATCTTCTGCCTTATCCTGCCCGAAAGCTCCTCGCTGAAAGTGGCGCCCGGCGTGGTCGCCACGAAGAGGAACATCACGGGTTTGCCCTCCAGGCCCTCCAGGTCCACCGCGAGGACATCCGCCACTTCGGGCATCGACTCGACAGACCTGTACAGCTCCGAGGTCCCGATTCTGATTCCCATCCGCTTTATGGTCGCGTCCGACCTGCCATGGATGACGCAGGTGCCGCGCTCGGTTATCTCGATCCAGTCGCCGTGCCTCCACGCTCCAGGGAACATCCCGAAGTAGCTCTCCCTGTACCTGCTCCCGTCCTTGTCTCCCCACATCTGGACAGGCATGCTCGGCATCGGCTCGGTGACCACAAGCTCGCCCGTCTTTCCGATCACGGCCCTCCCACCTTCGTCGAAGGACTCGACCTTCGCCCCGAGACACCTGCACTGGATTTCGCCCGAGAAGACGGGGAGGGTCGGGCAGCCGCCCACGAACGGCGTGCACAGGTCGGTTCCTCCGCTTATGGAGGCCAGCCAGACGTCTTCCTTGACCCGGGCGTAGACCCACTCGAAGGCGTCGGCGGTCAGCGGCGAACCTGTCGAGCCGATTCCCCTCAGCTTGGAGAGCCTGTGCGTCTGCGCCGGGGCGACGTCGGCCTTCATGCAGGCCGAGATGAAAGCCGCGCTGGCGCCCATGAAGGAGACCCCGGCCTCCTCGGCGACGTCCCACAGCGCGTTGAAGTCCGGGTAGCTCGGGCTGCCGTCGTAGAGCACGCAGGTCACCCCGTGCAGGAGCCCGCCGAGCAGGTAGTTCCACATCATCCAGCCCGTGGTCGTGAACCAGAAGAAGCGGTCGCCCGCCTTCAGGTCGTTGTGGAGCGAGAGGACCTTCATGTGCTCCAGGATGATGCCCACTGTGCTGTGGACCAGGGGCTTCGGCAGCCCGGTCGTGCCTGACGAATAGAGGACCCAGAGCGGGTGGGAAGCGGGGGAGCGGAGAAACCTCAGGCGCGCCTTAGCAGACGACACGTCCTCCCAGGAGACCTCTCTCCTCCCTCTCGGCGCGGAGCGCTTCCTGACGACCACCAGCTTCTTCACGCTGGGGAGGCCGGAGAGAATCGCGTCCAGCGCGTCGGCCCTGTCGTGGGCTTTGCCTCCGTACCTGTACCCCTCGGCAGCGAACAGCACCTTTGGGCCAATCTGACCGAACCTGTCCACTACGCTGGGCGGTCCGAAGTCGGTCGAGCAGCCCGACCATATGGCTCCCACGCTCGCGCAGGCCAGGAACGCGACCGCAGCCTCCACGGAGTTCGGAAGGTAGCCGGCCACCCTGTCGCCCGCCTTGACCCCCATCCCCCTCAGGCTCTCTGCGACCGAGCCAGTCATCCTCTCCATCTCGCTCCAACTGGTCGTCCTCAGCTCTCCGTCCTCCGCCCGGGCGATGAGAGCGGGCCCTTCTCGCTTCTCCCTGAACACGTGCTCTGCGAAGTTCAGCCTGGCTCCCTCGAACCACTTCGCACCCGGCATCCTTCGCGACGAGAGCACTCTGCGGTAGCTTCCCTCCGACCTGATTCGGAAATAGTCCCATATCGACTGCCAGAATTCCTCCAGGTTCTCCACCGACCACCTCCACAGTCCGTCGTAGCCCTCGAAGCGCCTGCCTTCGCGCTCCAGCCAGCGTGCGTAGCCGGTGATGTTGGCGCTGCGGACCCTCTCTTCATCCGGCTCCCAGAGCAGCTTTCCGCGCGCCATCGAGGTTCACAACTGTCGCTGCTATCGTCTCATCGTGATTACCGTGCCGACCTGCAGTAGGTCGCCCCACGCCTGGGCCAGGCCCCTCTCGACTTCCTTCTTCACCTGCCTCTTCCCTGCCTCTCCCCTGAGCTGCCAGAACAACTCGCATACCTTCATCATGCCCGCGGCCGCGATGGGGTTTCCCACGCCCAAGAGGCCGCCCGACGGGTTGACTGGGAGGTCGCCGTCCCTCTGGGTGACCCCTTCCCTCGTCATCTGCGGCGCCTTCCCCTTGTCCGCTAGCAGTACGCCTTCGAGGTGGTGCAGCTCCTTGTAGTCGAAGGGGTCGTAGACTTCGGCGAAATCGATCTGCTTCTTCGGCTCGTCTATCTTGGCCATCCTGTAGGCCATTCTTGCTGCCTCCTCGACGTATCTGGGGTAGTACAGGTCCCTGTTGGTCCAGTACTGGGTGTCCACGTTCCATCCGACTCCGTCTATCCAGACCGGGTCGTCGGTGTACTTTCTTGCCACATCTTCAGACACGAGCATGACGGCGGCGGCGCCGTCCGAGGCGGGCGACACGTCCAACCTCTTCACGGGAAGGCAGATGGGTTCGCTCTTCATCACGTCGTCAACAGTGATCCTTGCGGGGATCTGGGCGCACGGGTGGTCAATGGCGTTCCCCTTGTTCTTCACCGAGACCAGCGCGATGTCCTCCTCCTTGACGTTGTGGACCGCCATGTACCTCCTCATCTCGAGCGAGAACACCCAAAGTAGGTTGACGCCGAGGGGCCTCTCTAGGGTGTGGTCGAAGATGCTCCAGAAGGCGTACTGGGGGTGCGGCTGAAGAGGGGACATCTTCTCCTCCGCCACAGCGAGGCAACTGTCGAAGAGCCCCGACGCGACGTGCCACCAGGCTGCCGCAGGGACGAAGACCCCGGTGCCTCCGCCGACGTAGACCCTGCTGTACGGCTTGTTGGTTCCGCCCGCCCCGTCCATCAGGTACTCTCCCTTCATGTGGATGCCGTCGAAGGCGTCGGGGGCGGTCCCCATGACCACCGATTCGACGTCCTTGATCTCCATGCCCGCAGAATCGAGCGCCATGCGGCCCGCCTCGAAGGAGAGCTCCCTGCCTGTCTCCAGCATCCTGCGTCTGAATTTGGTCATCCCGGCGCCTATGACCGCGACCTTCCTCATCTGGAAAGCACCGCCGCCGCTCCGGTCGCCGTCGGGTTACCGCGCCAGCTCACCACTGCTCCTCTCCTGGCACCCCTCACCTGGTTCTTCCCCGCCTCCCCTCGGAGCTGCATCACGCACTCCAAGACCTGGCGGAGGCCTGTCGCCTCTATGAGGTTCCCGACTCCGAGCGAACCGCCGCCCGGGTTGAGCCTGCCCGCCTTCGCCAGCCTGATGGCGCCGGCCTTGGTGATGCCCATGGAGAGGATGTGCTGCATCAGCTTGTACGAGTATGTGTCGTCGACCTCGAAGAAATCTATCGATGCGGTTGACCTGAGACGCGCCTGCCTGGCTGCGCTCGCGAACGCATCCTTCGCGTACCTCGCCGTGTTGACCGAACCTCCTTCGTACCAAGGCGTGCTGGAGCGCCAGGCGATCCCGTCGACGAAGACCGCGTCCTTCCTGTGCCTCCTGATCCACCTCTCCGAGGCCAGGACTGCCACCACTCCTGCTTCCGCGAACTCTGACTTGTCGTACTTCCTGAGGGGAAGCGAGATGGGCTCGGCGCCGCTGACCTCCGACGCGGAAAGCGCCAACCCGTAGCTTGCTCGGGGGTTTGCTATGGCCGCGGCCTTCTCCTTCGCCACCAGACCGCTCAGCTCCTCCCTCGAAACGCCTGCCTGTTTCATGAAACCGCTCATCTCGAGCCCGGCCAGCAGGTCGTTGTTGGCTCCGGGGACCCTGAGGTACGCCGGGTCGAGCGCGAGGTTCTCCACCGCCTGCTTGTCGAGGACGTCGGCCACCTTGCTGTGGGCTTCCACGGCCACCACGTCAGCTATCCCTGACCTGATGTGCATGATTGCGTGTCCTATGCCTGTCACTCCGTCGCCGGGGACTGTGCAGACCGGCCTCCTGGCCCCGCCGATCTGGTCGGGCACCATCTCGTCGGCTATGCTCCAGCCCTCCCAGAGGTCCTCGGTGCAGCAGATGAAGGAGCCAATGTCCTTCCTGGGGTCCACGCCCGCGTCCGCGTATGCCTTGGAGGCCGCCTGGAACATCAGCTCTCTCGCTGAGAGGTCAGTGATTGCAGGCCTGAAGCCCTCGTATCCGACCCCGACTATGCCGACCCTGTCGGTCACTGTGGGTAGCCCCTCTCCTTCTCCATAATTATCGATTGCTCCGCGCGTGTCGCCCGCCTGCTCAACGGATCGGGAGCAGGATGAAGATCAGGAGGTCCCACGCGAAGTGGCTGACCACGTTTCCGGCGAGGTCGTCGGTGTGGCGGTAGCTGACTCCCCATGCTGTGTCCACGATGAACGTGGACACGACCCAGAGCGGGTTCAGCGACAGCAGGTGGACCGCGGCGTCGATGGCGGCTGCGGCAACGGGGGCCGCACCGCCCACTCTGGAGCTCAGCCGCCGTTGCAGGACTCCCCTGAAGAACGATTCGTAGCCCACCGCGTCGAATGCGAGGACGAGAGTCTGGAGGTACCACGGGTTTTCAGGCGAGGCTATGAGCGAGTAGATCGAGTTTTCATTCGCCGCGCCGATGCCGAGGGGATGGAGCGCAGCGATGCCGATGTTCCCGCCTATGAAAACAAGATACAGCAATGCTGCGACTGCGAGGCCGAGGGCGATTGACCTGAGCGACGGCCGGTAGAGCGCCCTGTATCCTCCGACGGCAACGCTGGCCAAGATCATGCACGTAGTGGACGCGAAGGTGGCTGCGACGAACAGCCCCCCTGGCGCAACAAGCAGGGCCGCCATGGACGCGAATACCAGGACGGCGCCGGCGGTGAGCCGGTTCAGAATCAACTTGCAGGTGCGTCCCGGGCGCGCCATAAATGCACTACGCAGCCAGAATTCGGAGCGCGACATGGACCTGACGTCAGAGATAACCAGGCCGGTCTCAGGCGGAGGCGGGCGCGAGTTCCTTCATGGCGTATTCCACGTTGCCGACCGGCATCACGATGGGCAGGGTGACGCCCGCCTTCTCGTACTCCTTCAGCCGCTCGACCGCATGGTCTCCCTTCCCGACCAGGGTGAGGACTTCGATGGCCCGGTCGGGTATGAGCTTCTTCGCGGCCGGCAGGTCTCCCTTCTTCCATGCATCCTTCATCGGCTTCAGCATCTCCTCGGTCACTCCGTAGGGGGCGAGCACCTCCGCCTTCACCACTTCCGAGAGCTGGTAGACGAAGAAGTAGTAGTCGCGCATCACAGCCTTCGCCTTCTCCGGGTCCGGGTCAAGCGAGGCCATCATGTAGGACGCGCGCTCCACCTTCGCCCCTCTTTTCGCTTCTCCCCTCTTGACGTTCTCGACCATCCTCTCCGTCCCCCAGGCCGTGTTGAAGGCGGGAGAGAGGATCACACCGTCGGCCGCCCTTGCAGCATATTCCTGGGTCTTCGGCGAGAGCGACGCAATGAAGAGAGGCACGGGCATCTTCGGCTTGAAGCCCAGGGTCAGATTGTGGACCTTGAAGAACTCCCCCTCGAACTCCACCTTCTCCCCGCTCCAGACCTTCCTCATCACCTCGACGTACTCCCTTATCCTCTGGAGCGGTCTCGTCTCGGCGACGGGGAATATCTTGTGTCCGATCAGGGGCACAGTGGGAAAGCTCCCGAGCCCCAGGCCCAGCACCACCCTCCCGTTCGAAAGTTCCGAGAGCGTGGCGAAGGTGGTGGCCGCAGTGACCGGATGCCTGGTGAAGGTGTTGATCACGCCCGACGCGAGCCGGATCCTGTTGGTGGACAGGACCATCGACGAGACGTAGGTGACGATGTCCCTCTGGAAGAGACTCTCGTGCATCCAGACCGAATCGTACCCAAGCGACTCCGCGTTTGCTGCCGTCCTCGCACCGTCGGCGGCGCTGAAGATGGGGTTGAAGCCTAGCGCGAGCCTCATCAGGTGTTGTTGCCGTTCATAGGTAATTAAACTTCAGAGGCGCCGCGCCCGATTTCGAACCCGACAGACGCCTTCGCCCAAGAGAATCATTAAATTCTGCGCGACTCGACCGCGGTCGAACCCTTCTGACCATGTTCAAGTCCGAGCACAGGCAGCTGCTGTCACTCAACTATCCGGGGAAGGACGAGTATGCAGAGGTTCTGGATGCGATTTCCAAGTTCATGGATCAGCGGATTGCGCCGTCCTCAGCGAAGTTCGACTCCCACGAGACAGGCATCGCCCAGGCGAGGGCGTCGCTCTTCGAGAAGGGGATCACACAGATGGCGTATCCGAGCAAGTACGGCGGGCTCGGCCTGCCCTTCGGCGTCTTTGAGATGGCAATGGAGCTTGTTGGCACGGCGGATGCCAGCATAGCCCTCAGTGTAGGGATACACAACACGGTCGCGGAGGGACTGATGCACTTCGGGTCTGAAAGAATCAGGGAAGCATTCGTCCCCGGTATCATCTCGGGCAGGAAACTTGCCTCTTTCAGCCTCACGGAGCCCACGTCCGGGTCAGACGCCAAGGCGATGAACACCAAGGCGAAACGGGTCGGGAATGACTACCTGCTCAACGGTTCCAAGACATTCATCACCAATGCGGGTGAGGCAGACGTGTACTTCGTCTTCGCTGTCACAGAGAGGGGACCCTCAGCCTTTGTTGTCGAGAAGACGAGCCCGGGGATTCACTTTGGGAGCGACCTTCCGAAGCTCGGCATGCGGGGCTCGAGGACAGCGGAGGTCAGGTTCGCCGACTGCCGCGTGCCCAAGGAGATGCTGGTCGGCGAGGAGGGAAAGGGTTTCGAATACGCAAAGACGATGCTCAACGCAAGCAGGATTGTGATGGGCTCCATCTGCGTTGGCATCGCCCAGGCGGCATTCGACCAAGCCGTCGCCTACAGCAAGGAGAGGAAGGCGTTCGGGGCGCCCATCGCGGAGTTCCAGCTGACAAGGGAGAAGATTGCCGACATGAAGACGGGCATCACGGCCGGAAGGCTGATGTGTCTGCACGCGTCGCGTCTTCGGGAGTCAGGCGAGGACTACTCCTCCGAGGCCTCCCAGGCCAAGGTGTTCGCCACTGAGATGTCGCTCAGGGTCTGCGACGCGGCCATCCAGATATTCGGGGGTCACGGCTACACGACAGATGACATCCATAGGCATTGGCGCGACGCCAGGCTCCTCACCATCGGGGAAGGCACCTCAGAGGTCCTACGGCTGCTCATCGCAAGAAGGGAGCTCGCGCGATCCGTATGAGGTTCGCAGTATGCGTCAAGCACGCCGTGGATGAAACGGAGCTGAAGATCGACCAGTCGGGGACTCCCCTGGTCGAGGGTTCCCCCTCGAAGATGAGCACCTTCGACAAGAATGCCGTCGAGGAGGCAGTCAGGATCAGGACGGCCAGGGGAGGCGAGGTCACGGTGTTCACAGTCGGAAACGCCGACGCGAAGCGAACCATCAAAGAAGCTCTGGCCATGGGCGTTGACAAGGGGGTGCACGTCTTCGCGGAGCTCGGGACCGTCGACACCCTGGGAACCGCCCGCCTGCTCGCAGGCGCGATAAAGATGGCTGGAGGGTTCGACCTCGTGCTCTGTGCCGAAGGCTCTTCGGACACCTACACGGGGCAGGTGCCCCCGATGCTCGCAGAGCTCCTGGCTCTCCCATTTGTCGGCTATGCGCGGAAGATCGAGATCGCGGACCACACCGCTCATCTGGAGCAGTCGCTGGAGGACACGGTCGCCGCGGTCGAGTGCTCGTTGCCCATGGTCGCTTCCGTCGTGAGCGAGATAAACGAGCCGAGATACCCGACACTGATCCAGATAATGCAGGCCTCCAAGAAGCCGTTGCTGGAAGTTCCCGCCGGCGCTCTCGGACCTGCGGGATTGTCAGGTGGCAACGTCGGCGTGGTCTCAATGGCGGGCAAGCCCATGAACAGGAAGCGAGTCGTGATCGAGGGACCGCCAGAGGAGGCGGCCAAGAAGCTCGTGGATGCGCTGGCGTCGGAGGGGGTGATCCCGAAATGACTCGGCTGATATGGGCCTACTCGGAATCTGACGAGGCCGCAAACGAGCTCTCCACGGCGGCAAACGAGATCGCAAACGCTATCGAAGGACAGTCGGTCATGCTCGAGATTGGAGGACCGAGAAGCGGCGTGAGTGCGACCAGCAAGCTCGTCCTGAAGACCGGGGCCCGGCCCCCTCATCCTTCGGACGTCGTTTCGGAGATGCTCTACAGGGCAGCCCAGAAGTCCCGGCCGTCGGTCATCCTGGTCGGCTCGACAAGGCGCGGGCGGGAAGTCGCCGCAAGGCTGGCCGTCAAGATGGGCACAGGCTCGATGAGCGACGCGTTCGAACTGGCGGTCTCGGGCCAGATGCTGACCGGAAGCAGGAACGTCTACGCAGGGCGAGTGCTCGCCCGGATGAGCGCTCCGATGCCTTGCGTGGCGACGGTGAAGTTGGGCGCCTATCCCGCAGCCGCGGCCGACGGAGGCGAGGTCCAAGAGCTCGAAGTGGGGGAGGTTCCGTCCGGAGTCAAGATCCTTCGGGAGACGAAGAAGGAGTCCGGAACCGTCGACTTGAGGAAGGCGAAGACCATCATATCCGCCGGAAGAGGCGTCAAGAGGAAGGAAGACCTGGCCTTGCTCGAGGCACTGGCCAAGACCATGGGCGCGGCACTGGGGTGCTCACGGCCGCTCTCATCTGATTTGGGCTGGCTTCCCGAGGAGTGTCACATAGGTCTCACTGGCGTGAGCGTTCGTCCGGAGCTTTACCTCGCGGTCGGCATCTCCGGTCAGCTCCAGCACGTCGCGGGAATAAAGGACTCGAAGGTCATCGCGGCGATCAACTCCGACAAGGATGCGCCCATCTTCCAGGCCGCGGACTACGGCGTTGTAGGCGACCTCTACCAGGTCGTTCCCGCCATTCAGAGGCTTGTTTCCGCAAAGACCTCCTAGAGTCTGCCAATACACGAATCTCGACCGTAGGTCTGCGATTATGCTTATCTAGCGGCTTGGGTCCTTCACCCGCATTGCAACGGAGCCCGGCGCTTCGAAGCAACCGCAATTTTCTGTACCTCCTGGGCGGCAGGGGATTCTCCGAGTTCGGAGACTACTTCGGCGAGCTCGCAATCTCCTGGCTGATCTACACGGGCACTGGTTCGGTCCTTAGCCTGGGGGCGACCTGGCTGTTCTTCCTCATTCCGAGGTCTGCCGTGAGGCTCTGGGGGGGCGTCTACGTGGACAGGCTCAACAAGAAGGCGTTGATGATCCTAACCGAGACGGCAAGGGGAGTGGTCTTCGGGCTTCTTGCCGCAGCCGTGGCGCTCGGGCTGAGCTCTGCCCCGTTGGTCTACGTCGTCTCTTTCTCAGTCGGACTGATCGGAGCCATCTTCGACATCGCGTCGCAGGCCATCCTCCCCCAGGCGGTCGAACCGTCCATGCTGCTGGCAGCCAACTCCTACCTGACTGCTGCCTTCCAGGTCGACAGCGTGCTAGGACCGTTGGCGGCAGGAGTCGCCATCTATGCGGTGGGACTGGCGTCTTCGCTTTCGATCGACAGCGTCAGTTTCTTCGTCCTTGTCGTCGCGCTGTCCATGCTGCGTCTTCCCGCAGACCGCAGAATCGGCAAGACCGCGGGAAGCTGGCGGGCGGAGTTCCGCAGAGGCTGGTCCTACTTCAGGTCGAAGGGAGAGCTAGTCTGGCTAAGCGCCCTGATTGCGGGAATCAACTTCGGGCTCGGCGGGTTCTGGTACGTCTACGCCCTCGTCCTGGCAAAGAACGTGCTGAACGCAGGCAGCGCCGGATTCGGCGCGCTGAACGCGTTCGCGGCCCTGGGCATCCTCGCGACGTCGTTGTACATCGGGCGCAGG
The DNA here is from genome assembly GCA_964513805.1 of uncultured Nitrosopumilales archaeon. GTDB lineage: Archaea > Thermoproteota > Nitrososphaeria > Nitrososphaerales > Gagatemarchaeaceae > DASPPF01. The sequence goes on from CAZENV010000006.1 coordinate 16,393, forward strand.
GGTCTCAGGAGAAGGAGGCTCTCGGTGGTCGCATCAGTCTTCGTTCTCGGGTTCTTCGTCTCCTTGACCGCATTCGCCCGGACTCTTCCTGAGGCGCTGGCCACAGTCGCAGCCTTTGGCGCAGCCATTCCGCTGATCAGCGTGGTGCAGAACGCCTACTATCAGGAGACGGTCCCCACGGAGATGATGGGGCGCGCTTTCGGCTTCCAACAGTTCTTCGACTACATCACCATTCCGGCCGGCATCGTCTTCGCGATCTTTGCAGACATGACGCTCGGGGTCGACGCCGGAATCTTCCTGTCAGGGGTCGTCATACTCGTCTTCGGCGCAGCCGGAGTCGCGGCGAAATCACTCTGGAAGCTGAACCCCGCGCCGGAGGCTACTTCGTTGCCTCGATGAAGGGCTTCGCGCCTCCCGAGATGAATCGGGTGTCGGAGCCCAGCCCAATGAACCTGAATCCGAGCGAGACCGCCCTCTTCGCCTCCTCGGGGGTTGCGGCGAGGGTACCGGGCACCTTGCCGTGGGACTCGCAGCTGGCAATCACCTTCTTCATGGCTTCGACGACCTTGGGATTCGACCTGTCGTCCAGAAGGCCCAGGGACATCGTGAGGTCCGAGGGCCCGACGAACGCGATGTCGACGTCCTTCACCGAGAGTATGGCGTCGACGTTCTCCACGGCCTCGCGGGTTTCGACCTGGGCCACAAGGACGGTCATCTCGTTGGCTGTTCTGATGTAGTCTGCCGCGGAAAGGCCGTAGTCCGACGCCTTCCTCGGAGCGACGCCCCTGACGCCGACGGGGGGATACTTTAGAAACCGGACCGCAGCTTCGGCTTCCTCCCCCGAGTTGACCAGCGGGCAGACCACTCCGTGGGCGCCCATGTCGAGGGCGGACTTGATCATGTACTGGTCGATGGCCCCGACCCTGACTATGGGGCAGACCCTCTCTCCGTCGACCGCCTGGATCAGACGCGCCAAGGTCTCTCTTCCGATGGGGGCGTGCTCGGTGTCGAACACGAGCCAGTCGAAGCCGAGCCCCTGCAGCTGGTCGGGGACGTCCGGATGCCCTATGGTGACCCACGTGCCGAGGGTGACACGCCCAGAGCGCAGCGTCTTCTTGAAATCACACTTCACTTTCCATCACCCAGCGTCTCTGCCACCAGCTCGGCTATGTCCTTGACGTCCATCGCCTTTCCACCGGTCGTCTTGAACGCGTCCTCGAACATCGTTATGCAGAACGGACAGCCGACCGCGAGCGTCTCCGCGCCGGTGGCCATCGCTTCCTCCGCCCTCAGCACGCCGACCTTCTTCTTCTCTTGGACCTCGTACCAGACGTTGGCGCCTCCCCCGCCGCAGCAGAAACTGTTCATCCGCGAGCGGGCCATCTCCTCCAGCTTGATGCCGCCCATCGAACCCAGCACCTCCCGGGGCTCGTCGAGCACGCCGTTAATCCTTCCCAAGTTGCAGGGGTCGTGGAAGGTCACCTTCTCGGCCATCCGTCCCGGTCTCAGCTTGCCTTCCCTGACAAGATGCGCCATCAACTGGGAGTGATGAATCACCTCGAACCTGCCTCCAAACTCGGGATACTCGTTGAGGAACGTGTTGAAGCAATGGGCGCAGTGGACGATGACCTTCTTCACGCCGTATTTCGCGAAGGTCTCTGTGTTCTTCATCACCAGCTCCTGGAACCTGCCCTCCTCGCCCATGCGCCTCACCGGCTCCCCGGTGCAGGTCTCCTCGCTTCCCAGCACGGCGAAGTCCACTCTGGCTTCCTTCAGAATCCTCACCATCGCCCTGGCCACGTTTCTCGCCCTCGGGTCGTAGCTGGACTGGCAGCCGAGCCAGTATAGGTACTCCGCGCCGGGTTTCTCCTTGACCGTCTTGACGCCCAGCTCGGCGAGCCAGGACTGTCTGTCAGCAGGCGGGAGCCCGAAAGGATTGCCATACTTCGCCACGCTCTCAAGGAACAGGCGCTTCTTCCCGTCCAGCCTGTTCTCGCTGACGAGGGTCCGCCTGAACTCGGCGATGTAGTCGACTTGGTCGATGAAGACGGGACAGACCGAGACGCAGGCGTTGCACATGGTGCAGGACCAGAGTTCCGAATCCCTGATCACGCCCTTGGAGAAGACGTCCCCCTCCTTTCCCGCCCGCACGTCCTTTCCAAGGTCCTGGACAACCACCCTCGGCGAAAGGTCTCTTCCACTCGAGTGTGCAGGGCAGACCTCCTCGCACCTGCCACAGTTGGTGCATGCGTCGAGCGCAAGAAGCTGCAGTGGCGAGAAGTCGGAACTCGCAGTGACGTTCTTGGGCGTCTCCATCTGCCCGCTCTCCAGCATCCTCTGCAGGTTGAAGGGAGTGTCCAGCTTGCCCATGGGCTTCACCGTGGCGAGCGCCACGTTGGCCCCCGCAGTGAAGACGTGGACCAGCTTCGTGTAGGGCGCTGCCGCGATCAGCGCCATCACGGACAGCATGTGCGCCCACCAGAAGCCTTGGTAAAGAACCGGCGCTGCCGCGATCAGCGAAGGCGAAGAGAAGATGCCGGAGAGCGCGTTGCCAATCGGCGAGAAGAGGGCCCATCCCACCGGCTCGACCGCCAGCCTCAGCCCCTCGACCACGAAGCCGGATGCCCCGATCCAGACGAGCATACCGAGAATGAAGTAGTCGTCCCTCTTCGTCTCGAGCTTGTCCAGCCTCTCCACGAACCGCCTGTAGATCGCTATCATCAAGCCCACGATGAAGGCCGCTCCCAGCGTGTCTCCGAGCAGCTCGAGCGTGAGGTAGGCTGCTCCCTGAATGAAGACGAACGGGGTGAACAGGGGGAGCACGTCGCTCTGGATGAAGATCAGGGTGGTGTAGGCCAAGAGAAAGAGGAATCCGAAGAACAGCGCGCCATGCATGGCCCCGCCTTCAGCGTCGCCGAGGACCTTCCTCTGTCCGACCCCGAACTTGAGGAATCTCCCAAGTTTCCGGCGGAAGTCCTTGGTTGCGAGCCCCAGGAACTTCCCGACGCCCAGGCCGTAGGAGTGCAGGTGCCTGTAGAGCCCGTAGAGCATGATGCAGCCGCAGACGAAGAAGGCTGTGTACATCACGACGTAGGCGTACGGCGCGTAGCTGAGGATGAGGACGTTCCTGACCGGAGTGTCCAGCAAACTTCTGACGGTCGAAGGGGCGGCCTATTTCGACTTATCTTCGCGCTGCTGCGTCTTCGTCCTCACGATCTTCCCCCCGCCCGCGGGGAGCGCCCTGAGGACATCGTCGATCGAGAGCGCTTGCTCCCCGCCGCGCATCCTGTTGAGCTCGTGGGCGACTCTTTTCGCAGTCTCCGACGCCTTCTCTCGATGCGGCTGGAGCACGACGTAGGCCCCGCACGAGGCCATCACTGCCCCCTCCGGACCGGCGACCAGTCTGGACTTGGTGTCGACGCCCAGCGCCAGCTGGACCATGTTGTGCGGGACCGAGTTCTTCCTCCCCCTTATCATGAAGCTCCCCTTGGAAAGGTATTCGCCGCTCGGAGCCGACGTCCCGACTTGCTCCTTTGTCACCCAGAACGCGTCCGCCGAGCCTAGTCCTGTCTTCCAGGCGCTGCTGAACGTCACTGTCGCCTGGGCCACCTCCAGCGTCTCGGCAGGCTTCTGCTCCATCCCTTGCTTCAGCACGAAGAACGGTGAGCCGAAGAGGTCGGCGTGATAGACCGTGTCCCCGTCTTCCAGGTGGCGCCTGACCAGGAGCGCGTTGGATTGGGCGTCCCTCCCGCCGACTGCCAGCTTACCCTCAGACGTGAAGAACCAGCGGAACTTCTCATACCACTCCCCCTTCCTCGTTGCCAGCCTTGATGTGGTCTTCCCTCCAGCCAGCCCCGGGGGCGGGCGTTTTCGTGCGAGCGCCTCTGCGGCCTTCTTGGCCTCGTTCGCCTTTGCGTCCGCCTCCTTTGCGGCTGTGAAGAGGGCTGATACGACGGCCTCGACCGACCTTGGGGTTCTCCTGTCCCTGCCCCTTGGGAGGGTGTCAACGAGTATCTGCAGGGCCTCCTCCATGCCAGTCGAAGAGCGTGCCTTCTCGGCTGCGGTCCTGATGTTCTTTGCCCGCTCTGTCAACCCGCGCTCCTGTTCCTTCAGCCTGCCGATGGTGACCTCGTTCTCCTTGCGCCACCTGTCTTCCTGCGTGGGCTCCTCAGTGGCCGTCTGCAACATCGATTCCATGAAGACCTGGTCGCAGAGTGAGCTCATCGTGGGCGCCCTCCAGACCACGTCCAATGATGTCGGGAATACCGCGAACAGTTCGTCCCCGTCGGGAGCCCTGGCGAGGCAGGGGCTCGGCGAGTTCCTTGCCTCATCGACCATTCCTGCGATTTCAGCAGCGATCTCGTCTGCCTTCCCGACTGCGTCAGTGGCGGCGCCGGACTCTTCCAGCCCGACCCTCGCAAGCACTTCGCGTACGTACTTCCTTGGCATGGCGACCTGTCTGCCGAGCGCGCCCCCCAGAGTCTTCTCTCGTTCCATGCTCTCTCGCAGCGAGGCGCCCGTGACCTCAGAAGGACTCAGCTTGGTCTGGGACGGTGGCGCGTATCGGTCGCCGCGACGGAGCCTCCTTCTGCCGCCCCTGGCTTCCCTCAGGACCAGCAGGGCCCTGCCGTCTGCGTCCGTGACCACTATGTTGCCTGGAGGCATCAGCTCAAGTATGAGGTGTCTGAGCGTCTCTCCTTCCCCCAGCGCGATGTCGAAGACCCTGTCGAGGCCCGCCTGCCTCGCGGTCGAGAACCTCAGCCTTTCGATTTCGGACCTGAGTCTCGACGTGAATTCGGTGGTTTCCGTCCTCGAACTGACCTTCTCGCTGACCCAGGCGCCGTGGCGTGGCGACAGAACGAGCCATCGGTCGGTCCCGGCCGGGAGCCTGAACCTGATGACCTGGTTCTCACCAATCGAAAAAACGTTATTAACGTAGGTCCGACCCAACCGTTCTTCAACCTCCCTGATCAGGGGAATGATATCAATGCCAGACAATTCTGCCACCACTAGTCACCGAAGCGAGGTTCCAAGGACCCCACGCCCATTTGATAAGCTCTATTGGCTCAGAATCGGGTGCGGCTTGGCGGCGGGAGTCCTGGCGGACTACATCTGGACGCTCCCGGGCTTCGACTGGACGATAGGAATCACCCTCGGCCTGCTGATCTATCTGCTGACCTACTACGGCGCGAGGTACACCTGGTACAGGAAGCTGGAGCCCTCCAAGCTGGGCAAGGTGTACAGCACTGGGATCGGGAGCTACGTGATGCTCTTCCTCTTCACCTGGATTCTACTTGTTACCTTGTTTTAGCAGCTTGGCGTAGCCCAGCAGCGTGTCGGCGTAGCCGAGGTCCCAGTCGTCAGCCATCTGGTTCTTCTTCATCGCCTGGGCCGCCCTCGTGATCCTCTCCTCGTCCCAGGTCTGCATGCCCCCCTCCCTCCCCTTGGACAGGCTGGCAAGGATTCCCGCCGCAGCCATGGTGCTTCCCTTCTCCCTGTCGGTCTTCGCTTCGGTCAGCAGGACTGCGAGCTTCGTCCTGGCCTCCTCAAAGTTCGGTTTCTGTATCGATTCGAGGACTGACGCCACAGCCTGGTTCATTGGCGGACTTCTCGACTCGAGGCTGCCCTATAAATGGCTGCGGGATCACTGGAGGCCCGCGTCCCCTATCTGCCCCAGTCGCGCCGACATCAGGTCCGACATCCGGGTCGCGGTCACTCCGTCTCGGGTCTTCTCGAAATGCAGGGAGCGGTGGACGAGCTGTTCCATGGTCCTGCCTCCTATCCTTGCCTCTCCGCCGCTCTGGGCGAACGTGACCCTGTTGGTCAGCAGGTAGGCCCGGCCGTGAAGGAATGCGTCCCGCGCGATTTCGCTGAGAAGCACGTCCAACCCTCCCTGCCTGCTCTGGAGGTTAGTGCGACCTGGATAGTCCAGCGAGAAGTTGATCGTGAACGTGTCGATGGCGACGAACCTTGCCGAACCCGTGTCTTCCCTCTTGGCGATGGCACGCACCGTGTCCAGCTGTGACGCTGCGCTCGTCACTCTGACGTAAGCTATTCTGTCGAGCAGTCCGTCGGAGGTAAGACTTCTCGCCCTGGCCATGGTCTGGACCCTTTCCGGCCTGAACCCGCCCTCGGTGTCGATGAAGACCGCCCTCTCGCCCTTCGCCGCGGCGTGAAGGGCGGCCTGCATCGCCAGCTGGGTCTTGCCGCAGCCGCTGCTCCCGTATACTTCGACCAGCCTGCCCGCCTTGAACCCTCCTTCCAACAATCTGTCGATGGCAGCGGATCCTGATGTGAAGGTCGGAAGCGACTTGAGTCTCTCCAAGGCTTCGCGGGCGGGAATGGTTTCGCCCATGGCTGCGGTCTTCTTTCTTTGTTCTTTTATCATTGCGACCCATATCCTTTTAACACCGACGGGGGTCCTGCCCGAAAGTCCGACGTGAATCCTCCCCCGCCGCAGATGAAGCGGCCCTTGAACGTTCTTCAGAAGGCCACAAACAAGCAGGTGTCTGTACGGCTGAAGAGCGAGCTCGAGTACAAGGGCAAGATGTCCAACGTCGACCCGTACATGAACGTGATACTCGTCGACGCGGAGGAGAGGGAGAACGGCGCGAAGAAGGCCAACTACGGCAAAGTGGTAATCAGAGGCAACAACGTCCTCTACATCCGGATAGAGGACAAGCTCTAGGGTTCCCCGTCAGGATGGGCCGGGTCGCTCCACGTGGGGCGAATCCGAGTCGAGGCTGCAGCGCGATAAGGCGGCCTCATTCCAGCGACGCTGTCCTTCCGGTGACGAACGCAATGGCAACCTCTTCGTCTACCACCACTGAATATGCCCTCCTGAAGAAGCGAACCACAGCACGCACGTCATGGCTGACCAGTTCACCCGCGTTGGGGTGCGTCGTGGGCACCGCCTGGGGCCAGTCGATCAGCCAGGCGCGGTATCCGTCAGTCAGTATGTTGTACTCGCTCAGGTCGGCGTTCACAAGTCCCGCCTTGGTGTAGGCGAGCCTCGCGGCCGTCAGGATCGAATTCAGCAGCGAGCGGGGGTCGTCCAGCTCGGGCCTCTGGGAGAGTCTCACCCCTGAGAGCTGCTCGGAAAGCACCGTGCTCCTGTTGGAGGCCACGGCCCTGGGGAACGACTCGGAGAGCCCCTGGAGCCTCTTCAGCGCCTGATACTCTCGCTTTGCCGCTTCGTAGTTGGCGGTGATCCAACTCCGCAGCACGGACTTGTCCAGCGTCCTCTTCTTTCTGACGTTTGTGAAGCTGGTCCTCCCCAGCTTGAAGAACTTCAGCGCGAAGAGACCTCCCTCCTCGTCCAGCGCCTCATAGACGTCAGACTCTTTGCCCTTCGCGATGATGGCGCCGAGGGCCGATATCCTGTCGTGCTTCACGTACTCCCGCAGGGCGAGGACCTCTATGGCTTCCGTCGTGGGCGAGAAGCTCAGGCCCTTGCCCACAACGAGGCCCTTCTTGTTGAGCCGGTCGAGGGCGAACCTGACCCTGTCCCGTGGGAGCTTGCTGAATCTGGACACCATTCCGCTGTCGGCAGTCCCGTAGAGCATCGCGCCCCTCTCGAGCCCGACCAGCGCCCTCCACTCCTCGTCCTTCACCGATTTCAGAACCCTGGCCGCGCGCTCCGATGATGACGACCTCTCAGTCTCCGAGACGCCGCCGGGCGCCTCTCTATTTGAGGTGAACGCACGCCCCGTGCTTCCCTTATTACCATGCGGCTCGCGATGGGGGCGTTGCTGAAGATTCTCCTCGACACAGACACCGCCGGCGACGACACCATCGCGATTCTCATGGCGATGCGGTCCGCCAACGCCAAGCTGGCGGGAGTGACGATCAACTGCGGCAACATCAGGTTCGACCAGGAGGTGGAGAACGCCCTCTACACTGTCCAGGTGGCGGGATACTCCGGCAGGGTCCCGGTCTACCCGGGGGCGAGGCATCCCATTCTCAAGGACTGGTCGACTGTCGAGCACATCCACGGCAAGGACGGCATGGGCAATTCGCACTTCCCGAAGGCGCGGCAGCGTCCCGACCGTAAGGCTGCGGTGGATGCGATCGTGGACACGATCAACTCCGAGCCCGGCGAGATCACGCTCGTCGAGATTGCCCCCATGACCAACCTGGCCCTGGCCATCCGCAAGGACCCGTCCATCGTGAAGAAGGTGAAGCGCCTCTACTTCATGGGAGGCACCAACCAGTACCTCGGTAACGTGACCCCGGCCGCCGAGTTCAACATCTGGGTCGACCCGGAGGCGGCGCAGATCGTCCTCCACTCGGGGATGCCCACCACCATGGTCGGCTGGGAAATCTGCATGAAGTACGGCCTAATCGGCCCAAGGGAGTATGCCCAGATCGAGGAGATGGGGACCAAGTATTCCGGATTCTTCACGGCCGTGAACCGCCAGGTCCGGAAGTTCATGAGGGAACAGAGGGGAATCGACGCGACCAGCTGTCCCGACAGCATCACGATGGCGATCGTGCTGAACCCCAGGGCGGCTACGGACGTGCGGAGGAGGTTCGTCGACGTCGACACCTCGGACGGGCTCTCCAGGGGCGCCACGGTCGTCGATGACATGAAGGTCCTCGGCAGGAAGCCAAACGTCTCGGTGGTCTACGCCGCATCCCAGGACGTCTTCCGACAGATGCTCTACGGGCTACTGGAAGGAAGGAAGGTCTAGCCGCGCAGCTTCCGCAATAGGCCGTCCACAGCCCTCCGCGAGGGGAGCGCCGGGATGACCTCGCGCTTGGTGACCGCGAGTGCGCCCGCCGCGTTGGCGAACTCGACGCTCTCCCTCATTCCCTTCCCTTCGGAGAGCGCAACTGCCAGGGCGCCGTTGAACGCGTCGCCGGCTCCGGTGGTGTCGACCGCGCTGACCTTCGGAGGGGAGACGGAGTACGATGCCTTCGTGGTCCCCACGAAAGCGCCCCTATGCCCGAGCGTGACTACGATGGTCCCGACGCCTGCGTCGAGGAGCGCCCCGGCTCCTCTTCTCAGGTTGGAGGTGCCCGTGACTCTTGAGAATTCCACTTCGTTGGGCGTAAGCACGTCGACGAGTGCCAGGTCGACCTTTCCCCTGGCTGCCGGAGGTGCGGGGTTCAATATCACGGTCAGTCCGCGCCTCTTTCCCGCCCTGATCGCTGCGTTGGCCAGCCCAACCGGGATCTCGAGCTGAAGCAGCAGCACCGACCCGCTTTCCGCGCCAGCGAGCGCCCCGTCAATCTGCGCCCTGTCGATGTCCATGTTGGCTCCAGGGTCGACGGTGATTGCGTTGGCTCCCGACTCGTCGACTACGACGAAGCCCAGTCCGGTGTGCTTCGAGCTGCGTTTGACTTGCTCGGAGTCGACTCCCTCCTCCTTCCAAAGAGAAAGGGCCGCGTCGCCGAACCCGTCGCGACCCACGCAGCCGACGAAGCTCACTCGCCCGCCCAGTCTCGCAGCAGCCACCGCCTGGTTCGAACCCTTCCCGCCTGGTCCTTCGGAGTAGCCCCGCCCGAGTACGGTCTCGCCCCGTCGGGGCATGCGGGGGACCAGCATGGACAGTCCGGTGTTGTAGCTTCCCACTACGACGATTCGGTTCACCCGAGGCGGCGCTCCCTGAGCTCGTCGATGATGGCCACGCCTGCCCTCGTGCCCAGGTATGCCGCCCCGGCGTCGATCAGACTCAGGGCCGTATCGAGGTTCCTTATGCCCCCGGAAGCCTTCACGTAGACCTTCGGGCTGACAGACTTCCTGAGGAGTCTTATGTCTTCGACGGTGGCTAGGCCTCCCCGTCCCCAGCCGCTCGAGTTCTTCACGCCTGCCACTCCGGCCTCTTCGCTCAGCACCGCGGCCTTCACCTTTTCCTCTGGGTTCAGGATTGAGTACTCCAACATCACCCTGACCGGCCTGCCCGAAGCCGCTCGCACCATGCTCGCCATCTCCTCCTTGAACTGGATGTCCAGTCCAGACTTTAGGAGCCCGATGTTGGGCATGCAGTCGAACATGTCGGCGCCGAGTTGGGCGGTCTGCTTGATCTCGGCGAGCTTCGTGTCGGTCCTCTCTCCGCCCATGGGATATCCTAGGCCGACGGAGATTTTCGTCTTGGACCCGGTCAGGAGTCGCTTCACCTCTTGGACCCAGCAGCCCTGGATCACGACCGCTCCGAAGCCGTAGGCCTTGGACTCTAGGACGAATCTCGTAAGGTCCTCAAGGCTCGTCTCGGGCGCGACGAGCGTGTTGTTGATCTCGGCAGCCAGTTCCTCAACGGTTGGCAGGTTGGCCTTCTGCATGCGGAACGGCCCGCCGCCCATCCTAATTGAGCTTTACAGACTGTTCCTTCGTTCAGTCCAGGCGTAATCGGACGCCCCGCTCGTAGGCCGACCAATACCTGTCAGGCTTCGGTGCGAACCTCATCAGCTTCCCGCCCTGTCGGGAGACCCAGAGCGCCCTTCCCTTCCTCACACGCCCGATTTCGAATGCGGGGATGCCACGCCTTCGCAGCCTGGCTTGGAGCTCATCCACTCTCTTCGGGTTGCAGGTCAGCAGGAGGGCCCCTTCGCTAACAGTCGTCAGCGGGTCGATGCCGAAGGCCCTGCAGACGGCTAGGGTCTCTGCACGCACGTGCACCTTCTCGCCTTCAATGATGAATGCCTTCCCGGAGGCGTCCGCCATCTCTGCCAGCCCGCCCAGGATGCCGCCCTCGGTGGCGTCATGCATGGATGTCACTCCTTCCGCCCCGAGGCCCAGCAAGCTCGCCACCAGCGCATCCTTCACCGTCGAGCACTCTCGCAGCATCAGTCTGGCCCTGTTGCACGCCGCGGGTCCGGCGCTCCGCTCCACGAACCTGGGAAACGAGTGGGCAAGCATGGCCGAAGCCTCTATGGCTGCGCCCTTTGTCATCAGGACGACGTCTCCGGCCCGCGCCATGGTCGGGTCGATGTATTCGCCTTCCTCGCAGAATCCGAACATGGTACCGCCGCCGACCACCGTGAATCCCCCGCCCGGGTAGCTGCCGGTGTGACCAGCGACCACCGACACACCGAGCTTCTTGCACTCCCTGCCGACAGCCGTCAGGTATTCTTCGACGTCCGAGTCCCGCAGTTTTCGAGGCAGGTTGTAGATGAATGCCGCGAATTCAGGGCTTCGCCCGGACGTGGCGAAGTCAGACGCGATTAGGTGTACGCTCAGCCAGGCAGATTCCCGCATCCCGATGCCGGGTATGACTGAGACAGGGTCTGCCGTCATCAGCATCCTGCGGTTCTTTCCTATGGATACCACCGCGTTGTCCAGTCCCCTTGCCGGCCCGAGGACGACTTTGGACGAAGCCCGGCCGAGGCTGCTGAAGACGACCTTCTCCATGGCGATGCTGTCGAGCTTGCCCGGGCGCAGCGTCAGCCGAATCCCAGCCTTCTGAAGGCGGGGCGGGCCGCTTTGATGAGGACCAGAGACAGAGGGATGTACACGAGGTCGGCGAGCGTGCCGAAGTCGTATGACGCGGTGTAGAAAGCGCTGATTGCGTCGGTCGGCGTCCCGTACTGGAACAGGCCGTAGGCGTAGAAGAGCCAGTCGGGGAAGAAGAAGGCGAGGGTCTCGAAGGCGGTCGCGGCGACCATTGAGATCACGAGGGTCCTCTGGCTCCGGTTCCTGGCCCATCCGATTATGAGGGCTTCAGGGACCCGGGCCCAGAGCATGCCGAACGGATAGATCGGCGAGCCGCCTCCCTTGAAGGTGATGTTGTAGGCTTCGCCGATGAACGAGCCTATTCCGACCGCGGAAGCGGAGGTCACCGGGTCCACCATCGCGCTCAGGGCCATGTAGACGGCCGGCGCCCAGGTGATCTCGTAGAGGGGCGGCGGCAGCGGGATCGACAGGATCGTCCCGACGGCTATCAGGGCGGAGAAGACAACTATCGTCGCGAGCATCACCGACCGGGTCGGGCCTGAGAGGACGGATTTCATCATGCCGCGGTGCTGCTGCGCGGGTTTCGTGCGTGATTTATAAATGGGTAGATAAGTCGTTTATACATTGCAGCCGCCCGACGAATTGATGGTGCAGGTCTTCCTGCCCGCGATGAGGCAGCTGGTGGCGAGGGAGCTGCGTTCCCAGGGCCTGTCCCAGAGCAGGATCTCCGCAATGCTCGGTGTGACCCAGGCCTCGGTCAGCTTCTACCTCTCCTCCAGGCCGGAGCGCTCCTACGCGGAGCTGGCGTCTCTTTCCGTCCCTAGGGAGGAGGCGGAGATGCACGCCAGGCTGTTGGCCGAGGACGTCAAGCGAAGCGCGGTCTACGGCGTCGAAACGCTTGGCTCGCTCTGGAGGGGTATGCTGGGGAAGGGGGTTGTCTGCGAAGCGCACAGGGCGCTCTACCCGTCGCTTGCTCAGTGCGACGTCTGCATCAAGGCGTACGGCCAGCGCGAAGGGGATAGGACCGGGGCGATTGCCCAGGTCGCGGAGGCCGTGAGGCTGCTCGAGTCTTCGAAGGCTTTCGTCGCCGTGATGCCTGAGGTGTCAGTGAACCTCGCCTTCGCTCCTTCGGACTCGGGGTCGCCCGAGGACGTCGTCGCTGTGCCCGGCCGGATAGTCAGGGTGAAGGGTTCGGCAAAGGCGATGCTTCCACCGGAGTTCGGAGCTTCCAGGCACATCGCCCAAGTCCTGCTCCTTGTGATGGGCAGGCAGCGGGGGACTCGGGCTGCACTCAACGTCCGCTATGATGCGAAGATGCGCCGGGTTGTCAGGAAGCTGCGGCTCAGCACGCTGGAGATAGGCGGATATCAGCCGTCTGTCTCCGAGGACCGGATGGTCTCCGAGCTTGCCATGAAGCTCGCAGACGCCAAGCCCGGCATCGACGCCATAGTCGACCCCGGTGGGAAGGGCGTTGAGCCCAACCTTTACCTGTTCGGCCGCAGCGCCACCGAAGTGGCTTCGCTCGCCGTCAAGATGGCGAGACTCTACTCAGCGGAGTAGGCTCTCGACTGTCTCAGCCTTGCCGTCCATGGGCTTGGCCCTCTTCATGCATGCAAGCACGAAAGCCACGTAGATCGGGTCCGGTCTCTCGGGCCTGCTGACGTACTCGGGGTGGAACTGCGTACCGAAGTAGAACGGGTGGTCGTCCAGCTCGAGAATCTCGGCCCTCCTTCCTTGGTCGCTGAACCCGGTGTAGTGCAGCCCCTTGTCCTCGAACCTCCTCAGGTACTTCTGGTTCACTTCCCACCTGTGTCTGTGCCTCTCCCTGATCTTTGCCCTTCCGTAGACTGTGAACGCTCTGCTGGGTCGCTTGACGTAGATGTCGTGGCCGCCGAGCCTCATGGTCCCCCCCAGGTCCGTGACCTTCCTCTGCTCGGGAAGCAGGTCGATGACGGGGTGTGGAGTGTCGGGGTCTATCTCGGTGCTGTTCGCCCCCTTCAGCCCGAGGACGTTCCTGGCGAAGGACACAGCCGCCAGTTGGAAGCCGAAGCAGAGTCCCAGGAACGGTATCTTCGCCAGCCTCGCGTAGTTGGCCGCCGCTATCTTGCCCTCCGTCCCTCTCCGCCCGTATCCTTGTGGCAGGACCACGCCGTCGAAGGAGTCCAACTGCCTGAGCCTTTCCCCGTCGCTCTCGAGCTCTTCGGATTCGATCCAGTCGATCTTCGCTCTGGCCCCGTTGACCGCCCCGGCCGCAGCCAGAGCTTGGTTGACGCTTACGTAGCTGTCGGCGAGAGACGCATACTTCCCAACCATGGCGACCCTTATTGTCTTGGAAACGTCGATGAACTTGTCTGCAACCACATTCCAGGCCCTCATCTGGAGCTTGCCCTTCAGGCCCAGCTGCATCTGGATGGGCTTCAGCACTCCCTCCTTCTGCAACAGCCTGGGCACCTGGTAGATTGAATCCACGTCTGGGTTAGATATCACGTTCTCCTTCGGCACGCTGGTGAAAAGTGAGATCTTCTCCTTCGCGCTGTCGGGAAGCGGCCTCCCTCCCCTAACCACGATGATGTCAGGCTGGATGCCTATCCTCCTCATCTCCTGGACGCTGTGCTGGGTGGGCTTGGTCTTCATCTCTCCCACCACCGCCAGTTCAGGAGCCAGGCTGACATGGAGGAACAGCGTCTTCGAGGGTCCGTCCTCCATCCTCATCTGCCTCAGGGCTTCCAGGAAGGGAAGGCTCTCGATGTCGCCGACGGTTCCGCCGCACTCCACCACGAGGACGTCGGCCCCTGAATCAGTCGCGACAGTCCTGATTCTCCGCTTTATCTCGTCCGTGATGTGGGGGATGATCTGGACCGACTTGCCGAGGAACTTCCCCTTCCGTTCGTCTTCTATCACCTTCTTGTAGATCTGGCCGGTGGTGATGTTGCTCTCCTTCGACATGTCCCGGTTGAGGAAGCGCTCGTAGGTGCCGAGGTCCATGTCCGTCTCGCCTCCGTCGTCGGTGACGAAGACCTCGCCGTGGGTCACAGGGTTCATGGTTCCCGCGTCGAAGTTCAGGTACGGGTCGATCTTGATGCAGGTGGTGCTCGTTCCTGTGAGCTGGAGGAGCTTGGCGACTGAAGCCGTCGTGATTCCCTTGCCGAGGCCGGACATCACGCCTCCGGTCACGAAAAGATATCTCGGCATATCTGCTCCGCGGGTTTTCTATAATTAAGCGTTTGGGAGTTCAACTTCTCCCCAAAGGCGGGAGCGACTGCCGACAAGGCTTTCGTCAACCGTGTTTTCTTTCAGCTACATCTACGGTTGAGCCGCCGGCATTCTCGACCAGCTCGCTGGCGCTTATCTTGAACACCACGTTCGGCGCGCCTCCCGCCGCCCAGACGTGCTCGAACCTCCTCAGTGACTGATCGCAGAAGACGCGCACGCTTTCGAGGTGCGGGAACGGCGGGACGCCTCCGATGGGGTACCCGGTCATCGACCTTACCTCCTCCGGCGTGGCAAAGGCGACATGGTCCTGGGTGAGCTCCGAGAGCCTCCGGGTGTCCACACGCTTGTCACCTGAGATCACAACCACAACGGCCCCTCCCGCGTTGAAGACCACGCTCTTCGCTATCTCAGCGACGGTGCATCCCAAGGCCTCTGCGGCCAGAGCCGAGTTCCTCGTGCTGCCGTCGAATTCCCGTATGTCGACCTGCAACTTGAGGGCGAGCAGATGCTGCCTGACCCTCTCCACGCTGCCTGCCATCAGGTGTCGCTCATGCGGTTGCTGGCTGCGGCTTGTTGACCTGCTTGTTCACCGCGTCGGCCAGGTAGTGCCCTCGCAGGACCACCTTGGCTTCCTTGACTCCCCTGGAGGCGAGTACGCTGGACCTGATGTCGCTTGCAATCTTGAGCGCGAAGACAGGCGGGCAGAAGGGCGCAGTGAGGTGGAATTCGACGTCCACGGACGAGCCGACGATGTCGAGTCTGTCGATCAGCTTCATCTCGGTGATTGAGCGGCCCAGCTCAGGGTCGATGATCCTTGAGAGCCGCTCCTGGAGCTCGCTTTTGTCGACCGCTGTCTCAGACACGTCTAGTTTCGACCGTTCATCGTATTTATTTCTTTGGAGACTGGGTTCTGTTAACCTTTCGGCATCTAACCCGATTTCGTCTGCCTGTTAACCATCGTCAGTTCGCCTTAGGACCACGGGAACGTGCCAATAACCCGTACAACAGGACAGCCACTCCAATCGGAGAGGCTACACCACCAATGTAGCCGGCGTTCAACACAGTCTCCGCGACCATTCCTCCGCCAGATGTGGTGGAAAGGACGATTCGACCGACAACAAGCAGAACCAAGCCAAACGCGATAATGAATCCACCAATCAATGCGGGCAGGCGTTTCATGATGCCCCTGTGAACTGAGGGGGCTATAGTCCTACTGTTGAGAACGTCCCAGATGACGGCAGTTGGCAGGCAAACGAGAAGCGGGCAGAAGCCGATAACTTAACAGCACCGGAGATTGGTGCCCGCGGGGCTTGTCGCTGGTCAGCTCCTTCTTTGCCTTTGACCTTGCTCTATTCGTCCAGGCCTTCGTCCTCCTCTTCTCGATCTTCGACCCGTTCGGCACTGTACCGATATTCATGGCGGTCACACAAGACTACCCTGAGCACAGGAAGAAGATCGTCAGGCAGTCGATCGTCGTTGCGACCATAATCCTCTACGTGTTCGCCTACGTCGGCTGGATAGTATTCGCGGCGCTGGGAATCACCATAAACGACTTCCGGATAGCGGGGGGCATAGTCCTGTTCGCCGTTGCGTTCGACCATCTGAGCGGGAGGAAGGACAGGGTGAAGAGCGAGCCCGCCGAGATAGCCGTGTTCCCGCTGGCGACTCCGCTGCTTGCAGGCCCGGGTGCAATCTCCACAGTCGTGATCCTGGCGAATCCTCCCTACGGGCCGTTCCTCGCGTTCCTGGTAATCACGCTGAACTCGCTCGTGGCCTTCGCGATCCTGGACAGGAGCAGCTGGGTGCAGAGGATTCTGGGCGAAAACGGAACCCGCGCGCTCACCAGCATCACCGCGCTGCTCATCGCCGCGCTTGCGGTCTCGTTCGTGAGGCAGGGTATCGTCAACATAATCTTCCCCGGCGCAGGCTGAGCGGCTTGGTCGTCGCAGTGAGACTGCGCGTGCGCGGCCTTGTGCACGGGGTCTTCTTCCGTGCGTCCCTATCGCAGCTCGCCGACGCAGAGGGAATCACGGGTTGGGTGCGGAACCTATCCGATGGTTCCGTGGAGGCCCTGCTCGAAGGCAGCGAGGACTCAGTCAACAAGCTGGTGGAGTGGTCAAGACACGGCCCACCGAGCGCCCGGGTCGATTCGGTCGAGGTCACGAAGACGCGGGTGACGAACCTGAAGGGCTTCAGAATAGCCGGATGAACTCTGGCCCTCTCGCCTCAGGTCGCGGCAGTGGTCCTCAGGCGGGTAGGGTCGGCCTAGCTCCCCGCGCTCTTCTGGTATGAGCTCCACCTGGCCTCGAGGGCGGGGTCTTCGAGGGTAGCTGTCACGTAGTCACCGAACGCCTTCGCCGTGGCTCCGTCGGGCCTGCCTGTGATCTTCAGCCTCTTCTCGTACAATGAACACACGTCAAGGGCCCTGTCGAGCTTCCTGCCCTTCTCGAGCATGCCGACGTGCTCCAGAAGCATGGCCGCGGCTCTTAGGAGGCTCAGCGGGTCCGCATATTCCCCTCTCCCCTCTTCAATCATCCTGGGGGCCGAGCCGTGGATGGCCTCGAACATCGCGTATCTGGTCCCGATGTTGGCGCTGCCCGCAGTGCCCACCCCTCCCTGCAGTTCGGCCGCCTCGTCCGTGACTATATCCCCGTAGAGGTTCGGGAGCACGACCACCTGGAAATCCCTCCTGCGCTTTTCGTCTATCAGCTTGGCTGTGAAGACGTCGATGTACCAGGCGTCCATGGCTATCTCCGGGAACTCCTTCGCGACCCTCCTAGCGGTTTCCAGGAAGAGCCCGTCGGTCGTCTTGATCACGTTGGCCTTGGTCACCACTGTGACCCTGGTCCTCCCCGTCTTCCTCGCATGCTGGAAGGCGAGGCGTATGATCCTCTCTGCGCCCGGCCTGGTGATGACCTTGAAGTCGACGGCGAGGTCCGGCGTGACCATCAGCCCTCGGCTGCCAAGCATGTACTCGCCTTCTGTGTTCTCCCTGAAGAAGACCCAGTCGATCCCCTGGGCGGGCACCCTGACCGGGCGGACGTTGGCAAAGAGGTCGAAGACCCTCCTTATGCCTATGTTCGCGCTCTCGATGTTCGGCATGCCGCTCCCCTCTTCTGGCGTCATCGTGGGACCCTTGAGAAGCACGTGGCACTTGCGCAGCTCGACCAGGACCTCCTCCGGTAGGGGCTGCATCAGTCTGAGCCTGTTCTCAATGGTCAGCCCTTCGATTTCCCTGAGTTCGACGCGCCCTGAGCCGACTTCGTCGCTGAGCAGACGCCTGAGCACCTTCACCGCCTCCCTGGCGATTATGGGTCCTATGCCGTCCCCGCCGACGACGCCTATCACAATCCTTGGCAGCTTCGCGTAGTCCAACCATTCGAGCGGCTCCCTGAGCCTCTCGACTCTCGCAATCTGTTCCTCCATCAGCTTGCCGAAATGTATCGAAGAGTCCTCGCGGGACGTCTCCTGCCGGCTCACGATTCTCGGAGCCTGCTGCGGAGGGATTAAAGGGTGATTCCGAACGCGTTCGGAAGAGAGCGGAGACCGCGGCGGGGACGAAGACGAAGAAATCGAAGGCGCGGGGCTCGGGCCGTGCGGACTGACAGTTTCATCGGGCCCTCCGCTGCCCTGCCCGTCGGCGACGAAGGTTTTTAGCGAGTGGGAAGGACCGCCCGTTCGTGGCCAGCGAGGAGAACCAGATCAAGAAGGCCGCTGAGTTGAAGCTCTGGCTGGAGAACAGAATCGCCGAACTGCAGGAAGAGACGGGCCGGCTCAAGGAGACCCTATCCCTGGTCGATGCGTCGCTCCGCGCGTCCGCCTTCAAGCCTGCCATTGAGATGATGGATGAGGCGAAGGAAGTCGCCGAGGTGCGGGAGCTGAAGCAGGACAAGGGTGGGGGGGTCCTCGCCAACGCTTCTGTGACTTCCGAGAGTGTGGTAATCGAGCCGAAGGCTGGTCTGAAGCTGCGCCAGTCGACCCCGCCATTCAAGACGTTCCTGCTGGGCAAGATTCTCCAGGGCATGCGGACGAAGGACCAGGAGCTCGTCACCCAGGGCAAGCTCGGGAAGGGGAGGGAGCTCAGCTTCGACGTCGAGGAGTCCGACGGAGCCATCAGCAGGCTGATCATCGGGAACTACAGGGAAAAGGCGAGGTTGAACGAGATCCTGAGCACAGTCGCCTGGACCTTCTCTCGGATGCTCGAGAAGTGACTAGCCCAGGCTCTTCCTGACCTCACTGAGGGTCGGCGGCCGGGGCTCGTCTGCCCAGACGTACAGGCGTGCCGCCGCGTTGGCGAATTCGAGCCTCCTGCCGTCGTCCATCCCGCTGAGGAAGCCGAATATGGAAGCGGAGTCCCAGATGTCTCCGGCACCGGTGAGTCGTTTCGGCTTCACGTGCCTCGTCTTCCTGGACAGCAGCCCTTCGCCCCTGCTCGAGTATACCATCCTTTCCGTGTGGACGTCGGCTTTCACTTTCAGCTTCCTCGCTATCTCAAGACAGGCGAAGCGAGGGCCGGCTTGGGGCTCGCCCAGGGCGCGGGCGGTCGACGCCGCTTCGTACTCGTTGACGCTCATCCAGTCTATCACCCGTCTCTTCGCCAGCACCGATATCAGCCCTCTGTACTCTTCGAACCTGTCTCTCACGTCGGAAGGATTGAAGAAGAGGACCTGCCGTCTTCCCAGCCTCCTCCTCAGAGCGAGCAGCAACTGGGTCCCGTTCGTGTTCGCCGCCCAGTTGACGGAACAGACCACCTTGGACCTGCGCAGCGCTTCCCAGTCGTCCTCGGTCAGGAGCGAGGGTGGGAACCTCCCGGCCCCTCCCGAGTCGCTCAGCATGACGTTGACTCTGCCTTCCAGGGCCAAGGTCAGCCCGGGAACCAGGCGTTTGATCCTCACCTCTGCGCGAAGGCCCTCGAAGGCGTCGCGCAGCATCTTCGAATGTCCGGCGTCGCTGTGGGTGATCAGGAGCACTCTCGCCCCCAGGCGCGCCAGGGCGTTGGCGAGGTTCACCGCGTTCCCGCCACGGATGTCTTCCTGGACTATTCCGTGGACGCTTCCGCCGCCGAGGGACGCCTTCGAATCGGCGACGCGCAGGAGCTCCGAGACGCTGCGGGAGTGGACCAGCCTGTCCACGAAGAAGTCGTGCATGACGGCTACGTCGTATGAGCGCGCCAATCTACTTCAGGATCTTTATGCTTCTGACAACCTTCAGGCTGTGCAGCTCTTCGATGGCTTGCCCTGACAGCTGCCCCTCAACCACCAGGGTCATGCTGGCTTCGGGGACCATCTCCGGGTCTTCCGCGACGGCCTGCCTTACCACCGTCCCGTGCCTCGAGAGGATTTCTGCGACCGCTGCCATCACTCCCGGCGACCTCGGGTCGGCCTCGATTACGATACCGGTGTAGCCGAGCTGCGAAACTAGATTGACCAGGCTAGTTCCAAGGGGTGTGGTCTTGGAGAAGAGCGAGTTCAGGTATCGGTTTCTTCGGATCTGCTGCACAGTCTGCTTTACGACTCGCCTGTCGACGTCAAGCGCCCGGGAGACGGCCGTGTAGTCCACCTCCACGTCGCTCACGTAGATCTTGTCGTCGCTGCCGACTCGCATTCCACACTCGATGAGCTTCTTCACGATTTCCGGCCTGACGACCTGCCTTGCGAACTCCTTCCTGACGTTGGACCACACAATCTGATGTACGGAAGCGTGCGTTTTTGAGCTTTTCCGGCCATATCGCTTCGATTGGAATGTACATAATTGACCACTATTGCATATATTCGTCGTGGCGGCGGGGTCCTTCATGAGTCAGACCCAGCTGAAGGCAGTGCTGAAGCAGGACCAGCTCCCGAGGAACTACTATAACATACTTCACGACCTGAAGACGCCCCTCCCGCCGCCTCTCGACCCTAAGACGATGCAGCCGGTCTCGCCCGAGTCGCTGCTCCGGCTCTTCGCCAAGGAATGCGTCCGGCAGGAGGTCGCCACCGAGGAGTACATTCCGATTCCAGAAGAGGTAAGGGAGACCTATCTGCGCCTCGGCCGTCCCACGCCGCTCTACAGGGCGACGCGGCTGGAAAGGGCCCTCGGGACTCCGGCGAAGATCTTCTACAAGCGGGAAGACCTGAACCCGGCGGGCAGCCACAAGCCCAACACAGCCGTAGCCCAGGCCTTCTACCACAAGAAGGAAGGGACAACGAGGCTGACCACGGAGACGGGTGCCGGCCAATGGGGAAGTGCGCTTGCCCTGGCCTGCGCCCTATTCGGCATCGACCTGACGGTATACATGACTAGGAGCAGCTTCCTGCAGAAGCCCTACAGGAAGACCATGATGGAAGTCTACGGCGCCAAGGTTCACGCCTCGCCTAGTCCGCAGACCCACGTCGGCAAGAGCTTCTTGGACAAGGATCCGCAGCACCCTGGCAGTCTGGGCATAGCCATAAGCGAGGCAGTCGAAGATTGCGTGACCCACGACGACACGAAGTACTCGCTCGGAAGCGTCTTGAACCACGTGCTGACGCACCAATCGGTAATCGGTCAGGAGGCTGTGGTCCAGATGGAGGAGTTCGACGAGGAACCTGACTACATAGTCGGATGCATCGGGGGCGGCAGCAACTACGCCGGTCTGGCCTACCCGTTCATGCGTGACAGACTGAGGGGGAAGTCGGATACCGAGTTCATCGCGGTGGAGCCCAAGGCCGTGCCTTCGACAACCCGGGGAGAGTACAGGTACGACTACGGAGACACCGGAGAGATGACGCCCCTGGTCAAGATGTACACCGTGGGTCACAGGTACCAGTGCCCGCCCATCCACGCGGGTGGGCTCCGCTATCACGGCAAGGCGCCGTCGATGTCGGCCCTGATACAGTCGGGACAGATGAGAAGCGTGGCCTACTCGCAGAACGAGATAATGGACGCCGGCCTGCTCTTCGCCCGCACGGAAGGGATCGTGCCGGCTCCGGAGACCAACCACGCAATCAAGGGGGCTATCGAGCTTGCCCTCCAGTGCAAGAGGGAGAACGAGGAGAAGGTAATCCTCTTCAACTTCAGCGGCCACGGGCTGCTTGACCTGAAGGCCTATGAGGACAGGCTCAGCAACAGCCTGAAGGACTATGAGCCGACGTCCGAGTCGATAAGGGCTTCGCTGGAAACGGTTCCGCAGGTTCGCTAGTCGTAGGCGCGCGTTATCTTCGCGCCGTCGACCAAGACCCAGGGGCACAGGGTGGGCGTTTCAACCTCCCACCACTCGACCCACTCCCTGTCGCGCGAGAGCATCCGGACCGATGAGAACATCCGCCCCAGGTCGTCGCCTAGCCGCATCCCCTTGAGCGTCTTCACCACCTTCCCGTTCTCGACGAAGTAGGCCCCGTCCCGGGGCACGGTCGAGAATTCCCCGGTCCGGTAGTTCTTGAACCGCGTGTACCAGTTGCTTGTGAGCACTATTCCCCTCGTCATCTCCTTGACCATCTCGTCGTAGCCAGAGTCTCCCGCGCCCACTTCGATGTTCCACGGGTGCGGCTGCACCAGGCCGGCGTTGCCGGTGCTCTCGGTCTTCCACTTCCCCGCGGTGGTCAGGTTGTGGATGTAGCTGCTGAGCACTCCACGCTCGACGATCGGCGTCGACCGGGTGGGAGTCCCCTCGTCATCGAAACCTCTCCCCCCGAGACATCCCTCGACGTAGCCATGGTCGGTGATCGAGAAGGAGTCCGACGCCACCTTCATTCCCATCTTGTCGGCCAAGTAGGATATCCCCGCTTCCACGGCGAAGGCCGACGCCGCGGATGCGACCGTCTCGATCAGATTGGACGCGACTGCGGGGCTCATCAGCACCTGATATTCTCCCGCCTCAGGCTCGGATGCATTCGTCATCATCTTGGCCGCCTCGCCCGCCCTGCGGCCAGCCTCGGCCGGATTGAAACTCGAGAGCGTGGAGGAGCACGAAAGACCGTGGCCGCTTGCGTCGTTGTCGGCGAACGACCTGATGTTCAGTGTGATGGACGTTCTAGAGTCTGACCCCCTGGTACCGCTTGTGGTGAGTATCGAGAACGACGTTGCCGAGGCCTCCACCACCCCTGCGGACCTCTTGGCGCCCGCCCGCACCGACGCGTCGATGGCTGTGCCTGCGAGCTCGGACAGCTTCCCGCCGACGCTGGCCACCTTCTTGTCGAACCTCTGGGCGAGCGGCCGGAACGTCATCGTCTTCTCTGGCAGCGGCACGTAATCAGACTTTGTGAGCCCCTTCATGGAGGCAAAGAGGTCTCCCACGAACCGCCTCACGTTGGCCTCGCTGGGATTTGATGTGGCGGCTATGGCCCGCCTCCCGTCCTTTGCAAGGTAGACGGTCAGCTCCGTCTCCTGGATCTGCTTGACCACGGTCGCGGAGTTGTTCGCGAACCGGAGCATCTGCTCGCGGTTGTCTATTGAAAGGGCGATCGCGTCGTCGACCTTCAGCTTGGTCGCGGCGGCTATCGCCGACTCGTTCAGTCCCTTGGTGTCCAAAGCGCTCACCTCGACCCCAACTTGATCCCAGAAAGAAGCGTGTCGGGGCCGCCCGTCCAGACGGGAGCTCCCTGCATGGGGTCGCCCTTGCCGCAGGTCGCGGCCTCGAATTCCATCCTCCTCCCCCTTGCCTTCACGCTGCCCCAGAGCTTGGGCGTGGTTATCTCGAGGACGGGTGCCTTCACCAGCCCCTTCATCTCGCCGTGCTCTATCAGATAGGCTTCGAGAGCGACGTACCTCTGGTTCAACCGCTTGTCGTCTATGTTCCACTCGGTGAACGTCTTGAAGTAGATTCCAAGGTCCACGTCTCTGACCATCTCGTCAAGCGTTCTGTCTCCCGGTTCCACGAAAGTGTTGGACATCCTGATTATGGGCTCCCTGTCGAACCCGGCGCTCCTGGACGCTCCGTTGCTCGCGAGCCCGAACTCAGCGGCCGTGTACCTGTTGTGCAGGAACTCGTTGATCACTCCGTCCTTGATCAGCCGCCTCTTCTTCCCCTCGACTCCCTCGTCGTCGACCGGAGTGTAGCCGTTCGAGTGAATCAGTGTCGGGTCGTCGCTGACGTTCGCCTCGTCGCTCCCGACCCTTGTCCCCAAGCCGTCGGGCTTTAGGTACGATTCCCCTGCCTGCGCCCCCTCTCTTCCGAGGACCCTGTCTGCCTCCTGCGGGTGTCCCACCGACTCGTGCGCGGCTATGCCAGACAGCTCAGGGCTGAGGATGACGTCTATGGTGTCGCCGGGAGGCTTCGCCGTGGTGCGGAGGACCCTTCCCATCACCTTAGCTTCCTCCGCCATCCGGTCGACCAGTCCTATCCGCTTGACGACTTCGAGGCCGCCGCTTTCGCCCGCCTGGACGAACCTCTGGGCCATCTCTCCGCCCTCTGCTGCGGTCATGGAACCGAAGAAATTGATTCTGGGGAGCCTGCTCTGGACCCTGGCTCCGTCGCTGTTCTGGTAGAACTTCTCCTCGACCTCGGCGCCAAGCACCAGGATCCTGCCCGGTATCGAGACTCCGGCTTTGCCGTCGGAGATTCTGGACTCTATGTCCTGAAGCACTCTCTTCAGCCACCGGGCGTCCGCATTCTCCACCTTCACCCTCTCGGGCGCGGCCCACCTGCGCTTTGCGGGCTTCGAATCGTCGAAGACTATGGGCTTCTTGAGGATTGCAGAGGACGACCGCGCCATCCTGACGGCCTTTGCCACCAGCTCCTTCACAGTCTTCCTATCGAACGAATTGGTGGCCGCGAAACCCAGGGCCCCCTTGCTGAGGACCCTGAGCCCCAGTCCGTACCCTTCGGCGAAAAGCGACGGTTGGGGCTCCCCGTTCTTCAGGATGAACTCCCTCCCCCTGGAGGACTGGACCCTCGCTTCGGCGTAGGTCGCTCCGGCAGTCCGCGCCTGCCTCACAGCGTACCCGGCCAGGTCCTTCGCTTCTTCGAGCTTCAACCGCTAGCGAGTCGAACGGAGAATATTTCTGCGTTTGGCCAGAGGCGCGACTGGGAGCACCGGGTCCTACAGACTGCGAAGGTCCGAGACCATCCCGCGGATCACCTCGTAGCCTCCCTCCCAGAAGTCCGCCGACTCGATGTCCACACCGACCTCCTCCAGTATCCCGCCGGGGCTCTTCGAGCCCCCATGCGAGAGGAGCCTGAGGTACTTCGGCACGAAGCCCTTCCCCTCCTTCCGGTATCGTTGGTAGAGTGAGAGGCTGAGCAGGTTCCCGAACGCGTAGGCGTAGCAGTAGAACGGGGTGTGATAGATGTGAGGGATCGAGACCCACTCCCAGCGGAACTCGTCGGGCACATCGACCTTGCCGCCGAACTGCTCCTTGAGGTTCTTGAGATAGATCGCGCCGAGGTCGTCGACCTTGGCGCCATGCTCAACGGCGTCGTGGGCGTCGATTTCGAACATGACGAAGTGGGACTGCCGGCCGATGGTGGCGTACGTGCTCGAAATCTTGTCGAGCAGTACTCCTCTCTTGACCTCGTCGTCCCTTTCTCTGTCCATCATGGCGTCGAACAGGATCATCTCCCCAAAGACCGACGCGGTCTCGGCGAGCACCAGGGTGGGGTGGAATGTGAGCATCGAATGCTGCGACGCCAGCTGGCTGTGGACGGCGTGGCCCGACTCGTGGGCTATGGTGTAGACGTCGCGCGGGGTTCCGGCGAAGTTGAGCATGAGGTAGGGAACCATCTGGGGCGTGACGCTCATGCAGTACGCGCCCGAGCGCTTGCCGACACGCGGATAGGCGTCGACGTGCCTTTCCTCAAACGTTCTTCTGAAGAGAGAAGCGAAGCCGCGGTCGAACGACTCGAACGCCTTCCCGACCTGGTCGACGCCCTCTGCGAAGCTCACCTTCCTCTCCCTGCGCGAGAGGGGCGCGTACACGTGGTAGCGGCTCATCTTCTTCCAGCCCATGAGCTTCGCCTTCAACCTGAAGAAGTCCTGGAACACCTTGGCGTTCCGCTTGCATTCCGCCAGCAGCGTGCGCACCGCCGCGTCCGACACTTCATTCTCCATGTTCCGGGCCGAGATCGGCGAGGCGTATCCCCTCATCTTCACGTACTCGTTCCTCCAGTCCCTCACAACCGTCCTGTAGACGTCGCCCAGGACGTCCCGGTTCTCGGAGTACTTCGACAGGAATGCGACGTAGGCCGCCCTTCGAGTGGCGGCATCGGCCGAGGCGAACAGTCTGGCCACTTCGCTGGACACAAGGCGCTTCGGTCTCGCCTTCTTCTCTCTCGGATTGAGGATGAAGGTGTATGATGACGTCAGGTGGTCGTAGTGGTGGACCCACTGCCAGATCCCAGTCGAACTCTTCAGGTTGATGGTCTGTTCAACCTTCTCCTCCAACGTGAAGGGCTTCAGCCGCCTGAGGGCATCGAGGAAGTGGCCGTCGTCTGGGTCGTCCGGCTTCAAAGCGGCCGCCCTGTCGTCGGGCAACCCGATCCACCAGAGCCTGAAGAAGAGCGTCCTGTTGTCTGTGTCTGCCCAGAGGTCAGAAGCCTGGTCGACCAGAACCTTGGCGTCCTGGTTCCTCGTGTCCTCAGAGAAGAGCAGCTGCGCGTAGCAGTTGACCCTCGCCCTCAGTTCGTGGATGCGCGAGTAGGCCTCGAGGGCCCCGGCCACTCCCTTGCTGTCCAGACCCGCGAGGGCTCCCCTCCTCTGTTCAAAGCTCGCGACCTCCTTCTCGAGCTCTGCCCTGACCGCCCCGAGACCCTGGGCCTTGCCGGAGACCACGTCGCGGAGGTCCCATTCGGTCGCGAGGGTGGCTCTCTGGTTGGGCACGCCACTGATGCGCCGCACCGCGCTGCGCTATAAGCTGTCAGTCCCTCAGCAGGACCGGCTTCGCCTTGGCGGGGAGCAGGACGTTTCCCCTGGCGAACTTCCTGAACAGCTCCGGGTTCTCGGTGTGGATGGGCACCACGGTCGCGGCGCCGATGCCGGCTACGAGCTCCCTGACGCCGTCCATGGGGGCGTGCCCGGAAGCGTGGATCTGATGGTAGCTCAGGCCGAAGTGGGCCACCCACCTCTTGACCGTCTCTTCCTCTGTCTCCCCCTCCTCGTTGAAAGCCTCCGTCGAGGAGTGGACGTAGACTCCGCCCCGCTCGGGCTTGATGTCTATCATCTCGGGCAGGCTCCAAGTCTCCATGTGGAGGAAGACCGACTTCTGCTCGCGCCTGATCTGTTCCGCCGTACGGCCTTTTGCGAGGAGGTGCCTCTCCCAGACCCTGTAGTCCTTGTCGTCCAGCCTTCCGCTGCGCTTCCTCTTCACGTAGGCCAGCACCTCCTTCCCCACCTCGGGGACCTTGATGCCCTTGTCCTTCTTGAGCTTCTCCAGAAGCAGCGCGGTCTTCATCGAGACCACCAGCTGACGCCCGGTGGAGGCCGCGGCTTTGGCGAAGGTGTTTATCCTGTCGACGTCGTTTCCCCTGAACGAGGAGAAGACCAGCTTGTCCGACCCGCCCATGACCCTGAGGGTCTCGCTCAGCACCTCCCTTTCGCTCATGCCCGTCTTCGGGTCGTCAGGGCTCACCCTGGTGCCCTCGGTCAACAGCAGTGCGGTCTTGGCGGCTGCCGCTGCCTCCACGAAGTCCGACGTCATCCCACCCGCTGGGCCGTGAAAGCGGAAGTCTCCCGTGTATGCGATGGGCCCCTCGGACGTGTGGATGACGAATCCGTAGGCCCCTGGAATCGAGTGGTCGACGTGGACTGGCTCGAAGTCGAGGGCTCCGATGCGAAGCCTGTCCCCCGTCCTGAACGTCTTGACCTTGTGCCCGTCGAGGGGCGACCCGCCGGACTCGCTGTAAGCCTCGTGGAGGTAAGAGGTGGTCTCGCCGCAGTAGACCGGGATCTCGGGGTCGACGTGCCCGATTCTGCCGGTGTGGTCCGAGTGGTAGTGGCTCAGCACCACGGCGTCCACCTGGGGCTCGACGTGCTTCAGGCTGGTGTTCTGGAGCGCCTGCTCGGAATACAGGCCGGGGATCTCGGGAAGCAGTCCAAACTCGAAAAGGTCGCCGGCTCCGTTCACCGCCCGAGGCTCGATCCCAGCATCAAAGTACCGAGCGTCCTCAGAGTATCCCTTGCCGAAGTCAAGCAGCACCCTTGTGTCTTTGTCCTCCAGGAGAAACTTGTTCCCCCCGATCTCGGCGACTCCTCCGTAGCAGGTCAGCCGCACGGCCATCTTTCAATGAGCCTGTCGAATCTTACTTAACGATTTCAGGCGCAGCGAAAATCCCGCGCCACCTGCAATGGATAAATACGAACCGGAGGGCGTTGGGATTCGTGCCCGCCGCTTTCGCTCTTCCAGTTGCTCTCCCTCCTCCATCGACCCA
>CAZENV010000007.1:0-32880 GCA_964513805.1 uncultured Nitrosopumilales archaeon
AAGGGGTCCTGGCCAGATGGAGGAGGCCTGGCGAGGACGGCGCCGCTACCAAAGCGTTATAGTTTCTTATTCAGGGCGCCACGCCACCGCGGGGGTCGCCCAGCCTGGTCAACGGCGCGAGGCTTAGGACCTCGTCCCTCAGGGGTTCGTGGGTTCGAATCCCACCCCCCGCACTGTACAAAATGGGTCGATATGGGAGTCAGTGGCCGGGTAGGAGCCCAGCTAGAACCCGGTTCAGTGACCGGGATGGTGACTGGGTTTGAGAAAAGTCTGTAGGCTGGAACCCCTTAGTGGGCGGAAGGCTTCCCATCGGTAAGGGTGGCTGCAATGAGAGAATCGTGTATGCACGGACACCTTCGGTGACGGAATGCCTTTCGTGCTCTCCGACAGCAGGAGAACGACCCAAGTCTCTTGCCGCGAACTTGAAATTCTATCCGGGGCATCCTGGACAGAACTGCCTAGTCTTCGGCTATCTCCTTCAGTATAATTGGGCTTCGGGCAGCCTGTTCGCAACCTTCCCCCCCAGTTCTTCTTCGAAAGCCTCGTCGGCCATGTTGACGAAGCCCTCCACAAGTCTCATCGATGTGCTCTGGACACCCTCAAGGCCATTCACCCACTCTTCAATCTCGTTCGCCGTCGGTACGTTTGGAACGATGAAACCGAACCAGGCGTATTCGTTGTCAGCCGCGTGAAAGATTAATAGGTATTCCTCATACCGAGACATTATGTCGGCCAAGGTCCTTCGAACCGAATTGGCGTCAGCGTAGAACACCGACAGGCTCGAAGCCACCCCTCCCTTCAACGCCTTGACATCGATGTCTGGTAAGGAATAGAGGGCGCCTCCTTGCACCAACCTTCCAATCCTTCGCTTTGCTGTCCTGGGTGAAACCCCTGCTTCACCCGCTACGATACCGATGGGCTTACGAGGGTCCTTACTGAGGGCTTTTATCAGAGTCAAATCCGTTTGTGTGGGTCGCACAGCGCAAGGAGGGAATGATAGTTTGGTTGAAACCAGGCCCTTGGAATTCGCCATTCGCGAGATGAGCTCCGTTTTCTTCCTGAGTGCGCCATCGCTTTCGTAGGTGACATGTACGCCCAGGAAGTTCCCGAAGTAACTGAGGATGAGCGTGATACCTTCAACCAACCGAATCTTCCGAATGACTTCGGCCTTCGATGACGGTGGCCTCACATCGAAGAACAAATAGCTCGCACTGAGACCAAAGAGTGTCGGATTGATTCCGAGCTTCCACCCCTTGACGAAACCCTCCGCATGAAGTCTTTCTACCCGGTTCCTGACGGTGTCTTCTGAAACGTGAAGTCTGGTAGAAATCATCCTGTACGGTCGTCTGATGTCACTGCCAAAGAAAGTGCCGCCCCCCATCATCAAGGACCTCAGGATCTTGATGTCCAGCTTGTCCAAATAGGCGAACTCCGGCCAGCAAATTGACCAACTTCATTTAAGCCTGTCAGAACTGTCGAACCTGGTTCGGCCAAGAATTAACTTCCCTTTCAGGGCTTGCATCGGGCGTTGGCGGCGACCGGACAGACAAAAGGGAACGGAACGAGTTCCGGTGGCAAGCGACGCATCAGAACATTGGCCTCAGAGGGTACGGTCTTTTGGCTTGGGGTATTGACTCTGCACTATCTGTATGTGGGCTCCGTTGCCATCGGTGAACCGGGCGTAGCAGGCACGGGTTCGAACGGGTACTTCCTGCTGTTCTTTGCCTTTACCGCCCTAGCCGCAGCCGTCGTTTGTTGGAACTCTTCGAAGATTGGTTTCATCACGGCCATCATACTACCAGTAGTGATTTTGCTCATATCAGCTGCTCAGGGCTCGGATTTCATGTTCAGCGAAGCGGTCTTTGGGACCACGGTGAACTTTCTAATCTTGTTCTTCGCCCTAAAGACATACATCGAATCGTTCGTTTACAAGGTGGGATTGGCGTCTTGAGGCGGAAAGCCTTCCGTCAACTTTGTCTGCTGACCGGGGTAGGCACGCCCGAATAGAACCGTAGTCCAATCGCCACGCGATTGAAGGGTACCCCAAAATGCCAGGTGGCCCAGCCTCTTCTCTTGAACAAAGTGCTTGTAGCAAAGCACGTACCAGGTTCCGTCAGCGCGACTTCGCCACACTTCCCTGAACCCTGGCCTCCCGCTTCTGGGCTGTCGTACCGAATAGTCGCGGGCAGGATCCTCGTTCGTGTTCTGGCGTTCGACGCCAGCTCCATCAGGCTTTGCCGCAGCCAACGATTTCTTGACCCTAGGCGCCGGCCGAAGATGGGGGAGTGGACATCGGCCCTTGAAGCAGGCGTTTCTGGATAGCCCCGGTTCCCTGCTGGCGCCCACGGAACACATGGTTAAGCGGCTTATTTCCTTGGCGCTTGTCCGCCTTCGACATATCAATGGGGATAAGCACGTTCGTATGATGACCCCACTCGGCTACTCGAGTTCTTCCATCGTCCTCAGCAGAGTAGAGAAAAGCTTCGCACTGCAATACCAGCCCTCGTCTACCATCCTCTCAAAGGCGCGTCTCCCTTCGCCCATAGATATGACGCCTCGTTTAATCAAATCGATTATCACTCCCGGCGTTCCTGATAGACTAATCCCCAAGGCGCGGGCAACCTGCCTCGCCCGCCTGTCATCGACTATGGCAGTGGCACGTGTCAGTAGAGCCAAGGACAGAACGGATTCTTCGCCAGGGTGGATGCCTGATTCACCCGTCAAACTCTTTGCCAGTCTCGGTAGCTTCCTTCGGCTCTCCACTTCGATTAGACCGCCATCGAACAACTCCTTCAGAGCGGCAGCTTCAATTGCGCTCCTCTCGATCCCTTTTGTGTACACTTCTTCGTAAACCTCAACTGTCGTCGCGAGTCTGAAAGAAGGCTTGAGCTCGCGAAGCTTCCCCGCGAGACCAATCTTGCAGAGGTAGATAATCGGAGTCGCATCGAAGATTATTGTCTCTTGCTCAGGGTCTCCTTGACGTCGAACTCCGCCCACTCTATCCCCTCTTCTTTCTTCAGCGTCGCTAGAAAATCCCAGAGGGGCATCCCCGCCATCATGGATGCCTCCCAGATGGAGACCTTGCCGCCTCGGAGCTGCTGCAGCGCCCTCTTCAGCCTCCACTCCCTATACCCTTCGCCAACCAGCTTTCTCAGGGCAGTGGACTTGTCGACCGACTCCTGCTCGACAACCTCGTCGACGGCTTTCGTCAACTCGGCATCCAGTCTTACCCCTGTAATTTTTTTGGCCACGTTCCCTCACGAATGTTAAACGTTGTTTAACAGGCGACGCTATAAAGCTTGCCCCTTCGTTCGAAGGTCGTGTGAGGAGGAGCTGACGCCTAACAAGCAGGAACCTGCATGTTTTTCCAACATTTCCAAAGTTATGTAACGAAAGGCTTTGGAACGCTTGGAACGTGCAACAGCAGATAGTTGCGATAAATCCCCTATTGAGATTTGCTGCTCAATCAAGGGACGATGGGATTTGTTGAGCATGAAACAGACGGCCTGGTGGCCGCACTTGGGTCGAAGAAGCCTTCCGTCCATTTTGTCCACTGACCGGGGTAGGCACGTTCGAATCCCACCCTCCGCACATCGGTTTCGCTCGGCGCGGCCTGACACGACGTTCTGTGGGAATGCGATTGCAGGCGTGTCGCTCCTTCTGCCGTCGGGAGCTCAGGGCTGACCAGCGTGGAGACACGCTTTCCGTCTATTCTCCCGTTGCGAGCTCTTGGCCGATCTGACTTGGCCGGCTGCGCCTGAACGACCTGGCCCCCAGCAGTTGTGTGAGGAATGTCGCCAACAGTAGAAACGAAAAGAACTCGTAGGAAAGGTCGTCGGAGAAGTATATCTCCCCTCTTTCGAAAAGCATTACGGCTGCTATGAGGTAGAACGCCGGGACAATCCACATTGAATACCAAGCCCAGGGTTGCCTGCGCCTGTACCCCGTACAGGCGATCACGCCCGCCAGGAGACCGAAGCCGGCCAGGAAGAGCCCCACAATCATGAGCAAGTCCTCGACGTAGGCGGCGAAAGGAGGGTTGGACGCCGCCAGCTGGGCCCATGGCAGGCCAACGAGCCGCTGGACTGTATTCTGTTCAACTTCGCCTCCAAAGAACATCAGAAGGGACCCCTGAACCACGTTGATCACCCCGACTATCAGGAAGATGAGCCAAGCTTCCCCCTCGAATGGGCCGCCCCTCTGGCTCACTTCAATCCGCCACCTTCGGGAGGCGTCCGATTCGCGTATTTCAGGACGACGGGGGAGATGACAGTCGTCAGTACGACCACCCCGACAAGAGCCGCGTAGACGTCCTGGTCAATGATGGATCCGGTCAAGGCCAGCCCGGCGATGACCAATCCCACCTCCCCCCGAGAGATCATGCCGACGCCGACGTTGAAGCCCACCTTGGCGCTCCGTGTCAACATAGCCGCGGGAAAGCCGCACCCCGCCAGCTTCGAGAGAGCCGCTACCCCCACCAGTATCACCATGATGCCCAATGCATTCCAGGTGATCATACCGAGGTTGAGGGAAGCCCCGATTACGGCGAAGAATATCGGAGAGAATAGGAAGTTCACCTTCTCGATGTAGTTCTTCACGTTGGTGAGGGCTCTGGAACCGGCCAATCCCATGCCAGCCGCGTACGCGCCGACGATGGGCGACAACCCCAGCAGGGCCGCAAGAGACGCCGAGCCGAAGCATATTGCAGTGCCTGCAGCCTCCTCCGTACCTTCCACGCTCCACGGAGGCAAGAGACGGAAGAAACGTGGTATGGCAAGTACGAGTCCCACGAGCAATGCGAACCACATCACGATGATGGTGGCAAGTCTTCCGACAATCTGGAAAGCCGAGGGAACCTGACCCGCCTGGATGACTGACAAGACAACTGCCAAGACCGCTAGACCAATGACATCGTCCACCACGGCTGCGTTGACCGTGAGTTTCGCCTCCTGGGATCCCAGCATGCCGAGACTGTCCAGCGCTCTGCTCGTGATGGCAATGCTCGTCGCACTCAGTGCCGCACCGACAATCAGGCCGGCTTCGAGGCTCTGGTCGAGGAAGAGCATGGTGTAGAAGCCGAGGACGAACGGAAGCGCCACGCCGAGCCCGCCCACAATGAACGACTTGACGCCGATTCCCCTGAATTCGGCAAAGGTCATCTCCAGCCCCGCCGAGAACAGTAACAGGATGGCCCCGATTTCGGCGAAGGCGAGGACGATGTCGTTCAGCGAGATGATCGGCTGCCCGAAGACGATGAGGAACTGCCCCAGCGCGTAGGGCCCGAAGACTATTCCGGTCGATAGCTCACCCAGAATCGGCGGGATCCCGATCTTGGAGAAGACGCCTGCGAGTATCTTGGCGATCAAAACGAGTAAGCTGACCGAGAGAACCCCGCTCAGCACGACATCCTGGACTGCCACGGCGCCCATGCTGGGAGCCCTGACAGAGAAGAGCGTTTCTACTTCGCATGCAATCAGCCAGGACAGGTCCGAGCGGTCCATCGCGCCGGGAGTTCCCTAAATCTGTGAGAGCCTCCTCCGGGTCAGGGGCTGATGACGGTGGAATCGGTGGGGGACTCGACCCACGGGGTCCGCACCAATCTTGAAGAGGTCCTTCGAAGACAGTTCAATGCGTCAGCATCGTCAATCTTCCGTTCCCTTCCTCAGGCGAAGGACTTCTGGCAAGCGGGCCATGAGCGCGCGGAAACCGCTCTTTTGCGCTATCTCGACGGCCGAAACCCAGTCAGCCCTCATGATCAGAATCGACAGGAGAGCTGTCGCTGCAACGGCGAGCGCTGTGACCAGAACGGCTTCTCCACCCAAGAACAGGTCCAACGACGTGAAGTACGCCCTGCCCGCGAAAGCGACGGCCACAGAAAGCAGGATCTTGCCTGCGATGTTGGCTGCGAAGAACCGCCAAAATGGCAGCCTGATGATCCCCATTGGAATCACGTACACGTCATCTGGGAGCGGAGTCACAGAGAACAGGAACACGCCCAGCGCGCCGTACCTTGCAAGAACCCGGTTGAGGGCGTTCAGACTCCCCTTCGTCTTGTCCTTTGCCATCAGGTAGCCAAACCTGCCCAAGAGGTAGGAGGTCACCTTTCCGAGCGCGCCTCCGACACCGGCAACGAGACCCAGCAGCAACGGGTCCTTGGTTCCGCTGAGGACGGCAACCACCGCCAGATACGGAAGGGGCACGAAGGGGATTGCGCTGCCCGCCATGGAGATCAAGAAGACGCCGGGGTAGCCGAGCTGACTTACAACGCCCCAGAGAGTGTCGACAACGGCGCTCAACTAGTCTTCCCGCCAGAGAGACGGAATCATCAAGCTGCGGAGGTCCTCTCAAGCCTAAATATCTTCTTCAGCAAGTTCAACTGTTGTCCGAGTCGCCGAGGCCCTGGCACGCCATTCCGGCGGACGAAGTCCTCGCACTCATTTCAGCGGACGGCGCGGACGGTCTTTCTGCGGACGAGGCCAAAAGGAGGATGACCAGCTACGGCCCGAACACGATAGAGCATGCCAGAAAGCCTTCCCAACTACTCGCATTCCTCAGACAGTTCGGGAACGCCTTGGTCATCATCCTCCTGCTCGCAGTTTTCGTCTCCGCACTCTTGGGTGAGATACTCGATGCCCTTGTCATAGCCCTGATAGTCATCCTGGTTGCATTGACCGGGTTCATCCAAGAATACAGAGCTGAGAGAGTGTTTGAAGCACTGGCGGAGCGGCTCAGCCCAACAAGCGCCGTGGTCAGAGATGGCAGACGGGAGATCATCGCCGCCGCCGACATCGTACCGGGAGACGTCGTCATACTGGAGGCGGGGACCAAGGTCCCGGCAGACATCAGACTGACCGAAGCCGCTGCCCTGCAGGCAGACGAGTCTTCCCTCACAGGCGAATCAGTTCCGACGATCAAGCAGGCGAACCCC
Organism: uncultured Nitrosopumilales archaeon; assembly: GCA_964513805.1. GTDB lineage: Archaea > Thermoproteota > Nitrososphaeria > Nitrososphaerales > Gagatemarchaeaceae > DASPPF01. The sequence continues at coordinate 6,929 of CAZENV010000007.1, forward strand.
GTCCCGGAGGGTAGCGATGTCGCCGAGAGGGCGAGCATGGTGTATTCGGGTACCACGGTGAGCTATGGGAGAGGAAGAGGGGTGGTCGTCGCCACTGGAGCACGCACTGAATTTGGGAAGATAATCGAGGAGACGCTCGAGGTGCGCGAGGAAGAGACCCCGCTCGAAAGGCAGGTCAACGCAATCGGAAAGAAGTTCGGCGCCATCGCCTTCGGAGTAATCTTCGTGGTAGGGCTTGCAGAACTCGCAAGGGAAGCGGCCGCAGGGAGCCTGAGTTCGCTGGGATTCATCACGATACTGCTGTTTGGGATTGCCCTTGGAGTGGCGGCGGTGCCCGAGGCTCTTCCGGCGGTGATAACCGCGACCCTTGCGATAGGCATGCGTAGACTCGCGAGGAACAACGTACTTGTGCGCAAGATGTCTGCCGTCGAGACGCTGGGCTCCACCGAGATTATCTGTTTCGACAAGACGGGGACTCTGACCAAGGGGGAGATGACTGTGAGGGAGGTGCTTGCGGAGCGGTGGATGTTCGAGGTGACCGGGACAGGATATTCGCCCGAGGGTTCGGTCAAGCTCGGTGGGCGCCAACCGGAGAGACTGCCTGCATCGTTGTCGGAGCTCGGGAGAGGCTCGCTTCTCTGCAACGATGCGGTGCTTCAGGCTACCCCCGATGGGAGGTGGCAGGTCATCGGCGACCCCACGGAAGGTGCCCTCGTTGTCCTCGCGAGAAAGATCGGTCTCGACCCGTCTGCAGAGGCGCTTCCAAGAGTCGCAGAGATCCCTTTCAGTTCGGAGAGGAAAATGATGACCACCGTACACCGCTTGAAGGAGGGCGGGCTCGTAGGATACACCAAAGGCGCGCCGGAGAGCGTAATGCCGCGTTGCACCCAGAAGTTCGCGGGCAACAATGTCGAGGAGATGCGCGACTCTGACAGGGACGAAGTCTCCAATGCTTCTGAAGCGATGTCCGCCAGGGGGATGCGCGTCCTGGCCCTCGCGTCGAAGAGGTTCGGCCCCGGGCGCACAGACTGGCGCGACGGGACCGAGGACGGACTTGTGTTCCTTGGGCTGACTGGCATGGAGGACCCGCTCCGCGACGAAACAATCGAGGCGGTGAAGCGGGCGAGAGCCGCGGGGATGCGGCCAGTGATGATGACCGGGGACCACAAGACGACTGCTCTAAACATCGCAGAGCGCGCCGGGATCTTCGAACGAGGGAACGAGGTGCTCACCGGCGGCGAACTCCAGACAATGTCAGACTCGGCCCTGGCAGAGAAGGTCCAGTCGGTCGCCGTATACGCCCGAATCTCGCCGCTGGACAAGCTGAAGATTGTCAGCGCGTGGAAACGGAGAGGGAGGGTCGTCGCGATGACCGGCGACGGGGTGAACGACGCCCCCTCGTTGAAGCGGGCTGACATCGGCATCGCCATGGGCGTTTCCGGGACCGATGTCGCGAAGGAGGCGGCAGATATCGTCCTCACAGACGACAACTTCGCGTCGATCGTAAAGGCCGTGGAACTGGGGAGATGGGCCCACGACAACATCAGGAAGTGTCTGGCTTACCTGCTCCAGGCAAACATCGTCGAGATCACGGTGCTGGGGTCGATCGCCCTTCTGATTGCCCCCCTGGTCGGCCTTCAGGATTCGGCGCTGCCCCTTCTTCCGGTGCAGATCCTCTACATCAATCTGGCTACCGACGGACTGCCGGCCCTGGCCCTCGGGTTCAGTCCCGTTGACTCTGACCTGCTCCGGAAGCCGCCGCGGGCCATGGACGAACCGGTCCTGACCAGGGAAATGACGCTTTTCCTCGTCTCGACGCTCATCGTTCAGGTTCCATTGCTCCTTCTCGGCTTCGTGGCCGGGTTGGGCTACGGAATGGACGCAGCACGAACGAGGCTCTTCTTGATGTTCATATTCATGGAACTGGCTCTCGCCGTGAATTGCCGCTCGCTGTCCCTCGGCTTGAGAGAGGCGAAGCCGCACTCCTGGTTGCTTCTCTCAGTCGCCTGGGAGATACTGCTGGTCGTCGTGCTCTTCCAGTTTCCGCAGGCCAGAGAGGCGCTCCACGTCTCGATCCCGGGCGCCGGCGACCTCTACTGGATCCTAGGCGGGGTCCTGCTCATGTTCGCAAGCAGCGAGATACTCAAGAGGCTGGAATTCGGCGGTTCCCGAGGCCAACTGGGGAGCTGATTCCTCGCCCAATCTGGCGTCTCCATTTGGCACTGCGGCAGCAGTCCTGCGAACCTGGCTCCCGCCGGTCCTCCGGCCCCTTCCAACCAGATGCGCTGCCAACCAGTGGGCGCCACGATTTCGACCCTCGGGCTATTCGCGCAGAGTCAACACCGTCTGATCCAGCGAAGGGAAGCGGTGGCGAGAGCCGGCAAGGACACTTCCAGACCCCCTGACCGAACCACGAGAACCCGTCATGGGCGGCTCGGCATGTCCGAATCCGACGCCCGCACGCTTGCAGATAGCGGCTTCCGACCCTACTCTGAGTTGCGGAGGACTCTCGGAGAATACCGGCTTCGAAGCGCGAGTATGGACTCTGTGAAACTGGTCGATCCTGTCGGCCTCAGCTCACGCTCCAGCTCATGCAGCCGCTTTCCTGCGCATTCGAGGACAGACTGCGCCCGGTCATTCCCCACCATCACCTCAAGGGCCGTGACGTAAGCTCGCGGATCCGACAAGGCGAGTGAAGTGCTCAGACATGTGCGGACGGCGAGGGCCAGTTCGAGACCCAGGCTTTCGACAAGACTGTCCTCGATGGTTTCGACCACGCGCCCAACAACCAACAAGCTGTCCTCGGTTGGCGCCAACGTCCCCTCGGTCTCACTCCCTAGCGCAGAGCCCCGAGACCCGCTCATCGGCCTGCGCCTCCGTCCGGCAAGCCTCTAGCGGAACCGGATTGACTGCCGCATCCTGTAGAATCTTTCCGCCACGTCCTCGTTCAGCGTGACCTCCACGTGCAACTGTCCAGAGTCGAGCTCCGCCACAACCCCCTTGAAGGCGCTCCTGAAGACCGAGTACCTCTTCCCAGACTCTGAGATCACGATGCGCTCCACCACCATGAGGCCCAATTCGGAAAGCTCCTGCACGCGTCTGTATGTGGTGCTCGGAGGAATGTTGCTCTCTTCGCTTATCTGCTCAACGGGTTTCCCCTTAGCTATGGTCGAGCTCAGAATCACCCTGGAGACGTCGTCAGACATGGCTTCTAGGATGGCCCTTGCCATCGAAGGGTCGGTCACGATCTTGGACAGCTGGAACCGAGCGGGCTTGGCAGGCTCCAGCTCCGTCCTTACTACCTGCATCTGGCCTCGCAGGTCTCCTGAGGGTTCTTAGGGTATCTAATTATGCCCGAACCAGTTAGGGATTAAAGGGGATATCTACGGGCGGGGATTGACTGGGCCGGACCTGAGGCCAGGGAGGACTCGGCTTCCCACGTCCAGCTGTTCGCCCAGGAAGTCTCTCACGGCCTCGTCCCCCTCCTCGTCGCCTTTCTATCCCCGAGGCTGAGAAACCCGAGGGAGGGACTTCGGCGAGGACGTCGTCGAGGGTTTCAGCGGGTCGCTCGAGGTGTTCATCTCATTCCTCACCAATCCACTCTCCTACCTCAGGCTTGCCGCCTTCGCCCTCGCCCAAGGCATGTCTGCGTGCTTTGCGGCAGGCCTCGGAAACACGCTTGGTTTGGTGGCGAGCCTGGGGCTGGTGAATGCGCTTGTAATCATAGTCGATGGCTTCGCCGCGGGCATCCAGTCGGTGAGGCTGCTCTACTATGAGTTCTCGACGAAGTTCTTCGCGGCGTCGGGAGAGAGGTTCAAGCCCCTGAGCCTCAAGCTGGCGGAGAGCGGCTGAATGGCTCATCCGCGACGCGCCCGCAGTGACCGCTTCGCCTGAGAAGCAAGAGAGATGCCGCTCTTCTCAAGGAACGTCCGTGACGCCATTCCCTTGGTTGAGAATTAGGAGATTAATCTAAATGGAGGGCGGGGAGAGCAGCGGGTCGTCGGCTTGGGCCTGCAAGATGTCTTCCACACTGACCTAACAATTCTTCACGCGCCCCAGGTCTTCGATTTCCGGAAGGAGCTGATTCTGGCGGGGCCAGTGGCGGACGCCATCCCCTCCACCGACCAGTTCGAGATGTACCCCGCCGGGATAACGAGCATCGCCTCCTACCTTGCAAAGAACAACTACAACGTCAGGATCGTCAATCTGGCGTACCGGATGCTGAGGGACCCGTCATACGACGTCGTGGGCAGGCTGAAGAGGCTCAACTCGACGGTCTTTGGCGTTGACCTCCACTGGCTCCCGCACGCGCAGGGGGCCCTAGCAGTGGCCGAACTGGTGAGGGGCCTGCACCCAGAAAGCTACACGCTGCTGGGCGGTCTGTCCTCCTCCTACTACCACGAGGAGCTCATAAGATACCCCTTTGTCGACTTCGTCCTGCGCGGTGATTCGACCGAAGAGCCCTGCCGCCAGCTCCTGCAGACGATACGCACCAAAGGCAGGTTCGAATCGGTGGAGAACCTGACCTGGAAGAGGCAGAGCGGCGAGGCGGTCGTCAACCGGCTCACGTTCATCCCTTCGAGCCTGGACTACATCGACATACCCGACTACATCTACGCAGTCAAGGCTGTCTTCAAGTACATGAGCGTCGAAGACATGATCCCCTTCCTCGACTGGTTCGAGCACCCCACCACCATGCTCCTCAACTCCAGAGGCTGCACCCTGAACTGCTCCACCTGCGGAGGGGCCCTTTCTGCGTACAAGATTGTCACCGAACGCCCCCGGCCAGCCTTCAGGTCCCCCGAGAAGCTCGTTTCTGACATCCGCGCCATCCGCAGGTTCTCGCGCGGACCAATCTTTCTCATTCACGACCCCCGCATAGGAGGGACGGAGCGCGCTCGGAGGTTCTTCTCGCTTCTCCAGAAGGAGAGAATGCCGAATGAGTTTGTGCTGGAGCTCTTCTATCCCGCTGGCGATGAATTCTTCGCAATGGTTCACCGCAGCGTCGCAAAGTGGAGGGTCCAGGTGACGATTGAGACAGCGGATGAGAAGCTAAGGAAGCTCGACAGCCTCAAGTTCCCCGTCCCAAACGACAAGATAGAGGGTACGATAGAGAGCGCGTTTGCCCATGGCTGCCGAAGGCTCGACCTCTTCTTCATGGTCGGGATACCGCACCAGACCTACGACGACGTGATGGCGACCGTCCCCTACTGCGAGCACCTCATGGAGCGCTTCGGGGCCGACAAGCGCCTGGGTTTCTTCATTTCACCCATGGGGCCCTTCCTGGACCCTGGAAGCGCCGCCTTCGAGGACCCGAGGTTCGGGTACAGGCACATCTATCGGACCTTGGAGGAACACAGGCAGGCTCTGCTGAAGCACACCTGGGGGTCCATCCTTTCCTATGAGACGGACGCGATGAGCAGAGAGCAGATCCTTGCTGCCAGCTACGATGTGGCCGAGGGGCTGAACGAGCTCAAGCTACGGCACGGGCTCATAGACGAATCCACCTTCAGCCAAGTGAAGTCCCACCAGGAGGCGGCGAGGAGGACGATGATGCTCATTGAGCAGGCAATGCGGCTGCCCGAAGTGGAGCGCAGGAGTGCCATGGAAAGGCTCCGGAAGGACATCGACGAGTCCAACGCCGACTCGATGTTCAGCAAGGATGAGCTCCGCCTGCGGGGGGACGCGAACCTCCGACTCACCCTCAGCTTCCTGAGAGTCCTCCCGGAAGGGCTGGTGGAGGAGTTCGTCCACGGCCTTCACCGCCTGATCGGCATGTACGACACGTCGGTCTACGGCGGCGCTCGCATGACGCCGCAAGACTTCGGGACCCGCTCGTTTCGGGGCGCTGGGAATCTTGTCTGACGACTGAAGCAGAGAGGGGGGCGAGCGGCAGCGCATGAGCGGACTGGAGCCCGGCGCGGAGCGGCTCGGCCAAGCCGCCTCCCCGTGTCCTTTCGTGCTTCCTCGGCCGGGTTCGCCATTGACGAGGCGGGCGCGGGAAATGGGCCCCTCTCCTGCCTTGCCTCGGGTGACCCGTCCGCGCTTGACGACAATCGCCGCGAACTTGCGCGTACTCGCGAGGTCAGGCCGTCAGACTCTGATGTAGCGGTCGTTCCCTCTGGCGTCCACGGCGTGGACCGTGCACGCAAGGCAGAGGTCGAATGACCTCACGACGTAGGCAGTCTGCCTGAGGTCTTCCAACGTCCCCGTCTGCCCCACTGGCGTCCCGACGAGGGCGCCCTCGAGGGGGCCGTTGGGTGTGACGTTCCACGTGGTGGGAGCGATCACCTGGTAGTCGTCGACCTTGGAGGACTTTATCCTGACCCAGTGGAAGAGCGAGCCTCTGGGCGCTTCCCAAAGGCCAATCCCTTCCGCGTCCGTTGGCACTGTGTAGGAGGTGTAAGAAGGCGAGCCTACGTCCATGGCGTCGAGCCAGGACTCCATCAATCCTGTTGTGGGCAAGCCAAGTGCCGTCAGCACGTCGACCAGAGAGACGTTCAGAGGCTGCCCCAGCACTTGTAGGTTCTTGTCGGCGTTGTTCGATCCGACCAGCGCGACCAGTTCCAATGCCCTTGCTACCATCCTGTCGAACACCGAACCCTTGGGATTGAGTGGGAGTCCCGGGACTGCAGGCAGGATCCCGTGGATGACCTGACCAAGCTTCGGATAGATTCCAGCCACGTACACCCGCGACAGAGGCCCAACCTCTGCAGCCACCCCGTTGTATCTGGGGGACTTGCCCCAGCTGTAGGCGCCCGGCTTCGTCATGTCCGGGACCGGAGTCTGCTCGCCGATGACGGGTACGGAGGAGGGCTGATTGTACCATGACAACGTGGTGTCTTCGGTTATCTTGGTCGGGTCGAAGGGGTCCGGCGTCGTCTTTGGCGACAGTATGACGCCCCTCGGTTCCACCGAAGGCATCTGGTCGGTGCCGCCCGAAGTCGTGGGGTCCTGGAAGGCTCCCATGCTGACGAAGTTGCCGTTCCCGACGCCCAACGCAGCCAAGGTGGCTGCGTTTGCGGTCAGGTAGTTCCAGAGGACCGGTGCGGCGACATCGAGTATCTTCCTGAACTCGCTCAGCCGGGCCTTGGTCTGAGTTATGACGTCCGCAGTCGGCCTCACTGGGTTTCCTCCGGGTACTGTACCTCTCTGGTGGGGCGTCTTCCCTCCCCAGAGCGTGATGATTTCGTGCATGTACGCCTGGGCCGGGATTATCACCCACTTCAGCAGGTCGGCGTAACTGGTCACCACTATGGACTGCTTGAGCGCATCCAGAAGGCCGTACTCGTGGTAGTCGGGTCCGGCAAGGGCGAGGAGGTGCGCGGCGTGGGAGTAGGCCCAGTCGGCGCCGAGGACGATGTTCCTGCTGAGCACCGCGTTCTTGGGTATGGAGGTCTTCTCGTAGGCGTAGTTGTTGAGGTACTGGATCATCCCTGCGGCGTTCTCTATGGCCCTGACCGAAGCGATGTGATGGTCGCTGTGGCAGACACCGCAGATCGCCGAGAGTATCGGCGCGCAGTCCCTCGGGTCCCTGTTGAGGACAATTGTCTCGAATCCTCTGAACAGGGTCGCGGAGCACTTGCCGGCGGTCACCTTGTGAGTGGTGTCGTCGACGTCCAGCTCCACCCTCATGTGACCCTCTATCCTGGTCACCGGGTCGATTACTACTTTGGTCATCTCTAGGTGCCTCCGCTCCTGATTCTTTCCATTTCCAGCGGGTGCTCTTGCTTCATCTCCCCCTCGGTCATCCTGCCTGTCAGGAACACCCCGTTCACCGGGAACGCGCGCGGGTTGAAGTGGGTCTGGTAGAAGTGGAACACCAGCAGGAAGAGGACAGCGAGCATCGCCTCGTCCGTGTGGAAGATGAATGGCAGCCCGCCGAGGAACTCATACCCGTAGGCCCAGAGGAGGATGCCTGGGGCTGCAAGAATGACCATGCCCCAGTAGATGCCCCAGTAATCGAACTTCTGCGCGTAGTCGTACTTCCCGTACTTCGGCTCTTCGCCTCGTCCGAGGAGCATGTACTTCAGGTTCTGGAGTGCGTCCCTTACGTCCTTGACACCCATCATTATCGGGAGGCTCGGGCTCTCGCCGCGGGAGCGCGCGGCGAGGTACTTGACGCCGTAGAAGGCGAAGTGGTAGACCACGAGCACCCCCAGAAGGGACGCCGACAGGAGGTGGATGTCCATGTTGATTTGCAGCCCACCCATGGGCAGGATTATCAGCCGGCCCCAGGATTCGTAATTCATCTCGGCGAAGCCGGTCAGGGCCAGCACAAACGTTGTGGCGAAGAGCCAGACGTGCTGTATCCGCTGGTTGAGGTCGAACCGCTTTACCTTGGGACCCTCTCGGCGCCTCACCACGCCTTTGGCCGCCTTGTTGATGAGGTCTAGGCCGTTGTGCGAGACCGCGAACAGTATCAGAACCGTGATCAAGAGTTGGAAGAAGAGGTTGACCAGATAAGCCCAGCTGCCGATGTTGAAGGGGGTGGTGACCATCGGCGCCATCACCTGCAGGATGAGCCACGAGAGTCCGAAGCCGGAAACGACTGCGTAGACGACTATGCTGGCGGTGTTCCTGCCGTTGAATGTCTTGCCCATGCTCGCTCAGCGCGACGGGGGACTAGGCCCCCTTTGCGCCCTCCTCCTTCTCTTCGCCGCCCTTCTTCGACTTTAGTAGCGTGCCCACAGCCAGACCCGCACCGACCACGGCCGCGGCCGCGCCTGCAACCTCGAGGGTCGGGATGTTTATTCCGGGGAAGCCCGGAATCGCCTGGAAGAAAGGTGAGACTGGGGGGTCGGGGAAGCTCGGATGCATGCAACCCCAGCACATCGGCCCAGCCTGAGTGCAGAAGCTGAGCCCGCTGTTCCACTTGGTGACCGCGCACGAAGAGTAGGTAATCGGCCCCTTGCAGCCAAGCTGCCAGAAGCAGCCTACCGGATCGTCGAAGGTGCCGGCGAACTGGCCCCTGTCATAGGCCCCTCTTCTCGGACAGTTGTCGTGGATGACGGTGCTGAAGAAGGCTGTTGGACGACCGAGGTCGTCGAGCTCGGGCTTGAAGCCCTGGAGCACCGATGAGAGCGTGATGAGTGTCCAGTCAGGGTGAGCAGGACAGCCTGCGAGGTTTATGACCGGGTTCTTGGTCGTGACGCCAGCGGTCTTCAATGCCTCGGTGACCGGTACCGCACCGGTGACGTTGCCGTTGGCTGCCGGGATTCCGCCAAAAGCCGAGCACTGGCCGACGGCCACCACGTAGGCTGCCTTCGCTGCCAGCTTCTGGAGAAGAGTGTAGGCGTTCACCGGGGTTCCGTTGTTCTCTCCGATGGTGCAGTAGTCGCCCGGAGAACCTCCCGGCGGAGCGCCCAGCTGGGGGGTCCCCTCGACGACCAGCACGTCGACGGGCGCGTCGCCGAAGGCGGCATTCATCAGCGGCACCTGAGACCTGTCCTCGGCGGTGTAGCCTGCGGAGACCCACCCGAGGTCGTAGTCCGGTGTCATCAGCGGCTGCCAAAAGTCGGCCGAGATGCCGAGGTCCTCCACGGCGTCGATGAGGTCCGGGTGAGAGGCCTGGAGCATCGAGACGGTGCATCCCGTGTCGCTCCCCATCGGCAGCCAGATCAGGTGCACCTTGCCGCCGTTCTGCTTCGCGACCTGTGCGAATACCTCCTTGATGTCACCGGCGTAGAAGCCTATCACAGCCGCGGCTCCCATGAAGCCGCACAGTTTCAGAAAATCGCGCCTGTCTACTGCCATTGGGCCCCGTGTGTGCAATTGCATGCTTTGGGTTTACGGCTAATCCCTAATTCGTTCGGGCGACGAGGGATTCCTGCGTGATGCGCCGCAAATCCGGTGCGGGGGACCTGCGGGATACTCGTTTGAAGCGAGGTAATTTCGCAGAAGATGGTCCCGGAAGTTGCTCACCCGCGCTGGGGCTGACTCGCCTTCAGGCCTGCTTGGACGGCAGCGATGAAAACTCTGGCCCGGATGCTCCAATCAGGGGACTTGCTCGACTAGTTGGGTCCCCCGGACAAGAGCTTGTCGTATCCCCTGTGCCTGTAGAAGGCGACGGAAACCACCCAGGTGAGTACGAATACTGCGACTACGCCGTATCCGAGGCGTTCGAAGTCCAACCCGTTCACCAAGCTCCAGAAAACGCCGGTGAGATGTAGCTCTCCGGAGACGGCTTGGACCACCTCCACCCCGCCCACGAGGAACGCCACGAGCACCGAGATTATGGTTATCGTCATATTGTAGTACACCTTGCGAATCGGTTTCAGGAACGCCCAGCCGTACACAAACAGCATGGACACGCCGTCTGAGGTGTCCACCAGAACCATCCCGCATGTGAACATAAGAGGGAGCACCAGTATCATCCACATGGGGACGTTCATGGCCGCGCTGGCGCCGACGCTGATGGCGATCAGAGCGACCTCGGTGGCGGTGTCGAACCCCAAGCCGAAGAGTATCCCTATGGGGTAGAGCTGCCAAGGCTTCTCCACGACCTTGAAGAATCTTCCGAGGTATCGGTTCATGAAGCCGCGCTTGTTCAGCACCTCCTCGAGCTGGGAGCTGTCGAGCTTGCCCTCTCTCAATCCCTGGAAGACTCCGTAGATTTCCCAGACAATGATGGTGTTGACCAGGCCGATGACGAAGAGGAATGCCCCTGAGACAAGCGAGCCAAGTATCAACCCCATGCCTCTGAGCAGAGGGATGCTGTCCACGACTTCCCTCGTCGCGACAGTAAGGGCGACGATCAGGGCAACCACTACGGTGGAGTGACCCAGGGAGAACCAGGTCCCCACGGTCAAGGCGCGTCTTCCCTCTTGCATCAGCTTCCGGGTCGCGTTGTCGATTGCGGCGATATGGTCGGCGTCTAACCCATGGCGGAGGCCGAGCACGTAGGCGACGATGCCCAGTCCGGCGAGTACCGCGAAGCTGTTCCCCATGTAAACGGAAGCCGAGAATCCCAGGATCGTCGCTGCCGCGATGGCGCCGTAAAGGGAAAGTACGACTGCCCTTTCGGTTGGCGAAGGGGCGGCGGCCCGATTCATTCGCGCACGACCGTCGACCTGATCAGACGCAGGGCGCCCCCGGTTGTTTCACGAAGGGCGGGGTCGATGGAGAGACCCCTCGACCCGCGGCGGCCAGCCGCAATCGAACCTGGAGTCCCGCTGCCATGGTTGAACAAGATGGCTGCAAACGCGTTAAGGGTTACACCGAAGAGGTTAGGGGACAGCATTTAAAACGCCGTGACGGTCTTTCCAGATTCATGTGCCTCACGCGAGTGGGCAAGGTGCTCTCCGTTGAGGGAAATCGCGCGACTGTGAGAATCCTTGAAACTGGAGGAGTGACCGACGTCGACGTGTCCATGGTCTCCCCCAAGAAGAACGCATACTTGGAGATCTTTGCTGACGCAGCCATAGGCAGCCTCACGAAGAAGGAAGCAGACTACAAGTGCGCCCTTAGGCAGGAGGTTCTCAGCCTGGGGGCCCGCGCCGCTCGCTGAGCCGACAACCAGGCCAGACTACTGTGGCAGACCGCGCACAGGTGCATCCGCCAAACGACTCCCGAATCAAACCAACGGAGACACAACACAGTTCTGAGTTGGGATTCGCGACGGCCGCAAAGCAACCGCCGACCACGTCAACGAGGCGGGCAGCTCCTGCGCCGCTGGAGGGTGGACCCCGAAGATTTCCCAGCCGGTGGTAATCGCCTTCTGCTGTATATACACCCAGATGCATATGGATGCCCTTGAGCAGCGCATTTCGGGTGCTAGCCGACCCGACGCGAAGACGGATAATCGAAGTGCTCCGCAAAGGCGAGTGCGCAGTGAACGACATTGTGCGGGTCGCGGGAATCAGCCAGTCTGGGGTCTCACGGCATCTTCGCATACTTCAGGATGCGGGTTTCGTCGATGTACGCGCCGAGGGGCAACAGCGCTTCTATTCTCTCCGCGAAGGGCCGTTCGCCGAGCTGGACGGATGGTTATCTCAGAACATGGGCACCGGCAGGAGCGCGGTTGAGGGGGAGCTCCTTCACGCCAAGCATGCGCTCCAGCCGAACAGTCTGGGGTACTGCGGCCCCGACGAGAATAAGACAATCCTCGAGCATCTGTACGAGTCAACGACCAGCGAACGGCTCACTTCGATGCTCACCAGATTCGAGGCGGCCTACCCCTTCGTCCGCTTGATAGCGAAGTCGACAGGAAGGCAACCGTTTGACCGCGATGTGACAGAGGCTTACTGGATTGGCAACCCTCTCCTCGAGGAGGTCCAGCCCTCGGACTTCTATCAGTTCGTCAAACAGAGCCTCCCCTCTTCGAGGAAGAAGGCTGGGAAGATGGACGGCCTCGGCGCCGCGGACGCCAAGTCGCTCTTCAGGCGGCTCGGGCCCCTGGCCAAGCCGCACCATACGTTCTACGTCCTCGGGATGTACTCGAGGTCGAGCCCCAAGGCCGGGAGTGAGGCCAAGCTGCTCTCGCTGATGGACTCGTGTCGGATCTCCTGGGGGAAGGTGATGGAGGTCAAGAAGGCAGACCTGGTGGTCGAGCGACCCAGTCTTTCGATGGACCCGGAGAAGCTTTTCCTGACTCCGCCGCAGAGAACGGAGGTCCACTACGACCCGCGGATTCCGTCATTCTCCAACGTCAGGCCCGGGGACTGGGTGAGCATCCATTGGAACTTCGCGAGCGACAAGCTCAGACCGGGCCAGCTCGCCAACCTGAGGAAGTACACGGACCTTGACATAGAGGCGACCAACAGGATTGCGAGCTCGCGCGGGAGTAATCGGCTTGTCGGGTAAGCCCAGAACCTTCCCTTCGAGCTCCCTGGACCTCCGGCTAACTGCCCCCTTCCTGCTCATAATGACCTTGGGATATGGAGTCTATGCGATAGACAGGGTGGTTCTTTCGTCGGTACTCGCACCGATGTCGAAATCCCTCGCACTCACGGACACGGAGGTAGGTCTCCTCACAGCCGCAATTTACATTGGCGTGACGTGCGTAGTCTTCGCAGCGGGACATCTCTCGGACAGGTACGGCAGATGGCCAGTGCTCATATCCGGGGTCGTGATATTCTCGGCGTTCACCTGGTTGATGGCCTTCGCTTCGGACTTCACGGAGGCTTTCGTCTTCAGATTCATTAGCGGGTTGGGAGAAGGGATCTTCTGGCCCGTCGCGATGGCGAGCGTCGCTAACTACTTCAAGGGAAGAAAAGGGCTCGCGCTCGGAATATTCTACGTGGGTTTCGACGCTGGGAGCGTCGCTGGTGTCTCCATCGGCGGGATAGCGTTTTCGCTCACGGGAGACTGGAGGCCTGCCTTCTTTGTTGCCCCGTTGGTGGGCCTGTTTGTCATAGGCGGTGCGATTGTCGGCATGAGAAGGCTCTCAGGCGCCGGAGAGGGAGCGATTGGAGTCAGGCTCGGGAGGGACGCGCTCCAACTCTTGCGAAGACCGAACGTCCTGCCCATAATGGTATTTGCTCTCCTCGCAACTTGGCAATCCGTGTGGCAGACCGCTTACCTTCCATATTACTTCTTCAAGGTGATGCATTTCACCATTCTTTCGTCAGCCCTCCTGACCTCGCTCGTCTTGGTCGCCGGCGCGTTCGGGAAGATAATCGTCGGAGGCATGTCCGACCTGGTTAGGAGGAGTAGGCTCCTGGTGCTGTCGCTCTGTGCGATACTTCTCTCATACGCCGTCTTCTTCTCATCCCCCGTTTTTGCGATCGATGTTGCGGCAGCGCTGTCCATGGGTTTTTTCAATGGCTCGATCTTTCCTACCCTCCAGTCTCTCATGGCTGACAGCAGCGGCGGCAAGATCGGCAGCGCGCTGGGTCTCAGTACGACGACTCAGTCGATTGCGACTGTGTTCTCGACAATCGTTGCAGCTTCCTTGTTTACCATGGGGATAGGAACTGCTCTCGCGCTTGATGCAATGATTCCTGCGGGCCTTGCTGTCTTGGTGGCTCTCTTTCTGAAAGAAACGAGGCCGCTTCCGATAAAACCGACGGCGTGATTCCCCTTTCCGGGGTAGGTCCCCTGCCTGCGCTACTCGCTCTCCCTGCACGGACTGGCGACTGTAACCTACGAGTGGCCCCCGCTAAGCAGCTTAATCACTTCGTCCACAGCCCTGGGTACCGCCGCCTGCGCCTCGTCGGTCAAGCCTTCTCCCAGGCTGGAGTCCTTGGGCTCCACCGCTACTATGATCAGCGGACAGGAGACCAGGTTCAGCCCCGCTAAGTCAATCAGGTCGTGTAGCTGCATTTCGTGCAGGCTGGGAGTCTCCGAAATGTTGTCCTTGCGCGGGACCACTGTGAACCTCGATACGCTTCCTGCGGAAGCGCCGGACGCCAGCGCGTCGACGATCACGATGGCTGCGGCATCTCTGAATTGCCAAATCAAGGACGCCTCCAACGAAGTGCTCTCGTGTACAACCACGCTGTTTCCAAGGTCCATTTGCTTGAGCTGCCGAGCCACCTGAATCCCGACGCTGTCGTCTCTCATGTAGAGGTTGCCCAAGCCTATGACCACCTTTCTGCCGCGATAAGACTCCGGAAGGACACCTTTTCCTCCCTCAGGGTGGTCAGCGATTCGCATACGTCTTGGTCGGTCTTCGGACAGTGTTTTCTCCTTTGCGGAGTCCAAGATTCATATACGCAACGGCGGCCTGATTCACTGTGCACGAACTGAGCATAGCCCAGAGCATAATCGACTACGTGGTGTCCGAGGCCGACAAGAACGGCGCGAAGACGGTGAGTGAAGTCCAGGTCGAAGTCGGAGAGCTAATGCAGGTCGACGTGGGGGCCCTGAGGGAACTCCTCAGGATGCTGATGGCCGGCCCGGTGCTGGAGAAGTGCAACGTGAAACTGGAGTTGAAGGAAGCCACCTTCCAGTGTCACAAGTGCGGTGATGCCTGGAACATGAAGGAGGCGAAGGAGCAGCTGCGGAAGACGTCCGACTCCTTCCTGGTGAGGGAGCCTGACAGCAAGGAGCTCCCCCTGCACTTCCTCCCGTCGCTCTACTCTTCCTTCCTCCACTGTCCAAAGTGCGGAAGCGCTGACTTCGCCGCAAACAGCGGCGAAGACATCCGTCTCAGGAAGCTGGTGATGGAATGAGCGAAGATGCTGACGGGTTGCTCTTTGAAAGGGAGGATGCCAGGAAGAAGCTGGGCCTAATCGACAGGGTGATTCTCGTCGGCAGCGGCAAGGGGGGAGTGGGCAAGAGCTTCGTGGCAAGCGGTCTGGCCCTGTCCCTGGCCGCGTCCGGCCGCGGGATGGGGATCCTCGACCTGGACATACATGGAGCGAGCCTGCCGGGCTATTTCGGGGTGGCCCCTCCGCTCACCAGCACTGAGAAGGGTCTGAAGCCAAAGTCTAAACACGGCATCAAGATCATGTCGGTAGCGCTCTTCACCGGCGACCTCCCTGTACCAATAAGAGGAGGGCAAAAACAGAACCTAGTGAACAAGTTCTTCGCGCTGACCGACTGGGGGCGCCTAGACTACCTGGTCGTTGACCTTCCCCCCACGACAGGCGATGAAGCTCTCTCGGCCTTCGACCTCTTTGGACCCAAGTCAAGCCTGATCTTGGTCACCACCCCCTCCCCGCTTGCGGTGAGGATAGTCTCACGCCTGGCGCGGCTGGCGGGCAGCGAGAGGATCCCTGTGGGAGGAGCGGTCGTCAACATGGCCTACATGGAGAACGGAAGGCGGAAGTCGTTCCCGTTCGGAAGGGCCAACCACCGTTCCATCGAGAGAGCTTTGGGCTCGAAAATTCTTGTTGAGATTCCTCTTGACGCGAACGTGGGCTCGAAGGGATTGGACGAGATCTTGAAGGGTCGGAACGAGGTGGCCGCTGCCTTCAGGCGTCTGGCCTCACTTGTGACAGCCCTCGAATCGGCGACCTGACCATACGCACGTCCGCACCGACTTCTTGACGACGACCTGGTTCTATTTTGCCTTTCGCATCGGGATGATTGGCGCTAGAACGACGCCCACTATGACCAGTGCCGCGGTAACCTCAATCTCCAATGGCCGGACTAGGAAGGTCTTCCAGCTGAAGTTGAGCATGCTGTAAAGCCGCTCAAGCGCTGACCGGCCAACCATCAGTTCCGCGCCCATGGAGGCGGCCAGGGCGGTGAATATGATCCCCAGCAGAGCCCCGATTGTCTCGACCGCGTAGAGCCCCTTCTTCTGCCACGGCTCCGGGCCCCTCTTGAACCTCACCGCGAAGAACGCTCCTCAGAAGAAGAGCACGCACAGTCAGAATCCAAGGCGCGAAGAAACAGGGAAGGACGACCGAACGCGGTGCTTTGGCTAGTTCCCCGAAAGCGGTACGCCGACTGCGTTCTCAAGCAGACGCCGTTCAGCGCTGCGCAGTATCTCGCTCAGGGTCGAGGGCTTGATTCCGAGGAACTGGCTGAGCTGGGTAAGGCTTATCTTCCTGGGGAA
Organism: uncultured Nitrosopumilales archaeon; assembly: GCA_964513805.1. Lineage (GTDB taxonomy): Archaea > Thermoproteota > Nitrososphaeria > Nitrososphaerales > Gagatemarchaeaceae > DASPPF01. Next base: position 23,379 of record CAZENV010000007.1, read on the forward strand.
CTCGAAATATCCCTTCGCGACGGCTATCGAGATTATCTCCTTCTGCCTGCCCGTGAGGGTCGCCTTCTGGTCCAGGGCCGAGACCTCCACAATCCTGGTCTTGGCGCCTTCCTTCTCCAGGCCGGAAAGCACGTGCCTCAGGTCGCTGGTCGTCCTCGCGATGAAGCGCCATGACGCGGGCTGCACGCTGGAGTTCAGGGGGCAGTCCAGACAGATGATTGCGGCGTCGTTCGATGCACGACAGATGGCCGGCCTGTCGAGGACCACGAGCAGCGAGACCACGTCCCCTCTCATATCGCCCTCCACGGCCTGGCGCACGCTGTTGAGCTTACGGATGGCCAGGACGGAATCCTTGACGCTCTGCGGCTGCCCTTTCAGCTCCATGAGCAGACTCATGCCTGTCTCGTTGAAGGATTTGCAGTCAACAACGTTTACCTTCACGCCGAATCCGGCCGCCGTGGCCTGGATGCTGTTCTCCAGACTTACCTCCAGAACTACTTGTCTGAGCATTCTCCCCAACCCCTTAGGGTATTGGCGTGCTATATAACGCGTAGCGGCGATTCCTAACCTTGAGAATAGCGAAACCGCCGTGGGGGCCCCAAATGGATTAGGGGGCAGTTTTAACCGACCCAGCTCCGATTAGGGGGCATGGGAACGGTCGAAGAGACGGAACGAAGGGAGAAGGACTTCTGGCGGGAGTATCCCGCCATGGTCGGTTACTTTGCGCCGGGGATAGTCCCGCTTCTGAAGTATCTTGGGCTGGGTTCAAAGGACGTCATGCACCAGTTCGGGGAGCAGGTGGGGCGAGCCGCAGCAGCCAAGATGGAAGGGCGTTCGGTCAGCGAGATGCTGGACGAGCTCGCTGGCGTTTGGCAAAAGTACAGGATAGGCGGCCTGAGCGTCGAAAGCCGCGACCCGCTGGTTCTCCAAATCTCAAACTGCACTGTCTGCGGGCAGCTCCAGGGAACTGGCGAGATGTTCGAATGTGCCTTCCATGAAGGCTTCTTCCAAGGGGCGCTCAGCGCCAAGAGCGGCAAGCCGGTGAAGCTACACCAGGAGACCAACTACGAGGGAGAAGCGGGAACCTGGTGCAGGCGTCTAGCAGCAAACACCTCCATCTAGTCGGCCCGTAAAAGTCGGTGCACGGCCAGGCTGGGACAAGGCTTAACGCCATAATCGGCAGTACCTGCCCAGCTCCGGTTGGCTTTCTCTCAGCTCTTCGATTTCTCCATCGTCCCTTCTCTCGCGTTTCTCTTCGGGATAGCCGCCCACTTCCGGGCCATGGACGGCACCTCTTTTCTCCAGAAGCTGGTCGGGAATCTCGAGAACAAGGTGGGGATGGTCTACGCGATCTTCCTGGTGGCAAGCATCTTCTCGCCCTTCATCCTCAACGACGTGGTCATAGTGATACTCACGCCTGTGATTGTGAGGTACGCGAAGCACTTCGGAGTAGACGCGGCACCACTGCTGGTGGCTGAGATCACCATGACCAATGTCGTCAGCGTCCTCACGCCCTTTGGAAATCCGCAGAACATCCTTCTGTGGGCCTCGTCGGGAGCCACGGTCGTCCAATTCGTTTCGGGCACCTGGCTGCCGGTGCTAATCTCGGCGGCCATCGTCGCCGCAGCCCTCTATCCCCTTGGCCGGCGAATGGGCGGCGCCAAAGAGATTCCGTCGTCCCTGGGCTCCATCGCTCCAGCGCTTTACCTCGCGGCTGTCGCAGTGGTGATTCTGCTTTCTGATTTTGTGGGCATCCCACCCTTCGTCTCCCTCGGGGCGGGTTTCTTCATCGGCTTCGTCTTCACGCTTCATCGCACGAAGGAGGTGGCGAAAGCCTTCGACCTCAGAAGCCTTCTTACCCTCTACTTTTTCGTGGGCTCCGTGGCTGTGGCCGCATTCGTCCTGAAGCCGCTTCTGGTTCCTTACGTCCAACCCGTCGCTTCAGGACAGCAGCCGTACTCCACCCTCTTTCTCGGCGTCATATCCAACTTCATCAGCAACGTTCCCGCGACACAGCTGGTCCTGGGCATATCCAAGGTGACGCCAGCTGTCGCCTCACAGACCGCCGTCTCCGCCGGTTTCGCTGGAAGCACCGGCCCGCTCGCCTCCTTCGCCAACATACTCGCCCTTCAGATTGCAAGGCGAGGCGGCGTCCCTCTCAAGAAAACCGTTCTTCTCCAATTCGTCGTGGGGATACTCAGCTTTCTGCCCGCGTTTCTGTGACCCTCTTTCATTCAGCAGTAGCGAGAAGACGGTGAACGGACGGTAGCCTACGGCTCACCTACTCAGTTGTAACTAACTACCAAGTATAAATAACAGACTTGCCCACCCCATCTAGGAGATGAGCAGCGGAGAATGACGAATCTGATTCCCGTCGTGACCAGTGGCGATTTGGCAGCGATTCTGCGCGTTGTTGTGGGCTTTGCGCTCATATTGCATGGCCTACCCAAGGTCAAAGGAGGCTGGAGGCAGAGTGGCCAATGGATTCAGAGTATGGGCGTCCCAGCAGGGGCGGCCGTCCTTGCCACAATACTGGAGTTCTTTGGAGGAATACTCCTGGTGGTGGGCTTCATCGTCCCTGTCGTGGCTGGTCTTCTTTCGATCCAGATGGCTTCCATAGTGGCCATGAAGAAGTCGAAGATGCACGGAAGCTTCGTGAGTATGGACCCCAAGAGGCCGAGCTACGAAATCGATGTGCTCTACCTGTTGCTGGCTCTGGTCTTGGTCATTCTCGGTGCCGGCATTCTGTCGGTTGATTCTGTCCTGGGAATCTAGGCGGCCTGGTCGGCGCTGTCTTGCGTGCTCAGTCCTTGATGAGGGACCTGACATACTCCGGAGTCAGCGGCATCTTACGAATCTCGGCTCCGAATGAGGACAGCGCGTCCTCGACAGCGTTCACTATCGTCGGTGTCGCACCGATGGTCCCGGCTTCGCCGACCCCCTTCACTCCGAGCGGGTTGTTCGGCGACGGCGTCTCTGTCCTGTAGCTCTCGATGGGCGGAGAGTTATCGGAAGTCGGGATGAGGTAATCCGCCAGAGTAGAAGTGAGCATCTGGCCGTTCTCGTCATAGACCAGCTGTTCCAGAAGCGCCTGTGATATCCCCTGAAGCACCCCGCCGTGGACCTGCCCTTCGACTATCAGAGGGTTGATGACCGTGCCCACGTCGTCCACGGCAACATACTTCAGGACCCTGACCATCCCTGTGTCCCGGTCCACCTCCACCAGCGCAACATGAGTCCCGAATGGGAAGACGTTGCCCGGCGGGGCGTAGGCCGAGTATTCGTACAGGGTCGGTTCCATACCCGCAGGCAGTGATTTCGGGGAATACGCCTTGGAAGCCACTTCGGAGAATGCCACGCTCTTTGCCCTTGAAGAGACTGGCACAATCTTGCCTTCCCTGAAGACCATCTTGTCGCTCTTCAGTCCGAGCATCTTTGCCGCTATCTTGCTCATCTTCTCCTTGATCTTCCGCGCTGCCAGGAGCACCGCCGTCCCCCCGACCACGGCCGAGCGGCTCCCGGCGGTGATCGTGCCCCAGGGAAGGGCTGATGTGTCGCCGTACTGGACGTACACGTCGCTTACCTGGATCCCCAGTTCCTCCGCTGCTATCTGTGCGAATGGGGTGGCGTGCCCCTGACCGTGGGGATTGGTGCCCACCGTGACCGTGACCTTCCCATCGTTGCTGACGGCCACCGAGGCTGTCTGGGGGAAGCTCGGGCCGAATCCGCAGACCTCGACGTAGGTCGCCACGCCGATGCCCAGGAGCTTGCCTTTCGACTTTGCTTCGCGCTGCCTGGCCCTCAGCTTCTCGTATCCGGAGACCTCGAGCGCCTTTTGCAGGTTGGCCTCGTAGTTGCCGCTGTCGTAGGTGTTTCCCCCGATCGAGCTGTAGGGGAACTTGCTCTTCGGGATGTAGTTCTTCTGCCTCACCTTGACCGGGTCAAGCTTCAGCCTCCTCGCTATGACATCGACCGTCCTTTCGATGAGGTAAGCCGCTTCGGGCCTGCCGGCGCCCCTGTAGGCGCCGATGGGGGGCTTGTTGGTGAACGTCGTGATGGCCTCGGCCTGATACGCGCCTATGTCGTAAACGCCGGGCGCCATTCCGATCGTGGTCTCCGGCATGGAGAAGGCCCAGTCGCTGTAGGCGCCGCCGTCGCAGATTACCTTCGCCTTGAGGCCGAGTATCTTCCCGTCCTTTCTCACCGCTGCTTCCACTGACTGCTTCTGGCCCCTGCTGTGGCTGGCTGACATCAGGTTCTCCCTCCTCGAGTCGATCCACTTCACCGGCTTCCCCGCCCTCATGGAGGCCAGGCAGATGGCCGCGTGCTCGGGAGAAATCGAACCCTTCTGGCCGAATCCGCCGCCGGTGTCAGGGGAGATCACGCGGACCCTGTTCGACGGGAGCTTCAGGACGCCAGCGAGGTCCTCCTTTGCCCCGTGAGGGTCTTGGGTCGAGAGCCAGACCGTCAGGTACTGTGATGTCTGCTCGAAGGATGCGACCAGCGCCCTCGGCTCCATGGGGACCGCCGAGAGCCTTGGGAACTCCTGCTCGAACTTGATGACGTGGTCGGCGTCATGGAACGCTTTCTTGACGTTCCCGTTCGAAATCGATGCTGTGTACCCGATGTTGTCCGCCAGGTCTTCATGGACCTTGGGCGAGTTGGGGTCGGCTGCCTTCACGGGGTCGATAACCACCGGCAATGGCTCGTAGCTCACCTCGACGAGCTCAGCTGCGTCCTCGGCGGCCAGGGGGTCATCCGCAACGACCACTCCCAGAGGCTCGCCCACGAAGTTGACTGTGTCGACCGCAAGGATTGGCCTGTGGGTGGGTTTTCCATGCTGCCACGGAGCCAGACCTGGCATCTCGCCGACGCCCTGACCGAGGTCCTTCCCTGTGATCACGAGCTTTACCCCCGGATGCGTCGTTGCGGCAGCTGTGTTCACGCTCGCAATCCGGGCGTGCGCGTAGACGCTCCTCACGAAGTAGGCGTGCAGCATGTGCGGGAAGACAAGGTCGTCGGTGAACTTGCCCCCGCCGGTCAAGAGCCTCGGGTCCTCGACCCGCTTCAGGGGCTGGCCGATGAGTGACTGCTGCCGTTTCAGCTGGGTCTGGACCGACGCCAAAGGTGCCCCCGGACTCGGAGCTTCGGTAGGTAAACTTTTTTGTCGCGTCTGGGGGGCGCGAGTGCGATGGTGCCTACAAACTGAACCCGAGGCCCTTCGACTACCACTCGCCAAGGACTGTTGACGAGGCCCTCGCGCTGGCGGACAGGTACGGCCAAGACGGGAAGTTCCTGGCCGGAGGTCAGAGCCTCATCCCCCTGATGAAGCTCAGGATCGCCTCCCCCGCCCACATCATAGACCTCGGCAGGATCGGGGCCCTCTCCTACATCAGGGCCGAGGAGGAGAGCATTGCCATAGGGTCCATGACGAGGTTGCAGGAAGTATCGAATTCGGGGCTGGTTGCTGAGGAATGCCCGGCCCTGGTCCAGTGCGCGGTACAGATTGCCGACCCCGTGGTCCGGAACATGAGCACCATAGGCGGAAACGTCTCCCATGCCGACCCGGGCAACGACATGCCCGCCGTGATGGTAGCCGCAGGCGCCCAGATGGTGGCCACATCTTCGCGAGGAAGGAGGTCGATTCCGGCGTCGGACTTCTTCTTGGACACCTTCACGACGGCACTCAGGCAGGGCGAGCTCCTCACCGAGCTTCGGATCCCGGTGGGCAAGAGCAGGTTGAGCTCCTACGTCAAGCTTGAGAGACAGGCTGGGGACTTCGGCATCGTGGGCGTCGCCGCCGTCCTCGAACTTGGGCCGGACGGCAAGTGCTCTTCGTGCGGGATAGCACTGACAGGCGTGGGACCGAAGGTCGTGAAGGCGAAGAAGGCAGAGGGTCTGGTGGTGGGCAAGAAGTTGGACGATGAAACGTTGGAGAGGGTAAGCCGGGCGGCAGCGGAAGAGACCGAGCCGGCGGGAGACTTGAGGGGGTCGGCAGAGTACAAGCGCAAGATGGCCCAGGTGATGACAGTCAGAGCCCTGCGAGCAGCTGCAAAGGAGGCTGAGAGAGTCTGACCCTGGTTGACGTGAGCATCGAGGTCAACGGCGAGATGAGGGCCGCACGGATCGAGCCCAGGATTCTCCTGCAGAAGTTCCTGCGGGACAACCTGGGGCTGACGGGGACCCATTCCGGCTGCGAGACCACAAGCTGCGGCGCCTGCACCGTTCTCCTGGACGGGAGGGCCGTGAAGTCATGCACCGTCTTCGCGGTGCAGGCAGACGGCAGGAAGGTGACCACAATCGAGGGGGTCGGCACGCCGGGCGAGATGAACCCGATTCAGGTCGCCTTCTGGGAGAAGCACGGACTGCAGTGCGGGTTCTGCACCCCAGGCATGGTAATGACAACGCTGGAGTTGCTTGAGCGAAACCCTGACCCCGACGAGCAGCAGATCAGGGCCGCGCTCTCGGGCAATCTTTGCAGGTGCACCGGCTACGTGAACGTAGTCGAATCGGTGCGCTATGCAGCCAGACTCAGGAGGAAGGGTCCAAGGAAGGCTCCAGCCGGGGCGGAGAGGTTCAGGGGCGAACAGCAGAGGAAACCGAGAGAGATTGAAGGAATGTGATACGCTATGAAGGCGTCATTGAAGCGCCCATCACAAGGGAAGTCTTCTACGGGGTCCTAAGCAACCCCGAGAAGGTCATCAGGTTCCTGCCCGACGTTGTGGAATCCAAGGTGGCGGACCAGGACCACTTCACTGTGAAGGCCAGGGTGGGTGCGGGTCCGCTGAGGGGGACCCTCGACTTCGCCTTCGAAACGGCCGAGAAGAAGCCGGGCCTTCATCTGAAGCTGAAGGGACGCGGCCAGGGGATGCAGAGCATGGTCGACCTCACGCTTCAGATGTCATTCGAAGACAGCCAGGGAGGCAGCAAGGCGAACTGGGTGGCAGAGGCAGAGCTGGGCGGACTCCTGGCCAGCGTCGGCGGCAGACTGATGGACGGCATTGCTTCGAAATACATGAAGCAGATAACCGAGAACATCCGGCTGGAAGTCTCGAAGTGAAATTTACTCCGCCGTGACAAAAGGTCGCGAGTTCTTAATTAAGAGTGGAAAGTCGCGCCCATTGACGGGCCAATGCCATTCGTTCATCTCTTCGAAGAGGCGAAGGGACTGGACAAGTCCCTGCTGGGCGGAAAGGGGTACGGCCTCGTCCAGATGGTGGCCATCGGACTGTCGGTTCCCCCCGGGATAGTCGTAACCACTGCCGCCTGCAGAGAGTATTACAACACTGGAGTGGTTCCCCGCGGACTCTTCGACGAAGTGAGAGCCAAGATAGCACGCCTCGAGAAACAGACGGGGAAGAACCTGGGCAGCAACGACGCACCACTCCTGGTATCCGTAAGGTCTGGCGCCCCCTTCTCGATGCCCGGAATGATGGACACCATACTCAACCTCGGGCTGAACGACCAGGTGGTCCAGAAGGTGGCGCAGCTGACCCGGGACGAGCGCTTCGCCTTCGATGCCTACAGGCGGCTTCTCCAGATGTACGGCAAGACTGCCCTGGGCATCGACGCCGAGGAGTTCGAGGCGATTCTCGAGGGGCGCAAGAGGAAGTCGGGAGTGGTGAAGGACGCGCAACTGGGGGCCTCGGACCTTCGCACCCTGGTGGGCGAGTTCAAAGACCTGATACGGGCCAAGGGGACGGAGTTCCCCCAAGACCCCTGGAAGCAGCTGGAGACCGCGGTCGTCTCGGTCTTCAAGTCGTGGGAGAACCCAAGGGCCAAGGAGTACAGGCGCTACTACAGGATTCCCGACGACGTCGGCACGGCGGTGAACATCCAGGCCATGGTCTTCGGCAACATGGGAGAAGACTCCGGGTCAGGGGTGGGCTTTACCAGAAACCCCTCCACGGGCGAGAAGAAGCTCTTCGGCGAATACCTCAGCAACGCCCAGGGCGAGGACGTCGTCGCTGGGATCAGGACACCCATCGGGATCGAGTCGGCGGAAGGCGGCCTCAAGGAACGGTTGCAACAGGTTGCCAAGACCCTGGAGAAGCATTTCCATGACATGCAGGACTTTGAGTTTACTGTCGAGAAGGGCAGGCTCTACCTCCTCCAGACCAGGAACGGAAAGAGGACGGCCCAGGCAGCGGTGAAGATTGCTGTGGACATGGTGAATGAGGGCCTGATCCGCAAGGAGGAAGCCGTGGCGCGCATCGACCCTCTCGACGCCGAACGGCTGCTCCACAGGACTATCGACCCCAAGGCCCAGGTCAAGCCCATCGCCAAGGGACTCAACGCCTCTCCGGGAGCCACCTGGGGCAAGGTCGTCCTTGACACCGACGAGGCGGCGAGTCTGGGAGGAAAGGGCGAGAAGATAATCCTGGTCAGGCCCGAGACGACGCCGGAGGACATCAGGGGAGTAATAGCGTCGCAGGGGGTCCTCACAGCGCGGGGCGGGATGACTTCTCATGCGGCAGTCGTCGCGAGGGGCATGGGGAAGCCGGCCGTGGTCGGCTGCGGCGGGCTTCGGCTGCATCCCGCCGAGGGGTATTTCGAGACTGAGACCGGGGTCAGGGTGAGCAGCGGGGAGGTGATCACACTCGACGGCACCAGCGGCACAGTGATGCTCGGAGAGGTCCCCATGGTGGAGCCGCAGCTGACCTCGGAGTTCAGGACGCTGCTCGGGTGGGCGGACGAGACGAGGAGGCTCGGAGTTTACGCCAACGCGGACACGCCGGAGGCGGCGGCCAGGGCGAGGGAGTTCGGCGCGGAAGGAATCGGGCTCTGCAGGACAGAGAGGATGTTCAACGCTCCGGACAGGCTCAGAATAATGCAGGACATGATTTCGGCCGACACCATGGAAGCCAAGTCCGCCGCCCTGCGGAAGCTGATCCCGTTCCAGCTTAACGACTTCCGGGCCATATTCAAGGAGATGCTGGGCAAGCCGGTCATCGTCAGGCTCCTGGACCTGCCCCTCCACGAATTCCTGCCCGAGGAGCCGAGGCTGCTCGACGAGATCGCTGAGATGAAGAGAGAAGGCAAGGAGGGGCCGGAGCTGCAGCGCAGGGAGAGGCTCCTGGCCAAGGTGAGGCAGCTCAGCGAGCACAACCCGATGCTCGGTCACCGGGGCTGCAGGCTGGCTGTGACCTTCCCCGAGATGTACGAAGTCCAGGTCGAGGCCATAGTCAGGGCCGCCATCGAGGTGAGGCGCGAATCCAAGGACACCGCCAAGGTGTTCATCATGCTGCCGCTCATCAGCGAGGTGGAGGAGGTCGTCTTCCTGCGGAAGGTGGTCGATGCGGCCGCGGCCAGGACGATGCGCGAGCTGGGAGAGAAGATCGACTACAAGGTCGGCGCCATGATCGAGACGCCCAGGGCTGCGCTGACAGCCGGCAAGATCGCCGAGCACGCCGAGTTCTTCTCCTTCGGGACCAACGACCTGACCCAGGCGACCTTCGCCTTCAGCAGGGACGACGTGGAGGCGAAGTTCATGGCCAAGTAC
>CAZENV010000008.1:0-33296 GCA_964513805.1 uncultured Nitrosopumilales archaeon
TCCTTCTGCATCTGCTCCCTCTGGGCGGACCCTTCCTCGAACCCGATGGAGTCTAGGACCCTCAGCATGACCCAGTTCGAGAGCGACTTCTTGTCACTCTCCGCCCTCTGCTTCCAATCCTCCACCATCTCCAGCGTAGGGAGGTAGACGTAGAGCGCGCGCTGCTTGATTGTCTCCGTCTTGCCGCGGGGGGTCTTGGTCATCTTAGCCAGTGGATAAGCGAATTCGGGGTAATTTATACCTTACTAGTAAAAGATGCCGCGGGTCGGATTTGAGCCGACGACACCTCGGTCTTCAGCCGAGTGCTTTTGGACTTTGGAGGTCTCCCTAGCCTTCCGAACCCGGAAGCAGGCTGAGCTACCGCGGCACAGGTCATGCGCGATTTCGCGACCGAATTAAGAATTTCTTGGGCTGGAACCCTTAAAGAACAAGGAATCAGAACTCTCTTCATTGAAGAAGGCTTTCGTCGAAACCTACCACGTCACAAAGACCTTCAACGCCCCTCTCGGTTTCGTCTACAGGTGGTGCACCGACTACCGCAGCGACGACCCCAGCATGCTCGGGTCGAAGAAGAGGCGCGATATCATCGAGCGCTCCAAGAAGCACGTCGTCTGGAGAAACGTGACCAAGGGCAAGACGAAGGGATACGACGGAGTCAGGGTCGTGTGGCTCAAGCCTCCGAACGCCTGGCATCTGGACACATGCGGGGACGGGCGGGAAGTCGGCGACTACAAATTGACCCGGCTCGGGAAGGCCAAGACGAGGCTGGACATGAAGTTCTCGGAAACCTACTACAGCGCCAGGGACGTAGAGTCGAGGAAGTCTTGGATGGCCGATGCCACTTCCCACTGGAATGCGTATGGGCGCTATCTCGAAATGGATTACCGCAGATACCTAAGATCAAAGTAGACGGTTTAACACATCAGAAAAAGAGGGGGGCCGAGTATCATGTCCTAGCTGGAAATGCTCCCTGCTAGTAAGACCAGATACTCGGACGAACCTGATTGAAGGTCCAGTGACACCGTTCCCGTGGAGCCGACGAATGATCCGTGGGCGCTCGCCCGGAGGATGAATTGCCCTGCCGGGTTGGTCGCACCCTGGCCAACTATGCCGGATGCGCCGCGGCCCATCTGGGCCGTGCCCGAAGTGACCGTGTATGTGGTTCCTGCAACCGTCAAGCTGCCGCTGCTTATCGAAAGTGTGTACCCTGCCGAGAGCTTCCCTGTGACGGTGAACGTCAGGGTTCCGGAGGCGGTCCCGTTATCGCTGGGCGTCCCAGCGACGAAGTACTTGCCGGTGGTGCTGGTTATCGTGAATGTCTGTCCCACTGAGATGTTGACCTGACTCTGGGCCAAAGCCTGCGCCCCGAGCATGGGTCCTCCCTGACGGAAGGCGCTGCCTGCCTGGAAGCCGGCCATCGAACCCCAGCCTTGCATTCTCGCCTGAGGTCCGGTTGACGATGACGCCGCGTTGTTGGGCGATTGTGCTGCTACCGGTGGTGCCATTGCCACGTAGCCGACCACAACGAGCGCTAGGACCGTTGCGGCTATGGCCAGAGTGGCCTTTTGGACTGTGTTTGTCGTCAATGGTTTTCACGATTCGAATGCGTCTCTGACTATATACCGCGTTTCCGAGATGACTCCAAAATCGACGCCCAATCATTATAGACTCTATCCAAGAAACCCCGAGTCACCAAGCAGTCCAAGAAGACAGGCGCGGTCGCTGGTTCTCATACCCAGCTGCGTCCAAGTCTACGACAGAGACGATCTCGCTGGCCTTCAGGTAGCCACATTCAGAATCTTGTCCCTCGATTTCGCGCCTCTCACAATGGTGATTCGTGACCTCGGAACCCCGAAGTGCTCGGAAAGAATCTCCAAAAGCCTCTTGTTCGCAGCCCCACCAATCGCCTTCTCGTCTACCTTCACTTCGAAGGTGGTTTCGTCGACCCTCACCACGCTGGCTCGTCTTGAATTCGGGGTCACACGGACATTGATGAACACGCTTCGACCTTGGGAGGACGATTCTCTTCACAGTAAACGTTTCGGCACCCCTTTCTCATACGTGGTGGTCAGTGGGCAGCTGGCGCACGATGGGCTTAGCCAGATCCACTGAGACAACGACCGTAATAGCAGAAGATCGTAGTCACGTTACCCGACGAGATGTTGTATGTAACGAGGGTTGTCGCGAGGGGCGATGTGGGCAAAGACAGGTGATAGACGTCTGTGTATGTATAGGGGCCTTCTGTGGATGTAGTGTTGCTTCTAATCAGAATCGGGCCCGTTTCTGTATACGCGCGGGTGATGTTAAGGTCGTAGATGCCGAATCCCCCGTCGAGCAGATTCGCCCATCCGCTTGAATTCGTAGTCACCGGCTGGAGGGCAGATATCTGGGGGGAGCCATTGCAGTAGCCTCTAGCATTGCCAGTGATTTGTGCCCCGGCCACGGGAACAACAGTCCCGGTGCCCATGAGGACCCTAATCTCAACTCCATTGGTGGGTCCGCTGACTGTGCATGACGTGGCGGTGACGCTCACCAAGCGACCTGGGCTGGAGCCCTCGTGATTTGTTGACAAGCCGGCAAGGTATCGGCTCCCGCGCTCAATATGATCGCCAAGACCACCGCGGCAGCTGCAATTTCGTTCTTCACTCTTTGTTCGCTCTCCCCAAGACTAGCTTGCGACCGTAGAAGCTGTGGCCGTGGAAGTCCCACCGTCTCTGAAGGCTGCCACCAGCTCCACAGAGTACACCAAGCCAGCTTGAATCGGCATGGACGCGTTATGGGGATTTGCCTTGAGAACGTATCCATAGTCAGTCATCGTGTTATTGAAACTCGCGACCATCCCTTCGTCTGTTCCGTTGATGAAGAGACGCAGACTGACGAGAGGGCTGCTGGCGTTGACCAATACGGTCGCCGACAGGTAGGGGCTTGGGTAGATGCAGTTGCTTGAGCAGATGCCAACCCCGCTTGGCAGGGAGATCTTGTCGGTCGGGGCTACCGCGGGGCTCGTAGAGAGCGGAAGGAAGACAGGAAGCTCGCATCCGAAACTGAATCCAAACCAACTGGGTGCATACAGGTCGCCGAATCCCACTGTCGCACACCCGAGCGACCTGTAGACGGGCACACTAACCGACTGTCCTGCTACCGGGGAACCGCCATTGAACCAGAGTGACACGGGACCGAAGAAGAAGAGCAACGCAGCGGCGACCGTGACTCCCACGACTGCCACCTTCGTTGTCCGTCTCATGCCCTCAGGCCTGTTCATTGTGCGTATAGTTCTAGTGACAAGAACGCCCCGCGACGAGCGATACTGTCATTGTGCCCGCGGCCATGAGTGGTACCCTGCGCTCGCCTGTGGCAGCGACCGGTGTCCAAGCGGTGTACGGCCGGCACGCGAATGGCTGATGGACAGGTTGCAACACGGAATCTACGTCTCAAGCAACTTGGCTTCTGCAGCATGGGTGACTACGAGCGCGCCCTCACCGAAGGCATTGTGGGCAACGAACAGCTTGTCGAAGACCTCGCGGACAGGATTGTTGTAGGATCGCTGTCGAAATGACAACCAGCGGAGCCCTGCTTCTGGAGCAGCCCCAGCCAATGAAGAGCGTGCGGTCGCCGGGACTTCCGACCGATTTTTTGGTCGGAAATACGCCTGTCACGCGCCGCGTCGTCCCAAATCAAACCAATTCGAGGAATTCGTCTTTGGCGAGGCCCGCTTCGACGATAATCGCCACGAGAGTTCCCCTCTTGATTTCAGCGTGCCTGGGGACCGGGACGACCGTCTCGCGCTTCGCCAGGAAGATGTGACTGCCCCTCTGCCGGACGACTTGGAGAACCTGCCCTGCCAAGCGCCTTGACAACTTCACGCCAAGGTAGGACCGGTAACTTGCTTGGCAGCTATCTCAACCAATTGCTTCTTGGCCTTCGACTTCCCCAGCAATCCTGCCCTAAATTCCAGGTATCCCTCTACTGCCTCCCTGATGTTTCTGACAGCTTCATTCCTGGTCTCGCCTTCTGTGGTCACTGGCAATTCAAGGCACTTTGCAACATATCCCCCCTCCTCCGCAGGCTCGAGGATGGCCGTGAACTTCCTATTCTGGGGTTTCAAGATGCTCTCGGAGGCCCAGGAACGCTTTAAGCATAAGGGCGGACAAGGTGATTCTCGACCCGAGAGAAGACCGAACCTATTAGATGCGCGTGTTGGTATTGCAAGTTGAAATCTGCGGTCGCCGGGATTTGAACCCGGGTTACCAGCTTGGAGGGCTGATGTCCTAGACCAGACTGTCCTCTCAGAGAGAACTGGACGACGACCGCACGACTTCACGAGCCGCACAGACAGCTTTTAATCGTTGATTCGAGCTGCATGCCTCTCCAGTTCGTAGAGGACCCTGGCCGCTACAACGTGCGCTTCAAGCGGCTTGTCATGAATCCGTACCAGTTCATCCATCGCCTCCAGGACCTTGGGCGAGAAGTGGCCCTGTGCGAACCCTCCTATGACAACGCAAGGTTTCCTCGCCGCCCCAACCATCGAGCTCAGCTCGTCCATCGACGTCCTCCGTCCCTGTGTCGACAGCCCCACCACCGAATCCGACCCAATCTCCTTCACAAGACGCTCGAAGCTCGACTCGCGAACCCTGAGTAGCCCGGCCCTCGGCTTTTCTGTCAGTGCCTGCTCAACCAGCCCTCTGAATCTGAAGTAGCTCTTCGGAATCCTGGTCTTCTCCTGAAACTCGAGGACCTCGTCCGCATTCGTGTGGACGTAGACCTTGACCCCTCCATCCAAGTACAGAGGCGTTCCCGTCGCGCTCAGCAGCGTCACGTGAACTAGGTCCGGCCTTCCTCGCTTGAGGCCCTCCTTCAGCTTCAGCATACCCCTGTGATGAAGGCTCCTGTCGAGCAGGATCCGCGACGCTTCCACCCCCCTCCTCTTGGCGTCGCTGGCGACCGACGGGTCGTTCTTGAGCTCGCTCGGGACAAGCTCGAGAGCCGCCTCGGCCAGCACGAGGTTCAGCTTCATCGTGGTTTCCATGGGCAATCATGATTAATTGCTTTGTCTCCCAGGCGACCAGCGTGAAGACAAGGGCCAGCGCCAAGGCGGACGCGGCGATAGCAGCCAAGTCGCTGATCGGCCAAGCCGTCAAGACTTCGGCAACGGATCTGGCACTGGCGAAGCGGCAGGCCGAGCTCGCGAGGAAGCTGATGCTCAGGTACAACGTCCGGCTCGACTATTCTCAGAAGAGGTTCATCTGCCGCGGCTGCAAGAAGCTAATCGTCCCGGGCGTCAACGCCAGGGTGAGACTTGGCCGAGGGAAACCTCTCGTCGTCCGTATCACATGCCTCGGGTGCGGACGCACAAACCGAAAAATCCTGAAAAGGGCTTAAATAGACAGAACCGAGGCGGAAAATCTGTTTCGTGATTACCGATGGTAAACGTCTACGACGTGCCTTCAGCGAAGCTTCTCGGCGCCCTAGCCGACCAAGTGAAGACGCTGCCGGGCATGGAAGCCCCCGAGTGGGCCAGGTTCGCGAAGACGGGCTCACACGCTGAGCGCCCGCCCCTCAGCCAGGACTGGTGGTTCGCCAGGGCAGCCTCGATACTCAGGAAGCTGTACCTCCACGCCCCACTCGGCGTGGGAGACCTGGAGCGCGGCTACGGCGGCAGCAAGGCCGTGGCCTACTACCCGAAGCACCACAGGGACGCAGGCAGCTCTTCCATTCGGAAGATTCTGAAGCAGCTGGAGCAGGCGGGACTGGTGGCGAAGTCGCCGAAGGGAAGGACGCTCACCCCCAAGGGAACCGCCATGCTCGACAAGCTGAGCAAGGAGCTCTTCACAGAGATGAGCAAGGACAGCAAGGCGCTGGCGAGATACGCTTGAGTTCATCGCAAGAAAACAGGAAGCCAGACGACAAGGAGACTTCCGACAGGAAGGCACTCAGGGAAGGCCTGCTGCGCATGGCGCTCACGTCAGAGGCAAGACAGCGGCTCTCCAACGTGAAGATGGTGAAGCCCGAGCTGGCGTCCTCCATAGAAGAGTACGTCATCCAGATAGCATCCAGCGGCAAGCTGAAGAAGGCGATTGACGACGAGCAGGTCAAGCAGATGCTCCTGGCGCTTCAGGAGAAGAAGCGCGAGATCAAGATCAGGAGGATATGAGATGGCCCGGGTGAAGGACACGTCGAAGAAGAACAGGTTGGTCAAAGCAACGAGGACCGCCAGGTCGGTCCCGACGTGGGTGATAGTCAAGACCAACAGGCACGTGCGCACCAACCCCAAGAGAAGGAACTGGAGGCAGCGCAAGCTGGGCTACAGGTGATGATTGATGTCTGAACAGAAGGTCGAGCCGCTGACAAGGGTCTACACGGTTCCGCTGATGGTGGCCTTCGAGGCCCCTCCGTACAGGAGGGCAAAGGTGGCGATCCGCATCATCAAGGAGTTCACCACGCGGCACATGAAGGCGTCCGACATCAAGATCAAGGAAGAGGTCAACGAGGTAATCTGGGCGAGAGGGATTAGGAAGCCTCCGAGGCGCGTCCGGCTGGAGTTCGAGCGCGATGAGGACGGGCTTGTCTCAGTCGGCCTTGCCCCAGAGACAGAATGAGTGTCCCCGATGGGACTCTACCTGGTCGACATCTACCGCAGCCCCAACATAGGCATCTTCCTGAAGGCCAACGAACGCTCGCTGCTCGTCCCCAAGGGGCTGGCGTCAACGAAGTGCGACAAGCTCTCCAGAGACCTGGGGGTTACGGCGCTCCCGACGTCGATCGGCGAGTCCAGGCTTCTAGGCCCCCTGGTCGCGATGAATAACAACGGCGCGATCGTGTCGAGGCTGGCAGAGCAGGGCGAGATGGCCGAGATCGCAAGCGGCGCCGGGATCAACGTCGCCCGATTCGAGTCGAAGCTTACGTCCGCCGGCAACCTCATAGCCGCGAACGACAAGTTCGCGCTGGTCTCCCCCATCCTCGAGCCCAAGGCGGTCCAACAGGTCCGCGACGTTCTGGGGACCGAGGTCGAACGGATGGCTATGGGCGAATTCTATCAGGTCGGCGCTCTCGTCGTGCCGACAAACGTCGGGGCCGCGGTCTTCCCCGGCTTGGCGGAGAGCGAAGTCTCCAGGGTCGCAGAATTGTTTGGGGTCGACGCCTATCCCACGTCGGTGAACAAGGGCGTACCCTTCGTGGCCTCCGGCCTGGTGGCAAACTCGAAGAACGCGATCGTCGGCAACCAGACGACCGGCCCCGAGCTTGTGTTTATAACGCGGGCACTGAAGGTTTGATACGAAACCGGCAGGCCATTCCATTTTGAGCGACGAACAATCAAACGAAGACAAGGTCAACAACCTCGTAGTCGAGGTCAGGGTGCTAGAGAGCACCTACAACGAACTCACCGCCAGGCAGAACCTCCTCGAGCGGGCTCTCATCGAGAACAGAGCGGCCCTCGACGCGATCAAAGGCCTGGGCGACAAGAAAGTGGGCGAGGTGCTGACCCAGGTCGGGGGAGGAGCCATGCTGAGGTCGCCGCCGCCTGACGTGGACCGGGTGCTCGTGAGCATTGGCGCGGACGTCGTCCTGGAGAAGCCGCGGGAAGAGGCCCTCGCGATCATCGAAGAGCGAACCAAGGAAGTCGAAAGGTCGATTGTCTCCATCGCGGGCCAGCGGAACGAAATCGCCCAGAGGCTCGAATCCGACAGGCAGGTCCTTCAGAACCTCGTCTCCAGCTCTGGCCAGAAGGGCTGACCATGTTCGACAGGCTGAAGCAGGCCTTCTCCTCGGTCACATCGGCAGTCCGCGAGAAGAAGCTGTCAGAGGGGGAGCTGGAAGAGGTGGCCTACCAGTTCCAGATCGCACTGATGGAAGGCGACGTCGCCCAGGAGGTCGCCGAGAAGCTCACGGACCAGGTCAGGAAGTCGCTCAGCGGGGCCAAGATGGAGCGCGGCGAGGAGGCCTCGGGCGAGGTCAGGAAGGCGCTCATGGCCTCGCTCGAGCAGACCTTTGCCTCGGCGGGCACGCCAGACATACTCGCCAAGGTCAAGGAGAAGAACTCTGCCGGGGAACCGTACGTCATATTGTTTCTTGGCATCAACGGCACGGGCAAGACGACCACCATAGCCAAGTTCGCGTCCTTGCTGAAGAAGAGAGGCGTCTCCGTGGTCGCTGCCGCCGGAGACACCCACAGGCCGGGCGCCATCGAGCAGCTCACCGAGCACGCGAACAGGATAGCCATGAAGGTGGTCTCACAGCGCTACGGGGCGGACCCCGCCGCGGTCGGCAGGGACGGGCTCCTCTACGCCAAAGCCCACCACATAGACTGCCTGCTCATCGACACGGCCGGGCGAATGCAGACCAACCAGAACCTCATGGAGGAGATGGCCAAGGTCGTCAGGGTGGTCAACCCGGACTTCAAGATATTCGTCGGCGACTCTCTCACGGGCAACGACGCAGTCTCCCAGGCGGAGCTCTTCAGCAAGTACACGGGCTTCGACGGCGTGATACTGACCAAGGCCGACGCCGATGTCCGCGGAGGAGCAGCACTCTCCATCGTCTTCTCGACGGGCAAGCCCGTCATGTATCTGGGAGTGGGCCAGGAATACGAGGACCTCGCGCCGTTCGACTACCGGAAGTTCCTCGATTCCCTGTTCAACTAGGACCGCCGAAGCCACCAGCCGGTCATGACCCATATCAGACCATAGTATACCTGATATCGGTCAGACGCGGCCACAATCTATAATACGGTTTTCCGAGGCGCACCCGCACCACCATGCCGAAGAAGATGGCCGTGGCGCCTGACGGGGGGAAGAGGGACCTTCTGACTCTTGCAGAGCTGTCATCGAGAGACTTGGGTGTGCTTCTGAGCCTTTCCAGGTCGCTCAAGCGGGGTAGGAGAGCAAGGCTCGGCTCAAGCGCCCTGAAGGGCAAGTCCGTCGCGCTCGTCTTCGAGAAGCCTAGCACGAGGACCAGGGTGAGCTTCCAGGTCGCCATCAGCGAGCTCGGCGGATTCCCGGTGAGCCTGAGCTCCGCGGAGCTGCAGCTGGGACGCGGGGAGACCGTGGAGGACACCGCCCGGGTGCTCTCGCGCTACGTCCATGCAATCATGGCGAGAGTGAACAAGCAAGAGAGCATAGAGAGGCTCGCCAAGGCCGCCGCCGTGCCCGTGATCAACGGGCTCAGCGACCTCTACCACCCGGTCCAGATACTCGCAGACCTCCTGACTCTCAAGGAGCACAAGGGGACGCTCAAGGGCCTAAGGGTCGCATGGATAGGCGACGGCGACAACGTCTGCAACTCTTGGCTGTACGGCGCCGCTCTCTCCGGAATCGATTTCGTGGTCGCCACCCCGGCGGGCTACGAGCCGCTCGCCTCGGCCGTGAGAGAGGCCGCCGCCCTGGCGCGCGCCACCGGTGCGAGAATCACCCTGACAAACGAGCCCCGGCTCGCGGCGAAGGGCGCTGACTGCGTGATGACCGACACCTTCGTCTCGATGGGCGAGGAGGAAGAGAAGGCGAAGCGCCAAGAGGCCTTCCTTCCCGGATACCAAGTCGACGGCAGACTGATGTCGCTGGCCAAACGCGACGCGGTGTTCGAGCATTGTCTTCCGGCCCACAGGGGCGAGGAGGTGACCCCCGAGGTCATAGACGGCCCCCAGTCTGTGGTGTTCGACCAGGCGGAGAACAGGATGCACACCACGAAGGCGTTGCTCTGCTTTCTGATGCTGGGAAGGGCCGAGCTCTCGTCTTTGCTCAGAGGTCGGTGAAGAGGAACTTCGAGAGGTCCACCCTCCCCTGGGCGACCTTCACGCCTTCCTTCTTCAGCAGCTCCGCCTTTCTGGGGGTCCCGCTGCCCCCGCCGTATCCCCTCAGGCTGCCGTCCCGCCCGACCACCCTATGGCATGGGACTACGATCGGCGTCGGGTTGGCCCGCAACGCGGCTCCCACTGCCCTGCTCGCCTTCGGCCTACCCATCCTGCGCGCTATCGTCCCGTAG
Source organism: uncultured Nitrosopumilales archaeon (assembly GCA_964513805.1). Classification (GTDB taxonomy): domain Archaea; phylum Thermoproteota; class Nitrososphaeria; order Nitrososphaerales; family Gagatemarchaeaceae; genus DASPPF01. The sequence continues at coordinate 9,976 of CAZENV010000008.1, forward strand.
GTCGTCACCTTCTCCCTGGGGACCTTGGACGTCAGCTCGTACACCCTCTTGGCGAACCTCGAGACTGTCACACCCTGACCACTTCCAGGCCGAACTGGGCTGCCAGGCTTGATATCCTTTCCTTATGGGCGCCGAGCCCCTTCCAGTCCAGCGCCGCATACCTGACAGGCGCAGAGGTCTTCGCCAGCATTTGACCCATCATCTTCTCGTCGACGTTTTCCAAGGCATACCGCGGCACCACGAAGGAAAGCGCCATGTCCCCCTCCGTGAGCAGATCGCAGAACCTCTCAGGATAGTGGGTGCCTCCAAACCCAAGCGCGACCTTGCTCCACACCTTCCTCTCAGTAAGGCTCTCCATCAGTGACTCGGCCACGATGCTGGCTGCCCTGCTGTCGCCCCAATTCCTCTCGGAGGCGCCGATCTCCACGAAGAGGACAGGCTTCGCAAGCCCGGTGGGTCCGTGATGCGTGGCCTCGATGGCGACCTGATAGCCCTCGGCCCTGGCCTTCCTCTTCCCGAGGGCCGCCATGTAGTTCTTCAGCAGGTCCGGGTTGACCCTGCCGAGCTCCTTCGGCCTCCCACCGAACCTGGCCTCTTCTCCGAAGTTACCCACCGTGTGGGCCGTCAGGGAGGCGATGCCGGACTCGGCGCTGTGCCTGGACAGGAAGACGTAGGCTTGGGGGTTGAAGTAGCCGTCCAGTTCCGGAGGCTCCACAATCGTTCCCTCGTAGAAGAAGAGCAGGAGCGAGCCCTTCTGGTAGACCGGCTTTCCGAGCAGGTTCACGCCCGTCGACTGGAAGCCCTGTCCGTCTATGAGCGCTGTCGCCAGGGTCCTCGAAGCGAGTTCGTTCGACGTCGCCACGAGCACGGTGGCCGGCTCCCCCTGCGGAATCATGGGACGCCGATCGAATCGCGGTGGATATTAACAATGAAAGCGTCGTTCAACCAGCGGCCGGGCCTGACGTGCTCTTCCTCGCCTCGTCGCCCGGCCCCACGACCGCCGCGACGAGATACGAAGCCCGTCAAAACATATAAGCCGCAGCCGGAAACGGGCCAGACGACATGGGGTTCGGGGATTTCCTGAAATCGGTGCAATCCATATTCAGGCTCTCCCACAAGAGCGACAGGGAGGAGTTCACGCTCTACCTGAAGCTGGTGACCCTTGGAATCGCAGTGGTAGGGACGATCGGATTCCTAATCAAGCTGGCAGGCAACATATTCTTCGGCTGAGGACGGATTTCGAAAGCGGTCACCCATAGGCTTCAAGCCTTTCGACCCGGGTGACGTCGTACTTCGATCTGGCCAGGCTCCTTATGATTGCTTCCTCCAGCGCTTCCTCGCCTACGTCAAGCCACTCCTTCAGGTTGGAGACGGGCGGGCACCCCCTGGGCGCCACGCAGAGCGAGTTCAGCCTTTCCAGGTTCGTGCCGATCAGCAGCGTCCCGTGGACAAGGTGGGCGGTGCGCGTAGACCTCGCGGCCATCCCGGAGACCTTCCTTCCGGACACGTCGATCCTGTTTGGAGGGGAGAAAGAGGCGTCGAAACCTCCTTGCCGCAGCGCCTCGACCACGCAGGCCGAAGCCTCCTCGAACAACCTGGCCGGAGACGGGGCTTCCCCCGAGGCCCGGAGAAAGAGGCTCCAGTTCAGGTTCCCTAGGTCGTTGTAGACGACACCGCCTCCGGTCGACCTCTCAACCACCGGAATCCTCAGCTTCGCGGCCAGCTCCTCGTTGTACCAGCCGTAGTTCTGACTCTTCGCCCTCCCTTTCACCAAGCACTCTGTGTTCTTCCAGAACCTCAGCACCTCAGGCAGCCTCCGCCCCTCGACCAGCCCGAAGATGCGGTCTTCCGAGGCCACGTTCGCGTCGGGCCGGGTCTCCCTGTCGACGAAAGCAAGCAGCTCTGCTGCAGCCACTCCGCCAACCCCCCTTCCCGCGGGCATTTGGCTTTGGTTACCCGCGCCGCTCCCGAGGCCGAGGTCTGTCCGTCCCGGCAGGCAGCAACCCGCCCTTTCGCCCGTTCCATGATACAGGGACGGCCGAGTCGGGCTCCAGAGACCACAATGTTATTAGAACCGTCGGAATCGGGCAGCCTCTAACGTGGCCGTTTTGAGCGAGCAAGCGAGGACCAGCCCGATATTCCCTGTGAAGACCACGGGAGGTCAGGAGAAGACGGTGGCCACCTTCGTGGCCAAGAGGGCGATCCAGAAGAACAAGCCCATCTATGCGGTGCTCGCCCTCGACACCTGGAAGGGATACGTGCTCTTCGAAGCTGGAACCGCCCAAAGTGTTGACGAGAGCATCCAGGGATTCAAGCATGTCAGGAGCAAAATACCAGGGATGATGACCTTTAGCGATATAGAACGTTTCCTCATCACCAAGTCCCTTGTAGCAGAACTGGGGATTGGCGACGGCATAGAGGTGGTCTCGGGACCTTTCAAAGGCATGCGGGCAACAATCACTCGGGTGGAGAAGGAAAAGCAAGAAATCACGGTAGTCCTATCCGACACTGCCTATCAGATGCCGATTACTATAGATCCAGCGTATACAAAATTAATTTCGAAGGCGAAACCTGAACAGCCGAAGGCCTAACTATCCACGGCCTCACCCGAGGCCGAGGATTTCCCTCGCTCTGCGGATGCTAGGCCAAAGCAACTTTCGGGGTTTCATCAACGACTCCTTGAATCGTTCAATCTCCTCCTTTTTGTTCTCGGTCCTAATATGGGGTTCAATCAGTCTTACCAACCTTGCAGCATGCTCTGCTCCTATTATCTCAAGTGTGTAGGTGCCAGTGCCCTTTACGTACTTCATACTAACGGAGAAATCCTGCTTGTACAAGAAACGCCCAAGTTCTTCGAGGACTTGCTTTTCCTTCTGAGAAACGCCCACCAAGTAGTTCCCTCCTCTCTCGGTCTTAACACCAATGTGCCCTTCGGTATCTACCCAGCTGGCGACCTCCTTCCAATTCCATTCCAGCCCTTTGTCGAGCGAGTCATTCAGCATCCAAATTTGGCGCTTCCTCTCTATTCTCTCAATCGAGTCGATGCTCACTCGGTATGTTTCCCCAATCCTGATTTTCCCTTCGTATTCCATGGGCACATAAATGTGGATTTGCCGTTTCATCGCGTTCTCGAGTCTCTTCTCGTAGCCGCCTATGCCGTCAATCCTTCCCCTTACCATGTAAGTCTGACCGGCTTCGAGTTTTACCCCAATCTTCTCGTGGAAGCTGTTCCTGTTGAACTCGAAATAGATTCTGTCCCTACTGGAGCGAATCAATTTCGCAGCCAAGTCGAAGGAGACATCACGAATTTCATGCTGTTCGAGAATCTCGTTCCCCTGTGTCTCAGGCCCAACGCCTGTCCCCCTTGGCTCGGGCTTGGTCTCCGCTCGTATGTTGGATTTGCCAGACCCTTCAAAATTCAAACGTCTCCAACTGGGGACTGTAGAATCGCCCGACGGACTTGGGTGCGCGACTTCTCCTTTGCTCGAAAACCGATGAATTGATTGCATCGTGACGTCATACCGTTTCCCAGGGCTGACTTTGTCGTAGAATTCCTTCGGTACGAACAATCGAACGTCTTGGCTCTCGGAGTACCTTCGCAGAACTCTCTGAAAGTCGCCTGCTCCCTCCACTCTAATTCCCACGCTGTAGCTCTTCCCCTCCTCGATTCGCACTCCGGTCTTCTTCTCAAAGACTAATGAATCGTACGAAAGAAACACTGTTGGCTTGATGGCTTGCTTCTGTGAGCTTCCAAGTCGAAGGTAGCGACCGCACGATTCAGCGGTTCGCCCTCCAGCCTCAACGGCGCCTTCTCGTTCTTTCTTAGTTCCTTCTCTTCGAGCACAAATGAATCGATACGCTGGACCTGGCGCCAAGGAACACCGCGTTTAGGCCATGCTAGAGCTTTGAGTTGTCGCTCGTCCAGAGGAATCACCTCTGCCGAAGAGCCATCGCGGCCTCCGATGACAGCCGTTAGCGGCGCCGGGCCCTCCATACCATCGTTCAGGGCGATTTCTTGATCTCCTACTTCGGGCGGATTCCTGGCAGGTTCCTCTTCGGCCCCCAGAATGTCAGGCTTCCAACCGACTTCTCCTAAGAAATTGTCTCGGTCATACCCTACCAAGCCCTCCTTTGAGCGGAAGTCCTCCTGCCCTAGGTCTAGACCTTGCTTACCATGGGCATCATTAGCATCAAGTTCCTCGGCTCCACTCCTGTCAGCCATCGCGCCTGGAGCACGGGGGTCGGGCTCCTGAATCGTCTCTGACCTTGAGTGAAGTTCGGGTGCTGCATCCTCGCCTGGTTGTACGATTGCCGACAGCAGCGGGACATCCTCGACGCTGGGCCTCTGTGAAATTCCCCCGTCGCTTCGATCATCGTTCGTGACAGGTTCAGATTGGACTGAGTTTCTCGTTTCCGGAGGAGCATCCTCTTCGGCAGTCTCTTTCGCACCCTGCTCGGTGCTCTGGGTTTCAGCTTCGGAAACCACCATTTTCACCTGAGAATCTTCCATCAGTTGGTGGGGTTGAGTTGCTTCTTCGTCGGCATCGGAAGGCTGCTCGGCCTTTGTCTCCGAGTCCTCCTCTCCGTTAGCCACAACACTTTGACCGCCGTCTACGATACCTGCTGCTTCGTCGACTTCCGCCCTAGCCCCATCCACTTGCAATGGGGTGCCGAGTTGCTCCCCCGCGTCTCTGTCCGCTGGCTCTTCGTCCCTCGCTTCATTAGGGGGATTAGAAGACTCTGTGGTTTCAATCGCACCCTCGTCCAGTAGCTGAGGGGATGGAGAACCTTCGTCCGTTCCAAGTTCCGAATTCTTCTGGCTGAGTTCTGCCCTCTCGGTCTCCGCCACCTCACCCGTTTCCTTGGAATCAGCTGACGGTTCGACATCCTGAGCACTGGGATTCGGGGTCTCGCCCGCCGCGCTGCCTGACTTCGAGAGTTCGTCCTGCTTGGTCTCTGGTTCGCCCTCTTGTTCTACAGGTTCCTTGCTCTCTACCGGTTCAAGGCTGGATGCCTGCTCCCTGCCCTGCTGGTCTTCGCTCGCTGCTTCCTCATACTGCCCGTTGACGCGCTCCCGAAGCCGCTCAAGTTCGTCGTCTACGTCGCCCTCGGTTCCAGACTCGAGCCGTCTGACCTCCTCAGCACTATTCTCCTCCTTTCGAGGATTCTCAGATCCCTCAGCGGAAATTGCAGCTTCGCTTCCTGCAGTCGTCTCATTCGTCTTCTCAGGATGCTCAAGGTCTTGTTCGCCTGGACGCTCTGCTTCCTCGCGACACTCGACAGACCCCTGGCAGCCTGAAAAATCGATTCCAGAACCACGGCCGTCAGCTTGAGGAAGGCATCTCCGGAAAGAATGGCCAGGGCCAGCAGTCCCACCACCGCCAGAATGGGAAGAGCAGAGGTGAGAGAAGCGAAGACTGGGGCAGTCTGCACCATGGACGCAGCCTCCGCCCCCACGAAGAGCACGAAGGACACGCCGAGCAATGCCAGAAGACCCTTCCCGGACCTCGCGAGCACGCGCTTCACCCAGGCGCCCCCGTGGCCGAAGACTGCAAGAATCCCTGGAATCGTGAAGAAGGCCGACACCGTGACCGCAGTGGCTAGGAAGAGAAAATCGCCCGCAAATATCGAGTAAGAAGTCGACGATGTCGGGGCTAGGCTGAGACGGGCCGAGAGGACGGAGGCGCTGCCAATGATTATCGAAGTGAAGACGTAGCTCAGCGCCAGCACGACCGGTATGACGCCGAGCTTGAGCAAGGCTCCCATGGGCACCGTCACTCGTAGATTCTCGCTATCGCGTGCAGCTGGGCCCTGCTCAATTCCACCGAGGGGTTGCCGACGGACGCGACAAGAAGCACCTGCTCCTGCCCGCCCTGGACGGCCTCCGTGATTCGCTGGCCCAAGGCCTCTCCCTGGGTGGCTGCCATGCTGCTCAGGAACGCGCCGTACCTGTCGGGCTGGGGCGCACCGAGCTTGTCGCGAACTCCGCGCAGGAGCTCCCGCAGAGTCAGCTGGCTGGTGTCCGCGGCCTTGAGTGGTGAGAGTACGGAAGTTGCCCTCACGTCTTCGTCCCGCCTGGAGTACATCTCGAACCCCTTTACGAACCCATGCTCCGCCTCGATGACTATCGACCCGTAATCCGCGGCGGAGACGTTCTGGCGGACGCTGCTCGTCGGAGGCTCGATCCTCGACGCGTGCAAAGACGAGATTCCTGTGGCCTCCGTGCTGTCCAGCGGAAGCAGGTAGACGCCCAGCGGAACGAGCGCGCGCGCCGAGGCCTGAATGCGTCTGGTCAGGGCATCCTCGGCCTTGACGCGGCTCAGAGAGCGCGTCGAGAAGGCGACGAATATCGTTGGCTTCGGGTCCGAGGTGAAGACGAGCCTCTCATTCAAGCCCGAAAGGGCTCCCTCCAGGTCGCGCGTCGACATCTTCGCCTCTGCCAGGGCGCTCCACCTGAAGGGAGCGAACCTGTGCCGAAGGAGGACGGACTCCTTGACCGGTCTGATGCTTGTCGGGAGTTGAAATGAGAATTGGTTCCTCAGGAGAAGAGCGAACGCGCAGACCCCAAAGACGATAGGCGAAAGCGTTCCCCCGCTGAAGAGGGCGACTATGCTCAGCAGAAGGAGAATCGCACCCACAACGTTCACAACGGATGCTCCCCTGCCCCCGCCAGACGACTCATTGCGGTCGGCTTTCCTGCCGCCTCTGTGGCCGAGGATGGGGGGAAGGAAAAGAAGGAGCAGGATTGGAACAGTGATGATCCACGCGGAGAAGTCCGCAGCCACCAGCGCGAGGATGAAGAGCCCGACCTTCAGCCCCCAGCCCATCAGTGGAACCCCTCCTCGTCGAGCGCCGCATAGCCACACTTCGAGTAGTCCGCCATCGCCGGGTGCCTCTGTACCCAGACCAGCCTTCCCAAGGCAGCTTCCTTCTCGTCAACTGGCTTGTCCTTGGGGTTGATCAGTGTAGTTGTCCCTTTGGTGTTCCTTCCCGCCGTCCCCTTGGTCAGCTCGAAGCTGAACTTGGCGTCGTGGCCCAGAATTATGCCGCCGTACGGCCTCCTGTCCCACTCCTCCATGGGGCTGATTGATACGTGGCTGGTGGTGAGGACGGCCAGGTCGAACTGGATGCAGAGCCTCTGGGCGTGGGAGAGCATCATGGCCATGCTCGAGCTGCGAGCAGGAAGGTCCTGGGTGTTGGGGAAGGTAGCCTTCAGTGGAGCAGAGAGGGAGTCGTAGACGAGCAGCTTGGCCTTGGTCTGTTCGACCATCTTGTAGAGGGGTGACTCGTAGACGGGAGTCGACTTCAGGCGAAGCTCGACCCTGGGGTTTTGGGACTTCTCCGAGACGTGGACCTCTGCGTCGGTGCCGTGCAGCCTCAGCAGTTCCATTATGTCGGGCATCTGGACGATCAGGACGCTCGGCTGGTCGGGAGCCTCGATCTTGATGTCGAACTCAGGAGAAAGGATGTCTCCGACCGACGAAATCTGGCTCTCGGAATAGGCGACCCCAGCGCGTACGAGCGTGTCGCTCAGGAGAGTCACGAGTTCGCTCCTGCTGACGACCTTCCTCCTCCCAGAGGGCTTCGGCACCTTCTCCAGCTTGGCCTCCCTGACAGGGATTTCCTTGCCGAACCTCTTGTTCATGCCCGGAAGGCGGTACTTCACCAAGTAGCTGAAGTAGGACTGCTCCGTGTCGAAGACGATGGCGCTCCTCCCGGCCGCGACGACCGAGCACGCCGCCTGGAAGCAGAGGATGCTCTTCCCCAGCGCCTTCTCGCCGAAGACTTGGGAGATCGTTCCGGTTGGCAGGCCACCGTCGGTGAGCGAGTCGAGGGCCTTGCACTGTGTCGGCAGGTTCTCCATCTCAGCTCAGCCTCCTCATCAGGTCGTATCCCTTGGCCGTCAGCCTGAACGTGTTGAGGGGATTGTCCCTCTTCACGTCCTTCCCGACTACCTCCGCATACCCCTCGGCCTGCAATCTGTCGATCGTCTTCTCGATTTCTTCGGCAGGGTCGTCCATTGAAAGGAAGGCGACTACGGAGCCCCTCGTCGTGTGGTCGTTGGTCGCGAGAGCCTCGAGTATTCTCTTCGTGACCGCTGATTCATCCTTCTTCTGTTCAACCACCGCCGGAGCGGGGTTGACCGCAAGTTCTGGGAGGGAGCGGGGCACGAATACTTCCTCGTAGCCTCTCGCGGAATCCTGCAGGACGAACATGTTGGGCGTCAGTATCAGCACAGACGCCAGCGGCATGCCCCTGCGCGCCGAGTGCTGGTGCGAGTAGAGGTTCGCAACCGACGCCCCGCCCCCAGCAATCTCGTTCCAGAGACCGCTTGAGAGTACCCTGACGGGGGAGGTCTCGATGAAGTGGTGGTCCAGCCCGTAGACGGACTCGGCCGCGAACAGCCGAGCCATCGGCGCAGAGAGGAGCGTAGTCAGCAGCCTGTTGCTGTGCCGAGTGAGCGGCAGGTTCGAGAAGACACGGTTCGCCCCGTTCACGACGAGGACATCGGGCAGCTTGCCGCCCGAAGCGCCGATGGCCAGGATCTTGGCCAGAGTGAGCATCACCGCGACCTCGGCTGCCTGCTGGGATTCGGCGTCGGCGAAGCAGGCGACGGAGTTCCCCTCGAGCATCTTCTTCACGACGCCCTCGTCCCCAATCAGGTTGAGCGACCTGAGCGCGCCCAGCTTTCCCCTCAGCTCGTCCGCCGTGTGCCCCCTGAACTCGCCCGTCGCCGCGAGCCTGTCGTTGAGCGAAGACGGGCTGGCAACGCCCTGCTCCAGCGCGATGTACTGGATTGCCGAGTCGAGGAAGCCTTCCTGCTCAAAGTTCAGGTTGAGCGCCATCGTGTAGGCCGAGGCTGCCAGCTCGGCGTGGAGGGAGGACTTCTCCTCCATCTTCTGAGAATCGTACAGGAACTGACCGAGGTTCGTGATGTCGAAGCGGCCCGACAGTTTCTTCGCAATCCCGCCGTCGAAGTCGAGGACCAGGGCCTTCAGCCCTGCCTCGGCGCAGGAGCTGGCGAGGACCGCAGCCAGGTCGTCCGCTCCGCTGCCCAAGATGTTCATGCCGGGAAGCAGTTCGTCGGGGCGCAGGTACATCCTCCCCCCGGTCCTGTAGTGGCCCAGCCAGATTGCTCCTGTTTGCGGGTTCATCACCGGCGCAGGAGTTCGATGAATTAAAGGAAATTCCGCACCTATGGTAAGTACAATAGGTAAGTATCATAGGCAAGTCATGACGGCCGCAGTGCCTCTACGCAGAACGCTGAAGCGCGGAATTTTCAGGGGGCGTGGAAGAACGGCCAGAACGGAAGGGCAGGAAGGTAGATTCCCATTGAAAGCGCATAAAGCTCTATGGCACAAAACGCGATTCCATCAGCAATCGCGAGATAGAGAACGAACTTGTCCCAGTCCAATGCGTGCGGATGCAGAATTGCCCGTCTCGACATATGACTTTCTGGAGTAGTTGCGCCGTAGCGCTGTTGCTTCCCGAACCCGGCGGCAACGGTTTATCAAATCGAGTAGCACCGAGACGGCGTTGAAGCGGAGGGCCAACCTGCTGATCGAGATGGAACTCCTCGAGCTGCTGATCAGGGAGCCAAGGGGTCCGACGAGGCTGGCGCAGGCTGCGAACCTGAACTACCAGAGGTGCGAGGAGATTCTGAACAATTTCCTCGCGAAGCAGCTGGCCCTCAAGAGCATCGGAGAGGGACGGGAGAGGTACACGGCGACACCGAAGGGGGTTGAGGTTTTCATGCGTTGGGAGAGGTTCTACGAGGAGCTGAACTCGCAGTTACATTAGGTAAGCAGGGGTTTTATACGATGGGAGAGTCTCAAAGCAAGATGCCCGAGGACGATATAGCCCCCGAGTCGGTTCTTGAACTCCGCGAGGAAGTGCTACAGCGGGTCGAAGGGGTGGAAAAGAGGATCAGGAGAATATCCCTGCTTACGATGGGCGTGGCCCTCGCACTTCTTGCAGGTTTCATCTACCAGATTGTGCTGCCTTTCACCGGCGGGTCTGCGATGCAGACCGTCAGCCTCACGGACCCCGCCCTTGTTACTCTCGAGGTTGCCCTGTCAGCTTTGGCATTAGCTTGGCTCTTGATCGCGCTGAGCGATTACAGGTTCGCAGCAAGGTTAGCCAGCTCCATTCGGAAGGTGAGGTCGCGAGAGAAGGAGCTTGAAAGGGAACTCTCGAGCCCATCTACCAATGGTAAACCAGCACCACTGTAGTGCCACAGGATCGACGGCTCTCAACCCGCTTAATCTGGAACAACATGTGGCGGTCCACGGATTACGATGAATTTTGTCTTCACCAAGACTCAAGTGACACGGATGGACTTCGGGCGGACCTAGTTTTGAACGCGCTACCGTGGGTCGTCAATTCGCCTTTTCCACTTCAACGGAAAGATTAGCCCTTCTTGAAAGGCACAATTCTTGCAAAGATACTCGTATTTCCCTTCTAGAGGGCCACGCAACCAGTCGTCCTTCGTCACGCAGAGCGTTCCGCACTTGGAGCAGTTACCGTGATTTGGAACCACATCTGGAAGAAAAAGTTCCTTAAGCAAATGACAGGTTACGCGATTCCCGTTCTATTATGGAGAGAGAAGACTGAAACTGATTGTTCAACGGGGGGCATCCAGAAGCACGGTTCTCTAATGCGTCCGACCCCTGCGCTGAATTAACTCCCTCCCCCACTGTATTTCTTAGACCATTTTCAATGGCTATACGGCCACCGATAAGCAGCTAGGCACTCTGTGTGCGCGCACTTCTAATTGTCAGGTCCTTACCCTACGCCGGATTCTCCAAGCAGCGACATAAGAATTCCTGGCAGAGACGACGGCTTTCTCTATCCTAGAGTCCCACTGGACGCGTGACATGACGCTAGCGCTCGCTTGTGCACGGGAGCTTGAATTCGAGCCGTCGTATGCGACGACAAGATATCAGTTCTTTGCGATGCCACTGGCGCGCAGTTTCCCCAGCCTCCTTATGTCTGATTTGAGTTCTTTTTCTTCCACATCTTCCAGAGTGCTATAGTGTTTCAGTTCGATTGAACATTCCAAGAAACTTGCTGGCGCATGAAAGACAGCAATATCCATCCTCAGCCGTTCGGTCGAGGGCTTCACCAAAGCGATCTTGTCAGCCATTCTTGGAAACCAGTTGTTGTGGGGCGAGAGGAGTATCTCAAAATGCAATCCCTCCACACGAAGAAGTGCGCATCCCAGTCTAACTCTGAAGTCCTCTTCGTTGGTGAGCCTTGCGTATCCCGCTCGATCCATTTTTGCCGCGAAATCTACGAGTGCCCGCTCGAGGATGTCCCTACTGAATTGCGGCCGAGGCTCTGCCTTCGTCAATTTGGCGGGCGAATCTTGCTTTGGTTGACTGTTTGGGCTTGCACGCGCTGCCAAAGGGGAGTGGGAAAGCGCCATACGTAATCTCGCGGCAGTTTCAGGCGTGCCTACCTGCCCCAAGTGCGGGAAGCTGATAAGCGACAAGAAATACCGGCGGCATCTGAGACGATGTGGAACGCGGCGCAAGTTTGGAACCAAGCCCCTCGACCATCCCGAGAATTTCTACATGAAGATCTAGCGAACGCCTAATGGACGGGTGGGACTCGGGGGAGGTCGTGCTCGAGATAGACTGCAGGGAGCTGACCGCGGATGAGAGGCTGGCCCTCGCGTCCTCGATTTCGGAGGAGCTGGCGGGAGCCGCGTTGGCTCTCATCAAGGGCGACGGCATCGTCTTCGACAGTATTGATCAAAGCGAAGTCGACCCGGAGTCCGTCGAGGAAGCCGTGAGAAGGAAGGCCAGGGCGCGGAAGCCAGTTCCGAACCTGCACTAGTTCCAGCTACAGCACCGACTCCGGCTCCCGCACCAGCAGAAGCAGTGCCAGCTATAGCAGAGACGACTCCTGCGCCCGAGTCACCGACCAGTCCAGCAACCACGGAAGAACCAAGGCAGCAACAGTACTGAATTAGTGACTTTCGGGTTCGACTCCCGTCGGGCCTACACCAAGTCGAAGCTCTCGCTGGCGTAGACAAAGGACAGGACGCTCATCAAAAGAATCTTCCGCTCGTCGCTTTCTTCGAAGCGATGTGCAGCAATTACACAAGAGACGAATAGGAGAGGCGACTTCTTCCCTTCCTCATATTCATCGACATGCCCGTCGACAAATTCGTGAACGGAGCGAGGAAAGATTCTGCCTGTGTGCAGAAACTCGTCCTCGGCAACATGCTCAAACAGAAGGAGAGGTGGACGAACAAGGAGATTGAACCCAGCACCATCCGGAGTCTGCCAAAGCCCATCAAGTTTCTCCTCGAGATGAACGACGTCGTCAAGTCAACTCGAAGAAGGGTACATCAGACATTACACGGTCTCGTGACGATTATGCGAGGGGCAGGGATCTTGTTATGTGTATCATTCCCCATCCCGTCACGAGGGCAAGTACTGTAGAAATCACGACGCCTCCCGCAGAGGCCGCCGCTATGAAGTATAAGGCACAAATCATGAACATGACCATGAATAGTAATGCTACGCTAAGATAGCCTTCGGCAGGATTTGTATGGGTTGGGTCGGCACTTGTGGCGTGCCTGTTACTCGGAAAGAGTCGAGCAGTCATTTTTTCTTGGACCGTCATTTCCCTCCTTAGTCTTTCTACTTCCGATTTCGGAGTCCATCTTCGATAGTCTGACCCACCCTGCCAGCCGAGATTCCACGCCTCTATTTTCAGGTTCTCCTTTGCGAGCAACTCATTGATTAGAGATACTTTCTGGTTGGTGTCTGCCACTCTCGAATTGAAGCGCGCAATGTAGTCGTTGATACCTTCCAATTTCTTCTTGTACCTCGCAGAACATGGTTGTGCTTGAGACAACGGAAGCGGGGTCGCTTCGGAGATAGGTTTGTAATAGTCTAATGGAAAGATTATCTGACTCAACAGCTGCCCAAATCTCGAGTGAGGACGATTGAGATCAATCCTTGAATTCCTTATTTTGCGCCTGAAGAAGTCTTCGGGTTTCATCGTCCGAAGACTGGTGTAATATTCGACATCATCTATCTCTCCAGACGATACGAAATTCGATTCACGCATGGTGAGATGCGACATGTCGGCTACAGCGAGACTAGTCTCAGGATCTATCCGACATTCCGATGCCTTCATTCCTGTAGGATAATCGCTCGGATGCCCAAAGAGGTGACGGTGTTCTGCACTCAGTGCCTCATCGAAAGAAAGATAACCTCGTGAGCCATAGTCAGAGTAGTACCTACCATCCTTCTCTTTTACCAAGTCTGCGAGGTTGAAGGTAATTGCGCCTGATATGATCGTTCGTATAGAAATCCGCATTCAAAAGATATCATTATCTACCCGAACCAATTGAAGTTAGGTGAAGACCCCCGGGCAGAGATTGGGGGACTCGAACAGGCACGAAGCTTGCGACCGCCACAAGGATTCAGCCCTAGACTCTGAGTAATTACAGTTGGATTAGCCTCGTCCAAGTTTAATGTCGACCTGGCACCGCCTGCCTCCAGTCCGATGAAATCGAAGGGAGCTGCCGCGAGCCGGATTATCAATTGAAAGCTTCGGAGTAACAATTTCACCTACCAAAGTTTAGATAGTCGGTGCCTTGAAGGCCGAAACTCAAAACAGGTCAAACTTCGATGGGCGACAAGAAAAGCATCAACGCGCTGGTGACAGGCGGCGAAGCGAGCGCAGGCCCTCCGCTGGGTCCCGCTCTGGGCCCGCTCGGAGTCAACGTCCTGGCCATCGTGAACGAGATCAACAAACTGACCGGGGACTTCAAGGGGATGAGGGTGCCAGTGAAGATAGACGTCGACCAGGACACCAAGCAGTTCACGGTCACAGTCGGAACACCCACCACCTCCGCCCTCGTCGCGAAGGAGGCAGCCATCCCAAAGGGGTCGGCGAAGCCAAATCTCGAGCTCGCGGGAGACCTGACAGTGGACAAGGTGGTCAGCATCGCGAAGAGCAAGATGGCCGGCTCCTACGCAAAGTCGGTCCGCTCAGCCGCCAGGGAAGTGGTCGGAAGCTGCGTCAGCATGGGCGTCAAGATAGAAGGGAAGGACCCGCGGGAGTTCATGAAAGAGATCGACGCCGGAAAGTGGGACTCGAAGTTCCAGTGACGCCAAAAGGGGGCAAACGCTTTTAATCCATAGAGGAAGGCTCGCTTCGGAATTCGTGATTAGAGGATGCTCTCCACGCAACAGCTCGCCGAGCTTGTCAAGAAGGGAAAGGAGCAGTCCAAGGAAAGGAAGTTCGCCCAGTCTCTAGAGGTAATTCTGACCCTAAAGGACGTGGACCCGAAGAAGACAGACCTCAACATCAACGAGACCGTCTACCTTCCTCACCCGATGGCGACGCCGGCCAGAATCTGCTTCATAGGCTCAGGGGACTTGGCGGTCAGGGCGAAGAACGCGAAGGCCGACGCCGTGATCGACCCCTCCCAGCTCGAGAACTATGCAGGGAGCAAGAAGGAAGCGAAGAAGCTCGCCCGCGCCTACGACTTTTTCCTCGCTGACACCGCACTGATGCCCAGGATAGGCAAGATCCTCGGCCAGTTCATGGGCCCCAAGGGGAAGATCCCGACGCCCGTGCCGCCCAACGCTTCAATCGAGAACATGATCCAAAGGACAAGGACAGCAATCCGAGTGCGCGGCAGGGGCTCGCTGGGAGTGGCAGCCAAGGTGGGCGACGCCACCATGAGCGAGGCGAACCTGACGGAGAATATACTCGCGGTTGTGCAGGCGGCCCAAAAGAAGCTGCCCAACGGGGACAGGAACATCAAGACCATAATGGTGAAGACGACCATGGGGAAGCCGGCAAAGCAGGCGGTGGTGTAGGGACGAGCAAGACGGTACAGGTCCACCAGCCGAGGCCCGCGAAGGTGCAGGCCGTCGAGCGCGTTGCCAAGCTCTCCAAGCAGTACCCGGTGCTCGCCATAACGAACCTGTCCAAGGTGCGCGGTACCCAGCTGATGGCCGTCAGAAAGGCGCTGAGGGGAAAGGCCGAGGTCTTCGTCGTCAAGAACAAGCTCGCCGAGCTGGGCCTGAAGAAAGCAGGAATCAAGAACGCGGAGCAGCTGCTCTCCCACCTCACGGGCCAGAACGCCCTGATATTCTCGACCTACGACCCCTTCAAGCTCTTCCTCACCCTCGACAAGAACAAGGTCTTCCTGCCAGCAAGGGCCGGGGACACAGCCCCGGAGGACATCATCGTGCCCGCCGGCAACACGAACCTTCCTGCGGGTCCAGTGCTCAGCGAATTCAGGGAGGCTGGCGTGCAGACGAAGATCGAATCGGGCAGCATCTGGGTGAACAAGGACTCGGTCGCCGTGAAGAAGGGCGCCGTGATCTCACCGAAACTGGCGAGCCTCCTTTCGAAGCTCAACATCAAGCCGATCAAGGCGGGCGTCACCATAGCCCTCGCATACGAGAACGGCCTCATCTACGCCGGAGACGTGGTGGCCATCGACCTCGAAAAGTACAGACAGAGCCTCCTGGACGGCTACTTCTCATCCAGGGGTCTGGCGATAGTCATCGGCTACGTCACCAAGGAGACGGCCCCGGAGATAATCGCAAAGGCCTACAGGGAAGCGATGAGCCTGGCGGTCGAGGCCGGCATCATGACTCCGGAGACGGCTCCGAGGCTGTTCGGAATGGCCGAGGCCGAAGCTTCGGCGTTGATGGCCAAGGCTAAGGAAAAGGGCCTTACCGAGTAGGCAAATCTCGACTCACTGCCAGCTTACTCAGTTTCGCCCAACCCGCCTCCATTTTGATGCCAATATCATTGTCATCTTAAATGCGAAGTCAAGAAAATCCTCAATCGAAGATTCTGGAATGAACGCGGCATCGAACATGCTGACATACAAATTCAGAATGCACCCAACTAGACGACAGGTGGAAGTGTTCGAAGAGACAACCGAAACGTGCCGGAGACTGTACAATCACTTGCTCTCGGATCGAATCGAGAATGGGAATGGCTACTACGTCCAACAAAGGAATCTCGTCGCGATGAAGATGGACAACAAGTACCTGAGGAGTGTACACTCGCAGGTCCTACAAGACGTTGTACTAGGGCTTGACAAGTCATTCGCTCGATTCTTCTCAGGAATCAGTAGATACCCAAGGTTCAAGCGAGTCGGGAGATACAAATCTTTCACGTATCCCCAATTCATCAAAAGCTTCAACATCGAAGGCAACAGCATCAAACTTGGCAAGATTGGGAAGGTCAAAGTGAGGTTTCATAGAGAGGTCATTGGGGACCCCAAGACCGCGACCGTAATCAGAGAGATAGACCAATGGTATTTGGCACTGTCTGTCGCAAAGTCACCTTCCGAGCGGCAACATTCTCTCAAGACCAATAACTCGATTGGAATCGACATGGGCATCTCAAGTGTCATGGCTTTAAGTAACGGAGTCACGATAGGGAATCCAAGGTTCCTCAAGGGGGCCGGAAATCAAGTCAGGAAGCTCCAGAAGGATTTTGCCCGCAGGGAAAAGGGCTCGAAAAATAGGGAGAGGGCAAGAACTCGCCTGGCCAAAGCATGGAGGAAAGTGAGAAGGCAGAGGGACGATTTTGCACACAAGATTTCAGACGATCTGGCAAGACAATTCTCGACCATTGTCTTTGAGGACCTTAACATTGGGAAGATGGTTCACAATCACTCTCTTGCATCAGCAATAATGGACTCGCTTTGGGGTAAACTGCGCCGACTAACTGTCTACAAGGCAGAAAGGCGTGGCGGACGAGTGTTATTCGTCAACCCCAGCGGAACGTCGCAGAAATGCTCAGGATGCGGAAGTGGGGTTAGCAAAGATCTGAAGGAGAGGAAGCACAATTGTCCCTCCTGTGGATTGCTAATCGACCGAGACGTGAACGCGGCGCGTAACATCCTGAACGCGGGTCTGGAACGGGCCCTCGCAGAGTCTGAGCCTCTACTTGTCCAGCGAAGGAGGATAAGCAAGTTCAGTCGAAGAAGCGAAAAACCCCTCACACTCAGCTAGGGGAAGTTCACCCGAAGAGCGACGCGAGGCCCTGAAGGGCTTCCTCTTCCTTCTTCTCCTCTTCCTTGGGCTTCTCTTCTGCCTTTGCAGGGGCGCTCTGTGCCGGTCCAGCCGCCGGAGCCACTGCCATCGAAGCGGCGTTCTTTAGCGCCTCGTCGACGTTGACCTCGCTGAGCGCAGATGCAAGAGCCTTGACCTTCACCTGGTCAGGTGCGACGCCTGTCGCCTTGACCACGCTGGTCAGGTTCTCCTCGTTGATCGGCTTGCCCAGCTTGTGCAGAAGCAAAGCCGCGTAGATGTATTCCATCCTGAATCGCAGACAGCCGCCCGCCGATTCATATTTAAGAGGTTCGGCGAAATTTCCGTCGGTTGAAGCATTCTAGCGACCTTCGGAAGGCCACCCGGTCACCATCAACGGAACCCCGGACAGATATCACCACGTCTTCCCGAGGGCTTTGGGGGCTTCGGAATCCCTCCCACGCTTATCTACCAGTCGGCCGTGACTCGGCTCGACCAGTGGACTCTCTCACTTGAATGAAAAGAAGCAGGCCCTCAAGGCCAGATTCTCGGCTGACTACAAGCGCTACTACCTTGTCGACCTGTTCAAGCGGGAAGGCTTCGTCAGGAAAAGGTGCGAGAACTGCGGAAAATACTTCTGGACGCTCAACGGCGACAGGAAGAGGTGCGACGACCAACCCTGCTCTCCCTATTCGTTCATAGGAGACCCGCCCACCTCTAAGAGGTTCGGCTACACGGACGCCTGGAAGAGCGTCGCCGCCTTCTTCGCAAGGAACGGCCACACCATCGTCAAGCGATACCCCGTTGTCAGCAGGTGGCGCCCCGACCTCTACTTCACCGTAGCATCGATCATCGACTTCCAGCGCATAGAGGGAGGCAAGGTGGTCTTCGAGCTCCCGGCCAATCCACTCGTGGTTCCCCAGATGAGCCTCAGGTTCAACGACGTGCCCACAGTCGGCGTGAACGGAAAGCACGGGACTTCGTTCTGCATGATTGGGCAGACGGCGCTCGCGAACAAGGAGGGTTACTGGAAGGACAAGACCATCGACCTCGACTTCAGGCTGCTCACCAAGACGTTCGGCATCCCGAAGGAGGAGATTTCGTTCATCGAGCAGGTCTGGCTCGGCTACGGCGCCTTCGGCTACTCCTTGGAGTACTTCGTCCGCGGACTGGAGACAGGCAACGCCGTCTTCACCGCTTTCGAGGGGACTCCGGAGAAGTACGTTCCCCTCAAGGAGGGTGTTGTCGACATGGGCGCAGGGCTGGAGCGGCTGACCTGGCTCAGCCAGGGGACGCCCACTGCCTACGACGCCTACTTTGCCGAGGTCCTCAAGCGGATGAAGAAGGAGAACCGGCTCGAGTACGACGAGGCGCTATTCCGCAGGTACGCGGCGCTGGCTGGCGACATCAACCTAGACGAGTACAAGAACCTCGAAGAAGCGAGGCTGAAGATCGCCCAAGCCCTCGACACAGATGTCTCCAGGATCACGAAACAGTTCGGCGCCCTCGAGGCGATGTACGCAGTCGCCGATCATTCCAGGACCCTCCTGTTTGCCATAGCGGACGGGATGCTGCCAAGCAACTCCGGTGGAGGCTACAACCTGAGGATGATTTTCCGCAGGGCCCGGAACTTCATCGACTACTATGGATTCAAGCTGGACATCCCGACGCTAGTCAACTGGCACATAGACCAGCTCAGGAGCATGTACCCCGAGCTCGAGGGGCACCGCTCTGACGTTGCCACGGTGCTCAGGGTGGAGGAATCAAGGTTCGCCTCTTCTTCTGAGCGCGTCTCCAAGATGGTCTCAGCGCTTTCGACCGAGGTGAAGCCGCTCGCGACCGACGACCTGATTCGACTCTACGATTCGGACGGAGTGACCCCCGAGCAGCTCATCGAGGCGGGAGCCAAGGTCACCCTCCCGGAGGACTTCTATGAGAAAGTCCAGGCACGTCACCTGACCAGGGAGGTCGAGGAACCAAGGCCGCAGTTCGACATCAGCAAGATCCCTGCCACAAAGCTGTGGTACTACGAGGAAGGCGCTCCGATGGACTTCCGCGCGCGGGTGCTGAAAGTCTTCCAAGGCAAGTACGTCGTCCTGAACAGGACGGTCTTCTATCCAAGGGGAGGAGGACAGGAGCCCGACAGGGGAACCATCGCGGGGACGAAGGTGGTCGACACCGAGAAGTACGGAGACGTCGTCATCCACAAGATCGAGGGCAAGCCTCCGAGGCCAGGGGCCCAGGTCGACTGCCACGTCGACGAAAGGCGCAGGAGGCGTATCACCCAGATCCACACGGCGACGCACATTCTGAACGGCTCGTCGAGGCAGACGCTCGGGCCATGGGTCTGGCAGCATTCCGCGTTCAAGGAGGAGGACTACGGCAGAATCGACATCACCCACTTCTCCCACCTCACTCCGGAAGAGGTGCACAAGATCGAGGACCTCGCCAACGAGATAGTGAGGAAGAACCTCAAGGTGACCAACACCTTCATGCCGAGAGGCGAAGCCGAGTCAAAGTACGGCTTCAGGCTCTACCAAGGCGGCGTCGTTCCCGCCAAGCTGGTGAGGGTCGTAAACATCGGCGGCTGGGACATCGAGGCTTGTGGCGGAACTCATTCTCGCAGCACTGGCGAGGTAGGATTGATCAAGATCACGAAGGCAGAAAGGATTCAGGACGGCGTGGAGCGGCTCGAGTTTGTGGCCGGCGAAGCCGCGATCGAGTACGTCCACAGGATGGACTCCAGCCTCGACGGCCTTTCCACCATCCTCGGAACCCAGAGGGAGAACCTGGCGAAGGTCGCCACGTCGAACCTTCAGGAGCTTCAGGCCGCCAGGTCGAGGGAGAAAGCGCTCGGCCAGACACTGGTGGAGCTGTCCACAGCGCAGGTTCTCTCCAACGCCAAGCAACTGGGCTCGGTAAAGCTATATGTTGCCAAGCGTCCTCAACTGGGCGAGGATCAGATTATTGCTCAGGGAGAGAAGTGCGTTTCATCCGACCCGACCCTGATCTACGTCAGCGTCTTCTCTACCCAAAAGTCAGCCCGCGTCATAGCCTTCGTCGGTGCTGCCGCCAGAAAGGCGGGCCATTCTGCTTCTGAGATCGTGAAAGGGCTGGCGCCCGTCTTGGACGGTTCAGGTGGCGGTTCACCATCATTCGCCCAAGGAGGAGGTCCCACGATTGACAAGATCGATGAGGCCGCGGCAGCGGCGGAGCGCCTAGTTTCCACGCCTGGGAGTTGAGCGCCACGGCAAACAGGGAGAAGTACTGGCTCAAGGTCTGGAAGGACCGCCGCATCTTCGAATCGGACCCGGTTGCGGGCAAGAAGAAGGTATTCGTCACCGTCCCGTTTCCCTACATGAACGCCCCAGTGCACGTCGGCACCGGCTACACGGCCGTCAGGGCCGAGGTCTACGCGCGGTTCAGGCGCATGCAGGGATACAACGTCCTCTTCCCCTGGGCGTGGCACTGGACGGGTCAGACGATAGGCGGGATGAGCCTGAGGCTGAAGCGTGGCGACAAGGACGTCAGGCGGGCCTTCATCGAGATGGACGGCGTCCCCGAGAAGGAAGTGGAGAAGTTCGTGGACCCCGAATACCTCGCCTCCTATTACACGAAGGCCAGCCGCCAGGTGCTCACCGACACAGGCTTCTCTGTGGATTGGAGGAGGGAGTTCAGGACCGTCGACCCGACCTTCAAGAGATTCGTGGAGTGGCAGTACTTGCGCCTGCGCGACCTCGGCTACGTGGTTCAAGGGACGCACCCCGTCGTCTGGTGCCCGTACGACAGGAGCCCCACGGGAGATCACGACAGGATGGATGGCGTGGGCGTCTCCCAGGACGAGTTCAACCTGATCAAGTTCCACCTGGGCGAGTTCGCCCTCGTCGCAGCTACGCTGCGACCGGAGACGATTTATGGCGCGACCAACGTCTGGGTGAACCCCGAGTCAGAATACTCGGAGGCAAGAGTGGACGGCGAGCTCTGGGTTGTCAGCTCCTCGGCGCTGACCAGGCTCACCGAGCAGAGGCATGAGGTCACGCCCATCAGGTCATTCAAGGGCTCCGAGCTGGTCGGAAGGAGCGTCATGGCTCCCATGACGGGCATGTCTCTTCCGATACTGCCCGCCGCGTTCGTCGATTCCGAGCTCGCCACGGGGGTGGTCTACAGCGTCCCGTCGGACGCACCGTACGACCTCGCAGCGCTCAGGGATATCCAGAACGGGAAGGTGCAGGTTGGCAGACAGGTCAAGGAGACCGCCGACTCCCTGAAACCCATCCCAATCATCACTCTGAAGGGGCACTCGGATTTCCCGGCGGAAGACGTCCTGAAGAAGCTGGGGATCCGGGATTCGTCAGACCCGAAGCTGGAAGAGGCCACCGCCACGGTCTACCGTGAGGAGTTCCACGGAGGCGTGATGAAGCACGGTTCGGGTCCTCTGTCGGGCCTGACGGTCAGCGAAGCGAAAGCCAAGGCCGCGGAGCTGCTGGCGAGGACCGGAAGGCTGGCGAAGATGTTCGAGCTTCCCGAGAAGGTCGTCTGCAGGTGCGGCACCAGGTGCTACGTCAAGATACTCGAGAACCAGTGGTTCCTGAACTACTCCAACCCCGCCTGGAAGGCCAAGACGAAGGAACTCATCGAGAAGGCTCAGGTCCTCCCCCAGGAGTCCAGGGAGTGGTACTACTCCACCATCGACTGGCTGGACGACAGGCCGTGCACGAGGCGCTCAGGCATGGGAACGAAGCTGCCGTGGGACAAGGAGTGGATAGTGGAGACCCTCAGCGACTCGACCATCTACATGGCCTACTACACGATCAGCAAATTCGTCAACGCGGAGAAGGTCTCGCCGGAGAACCTGACGCCGGAAGTCTGCGACCACATCTTCTTCGGAAAAGGAAACGCGGCCCATGTCGCGAAGGGCGCGGGACTGACGGAGAAGCTTCTGCGCGAAATGCGGACCGAGTTCAACTACTGGTACCCAGTCGACATGCGTCACTCTGCCAAGGAGCTGATTCCCAATCACCTGACATTCTTCGCCTTCCACCACGCCGCGCTGTTTCCGGAAAGACAATGGCCCAGGGGCTTCAGCGTCAACGGAATGATCTTGCTCGAGGGCGAGAAGATGTCCAAGACCAAGGGGAACTGGGTGAGCTGGAAGACGGCTCTCGAGAAGCTCGGCCCCGACGCTTACAGGCTGGCCCTCTGCCTCACGGCCGACGGCATGGACGACGCTGACTGGAGAATGTCCAACGGCGAGGACGCGAGGGACAGGATAGACTCCATCATCCCGTTCGTGAAGAAGAGCCTGAAGGCGTCCGCAGCGAGGGACAGGGACGCCATGGACGCCTGGCTGCTCTCCTCAATGAACCGCAGGATCAAGGCCGCGACCGAGGCGTTGCAGGAGATGAGGATGCGGCGCGGTGCCGCAACCGTCTTTGTCGACACGCTGAACGACATCAGGTGGTACATCCACAGGGTGAGCCGTCCCAGAAAGCAGACGCTCGTCGACGTCTTCAGCGCCTGGGTCAGGATGATGACGCCGTTCACTCCCTTCGTGGCAGAAGAGCTGAACCACGTCCTGGGAGGAAAGGGTCTGGTCAGCCAGGCCGGCTGGCCGTCGCAGAAGGACTTCCCTCTTGACGAGTCAGCGGAGCTGGCGGAGACCGTCGTGGGGAGGGTCATAGACGACGCGAGGGATGTGCTCAAGGTCATCAAGGGCAAGAAGACAAAGCTGAACGTCTACACGTCTTCCAGGGAAGCGAGGGACTACTTCGTAGCTCTTGCCAACTCGAAGGAAAAGAAGGAGGGAGTCGGAGCTATCGTCAAGAAGTACTCGTCCCTTAAGATCGGCCCCGAAAGGGTGTTCAAGCTGCTCTACGAGGTCGGCGACGAGCTGCTGGCGAAGTACCTGTCGCAGCCCAAGTTCGACGAGTACCGGACGCTGGCCGACGCGGCCAAGTTCATGGGCGACGAGCTGGGGATTGCTGTCACCGTTCAGAGGGCCGACTCTGCAGACCTCAGAGACCCTGGGAAGAGGGCGAAGGGCGCGCTACCGATGAAGCCCGCGCTCTACATCGAATGAAAGTCCAGGAAGGGCGGCCGATGGGAGGTTTTCCCTAGCCGCCGATTCTGAACAGCTTGGTTCCGCAGACCGGGCAGGTGCCCGTCGTCGCTGGCTTACCATTCTTCATGGTAATCTTCTGCGGGTTCTTGATCTCCCGCGAAGCCTTGCATTTGACGCAATATCCCATGGTCATTGGAAATGCCTGTTCCCGAGGCGCGCTTCAGGGG
>CAZENV010000009.1:0-6886 GCA_964513805.1 uncultured Nitrosopumilales archaeon
ATCTTTGCCGATGTACACAAAGTACCCTGTCCCGTCCTGCTTCTCGACGGCTCTCCCGGGCTGGAGCTGGCCGTTCACCCTGATGTCTTCTGCGAGTCGGTCGATCTGGTCGTGCTTCAGCCTGGTCTGCAGGCCGGGGTGGGGCTCGCACAGCTTTATCGGGAGTGCCACGAGCTTCCAGTCCTCCTTCGCTACCTTCTCTTGCTGCTTCTCCACAAAGCCCATTTCTGAATCAACTGTCCTCTCTAGTCTTCGTAACGGACACAGATTGTCGACTCTCGTCGACGCCTCCATCTCCTTGGTTCGCCTCTCCACTCCCTCCCTCCTCGGACGTCCTTCTCACCTCGTCGAAGCCGACCTCGCTCTTTAGCAAGAGGCCCACCTTCCCAAGATAGTTGCCCATGGCCAGGCCTAGCCTGATAATCATGGACTGCGCGAGGCTTTTCGTTGTGATTGGGAGAGAATCGAAGACGTCTTGGTCGGCGAAGTAGAGGGCGTCGACGGCCACGTTCTCGGGGGACCTACCGTGCGAGTCCTTGATCGTCTCTCTGAACAGAGAGACGAACCTCAACTCGACCTCCCTCAGACAGCCGGCGGCATCCATCAGCATCGAGGAGACCGGAAACTTGGAGGGAAGGAACCGCTTCATCTTCGCCTCAGCGTTAATCGATAGCTCTGGGTAGAGCGTCGCCGCCCCGGTCGCGGCCCAGTCCGGCCGGACTGCCACGTCCTCCTGAGCCTTGAAAAGGTAGAAGCACCTCCTGCCCACGAAGACCCTGAGCGTCTGCCAGTCAGGCTGGTCGGATTCGTAAGGCGAGTGCGCTTCGATTATGGCCCCATCCCCGCTGAGCCTGATCTCCACCTCGCCCTCCTCGCCGCCATCTTCCTCAAGGAGATCGTTCAGGTGGATGGGAACCCTGACCAGCTTTGGCGACCGCGCAATCCTCATTGCTCGCTCGCGGTCGTTCACGAACAGCCTCAGGTTGTCCGGGTCGCGGCTCGCAATCGTGATGTGGACTGATTCCATGCGAATCCCGAAGCTTGCCCTTGCCAGGGCGCGCTGCATCTCCTCCACCGACCTGCCGATGCCTCTGCACTGCCTGAGGAAGGCGAAGGCGACCGCCTTCTCCAGTGTAATCCCGCCGTTCTTCCTCCCGCGGCCGACGCCACTGCCGTTCTTCTTCGCCCTCCTCCGTATCGCCACCGCCTCCCGCTCCACTTCGCCCAGGATTCTGGCCCTAGCTTCTGGCGAGACGTAGAGTTGGGCTGTTGCCGCCGACGCCCTATCGTGGACGGCCTTCTCCAAGGGATCGACGTGGATTCCCCTCGCGATGTTGTGCTCCTTGACGCTCGCCGCGTGGTCGATTATCCTGTTGAGTTCCGGCATCGACGGGGCGCTGTCGCCGTAGGGCGTCGGACCCACGCTCGCCCCCACGGCTACCTGGGCCCATTCTCCCTCCCCGCCCTCTTTGCCGCAGCATGAGGGACAATGATCGGCGTGGTATGGCGTTCCGCACCGATTGCAGATTGTACCGCAGCGGGCGCACCTCCCGTCGACGAGGGGTGACTTCCCACAATAAGGGCAGGGAGCAACAATCTGTCTCAGTTGTGGCGAAGGTGACGGCTGTTGTGGCTGGGTGCTCCGGCGGTCAACCAAGGAATCTCCTTCTATAGACATTGAGGGAGCGTTCTCGCTTTCAGGTATTTGGTAATTTATCCTTGCGACTTGATGCTCAAACTACTCGTACTGAGTTTAGGGCAAAGCTGGGGGAAGCGCGGCTTTCGCACGTAGTCACCTTTCTCAGTTCAGGTTAAATATGTAGTCACCTATCAAATTGCGTGCACATAGAAACACGCCTAGCGAGTGGAAGGAGAAAATACTACCTCGCGCACTCCTACAGGTCAAATTCCAAAGTGGTGAAGGTGAGTGTCTACCTAGGGACTGACCTTGGCCCTGAGGAAATAGAAAGACTCGCCGAGAAGGCTAAGGTGAGGCTGGAAAAGAAGATCCAATCAGCGAAGAGGATAGGCGACCCCTACAGGACGGTTCTGTCACCGCAGGAGATCAAGGAGGTCACGCTACTGACGACCAAGATGAAGATAAGACTAGCACACCTCAGCGAGGAAGACTGGAAGAACTTCACGGAGGAGTTCACATACGACACCAACGCGATCGAGGGCTCCACGGTTTCGAAGAACGAGGTGAGACAGGTTCTTGCAGACAGGCAGTGGCCAGAGAAGAGCAAGGAGGAGATCTCGGAGACACTCGGGGTCGCGGAAGCCGTAAAGCACGTCAGAAAGAGCCGAGAACACCTATCGCTCGAACTGATCAGAGAGCTCCACAGAACGGTCTTCAAGAACTCCAAGCCGTTCGCTGGGCAAACGAGGCAGCGAAGCGGGGTCGAGGTCTCCGTCGTCGACAGCTCGGGCAGGGTGATTCACAGAGGAGCTCGGGCGAGCCAGGTTGACTCCCAGCTGAGAAGGCTAGTTCGTTGGTACAGCGACAACCGCGGGAGATACCCTCCCTTCGTCCTGGCGGCGGTGGTCCACAATCAGTTCGAGACGATTCATCCCTTCCAAGACGGCAACGGCAGGGTCGGTAGGCTCCTTCTGATTAACGTCTTGATCAAACACGGACTGCCGCCTCTGAACATTGAGCTGGAGAACAGGAAGGAGTACTACGAAGCACTCGGAGAATACCAGACCTCAGGCAATCTGCGGCCCACCCTCAACTTGATGCTGAAGGAGTACAGGCGGCTCAAGAGGACGCTCAAGAGGTGACTACAGAAGTGAAACCGGTAGTCACCCGAGGCTCTCGTTCGAGGGTTGCGAGCTCGCTGAAGCTGGCTAGGAAGGTTGCCCAAAGTCGCCAGTTGCGGCTAGGTCATAATCGTGCATGATTCTGATTCTTCTGGTCCCACAGTCTATGAGGGCGTAGTGGCGTTCGGCCGGGCTGCTGTCTATCCTCAGGATGATCGTGTCTTGCAGCTTTGACAGGATGTATGGTCCACTGAGGTGCCCGCTTATCGACAGAGAGGGGTTGATTTGCTTTATGACCTTGTCCAGTACCTCAAACTCCTCGGTAGCGTGGTAACAGCCGCCATACTCGGGAAGGTTCGGGCTAGCGTGCGTGGCTAGAATGTCGATGCCAGCCAGCTTGGCTGCTGCGGAAAGGAAATCCTCGGCGGTCTGCCGTGGGACCCCGTCTTTCACCTTCAACCTGCCTTTCTTTGCCATTATGCCGTTGATGAAGCCCACCTTCAAACCTCCTATCGTCCTGACTTCGCCATCATCTGCCAAGACCTTGGTACCGTCCCTGTTCACCGCGGAGCGGAGAACCTCCAGATTGTCGTGGTTACCGTAGATTGCGTTGACGAGCGTCAGATCGGCAAGACTCTTCCAATCAGCGGGCAACCAAGCGTGGCCGAGGTCTCCCAGAGTGATCAGGGACGCTGGCCTGGCGTTCCTCACCATCTTGATTAGCCAGTCGAACGCTTCTCCCTCCCATACTCCGTGGTGGTAGGTGGTCTCGTAGTGGAGATCGCTGATGAGCATGATTGGCGGTTCGTCATTGGTCAAGTCGCAGCACCCAAGGGATATCTCCGAAACAGAAGAAAAGGCTCACTCTAGCTGGAAGCCCATGGAATCAAGGGTTTCCCGCGGCACTTCTATGTAAGCTCAAATTCGGGGTTCTTATTAATCCAGGACAACTATAATGACATGGAAGGGGAAGAAGAAGCATCAATCGCAAAGCTCCGCGCAGCTGGTAAGCTTGCCACCCAGACCAAAGAAAACTACATCCTGAGGATTCAGGCCTACGTCAGGCGCGACTGCCGTCTCGCCCCAGTATAGAAGCGAAACGCTCCCCCCGAAAGTGACGACCCCGTAGATTACGACGTATGCGAGGACCCCCCTTCCTGGGAAGCGCGTCCGCCTTACGCTCTTGATGATAAGCAACAGGAAAGGCGCCACGCCTAGCCGCATCGCCGCCCCCCAGAACAGGCCGAGGGCGTGGACTGTGATCGGGATTGCAACGTATGTGCCCCCAAAGAGGAGCGATATGATGAGGAAAGCAGCGGTGGTGGCGCGGTCGCCCGAAACCTTTGAGATCCCGAAGCCCGGCAACCGGGGGTTCGCCTCTGGTCTGTTATTTTAATGGGAAGCGAACGGAGTTGCGCTCGGCTCGGCGCTTGGGAGCAACCTGCTCACGATGACGCTGGGGCTTGCGCTGATGCCCCCTACCGCGACCACGAAGCTCTCCCACGCGCCGCTGAAGGGATTGGACGTCAGCGGGTTCGGGCTCGACAAGCTCTTCCTCATCCTGACGAGCGTTGTCAGCGCACTCCTCTTCGTTGACGGATACAACCACGTGGACGGGGTCGTCTTTTCAGGTCTGTTCGTCGCCTACATTGTTTTCGCCTTCAGGGAGACGAGGATTGAAAGAGACGGTCGCAGACCGAAAGGCGTCTGTGGGCCGGGTCAGCCCCTCCTGCAGGGTCCGCTAAAGACGGATGCTCGTAGCTCGATTCTGAAGGCGTCGCTGGTTCTCTTGGTTGGCACCCTCGGAATCTACTTCGGGACAGGTCCGTTCGTCGAAGCGGCGAAAGGCTTCGCCACAGAAACCGGGGTCTCCGCAATTGTCTTGCCGTCCTGGCCTTCGGGACCCTCCTTTCCGGAAAGATGCTTCCTTCGTGCGGGCTGGGACAGGGAGGCTCGACGATGCCGGCCCTGAGGAATCCCGACTGGCGCTGAATCAGGTCCGCTTCGCGGTCACGACATCGCTTCCTCTGCCCGTCTGGACGGCTCGACCGTCGATACCGCCTGCAGGTCCAGCTCCCCACCACGGCACGAAGACCTGCGCCAAGGTTCTCCCGGCAGACAGCGTCGAAAGCCGTTATTGCCGGGCCGCGGCCCTCACGGCATGGACAGGCGCGGGAGGGCCGGGATGGCTCTCATGGTCATCGCGGTTGTGACGGGGAGCGCCTTCTTGGCAGCGGAACTCGGATCTCTCCCCCAGTCGTCCTCCGGCACCAGCGCGAGGCCCCTCCTCGAGGCTGTCCCTCAGCCCGATGTGGAACAGGTGAAGGGCCCCCGGATTAGCTTCGTGGTGGTGGTCAAGAACCCCGACCCTGCCGCAGTGACGGTTTCGCCCGCCATCACGGTATCTCTGGAGACAGTGGCCGACAACTCGACTGTCTTCTCCTTGCGCATAGCATTGAACGGAACAGGGACGGTGTCAGTCCCATCCCACCAGGCTGTGACGATTTACAGCGGGACCCTCGATACGACGGGCCTTGGCGGGACCTATTGGCTGGTGGCCGGAGGGACGGCGGAGGGGGCTGTCTTCGTCCCCGTGCCGATTGAGGTCGACATAGTCTAGCGACGATCACTCTAGGAAGCGGGCAGACCATGAAAGCTCTAATACCGCACGAAGGCCGACACGTTCTACCGCCAGGAAGAGGGAGTTTTGTCATCAGGAATCGCGTGCCAGACCTGTGGCTGCGCCGAAGCGTCCTGCGGCCCGTGCAGGACCCCAGGCATTTGCTCCAACTGCGGCTCGTGCTGCTGCTCCCAGGAGCACCGCCTCTGGAGGTCGGGGCGGATAGGCTCCGGGATACGGCTGGAGTATCTCAGCACCGGCTGGATGTCGATAGAGGTCCTGGGAGCGCTGCTCGCCGGGGTCCTGGCTGGCAGCCTGGCCCTTGTGGCCTTCGGGGCGGACAGCGCCATCGAGCTGGTCTCCGCGACGGTGGTCCTGAGCCACCTCAGCTCCGACGCGGACGGCTCCGGGGGGCGCGGCTGGGGGACGAGCAGGTTGACCAGCCTCCTCCTCTTCTCGCTGATTCCGATCCTGGGCGCCGCCGAGGTATATTCATTCGCCTCTGGGGTCAGGCCGGAGGGGAGCCTTCTGGGGGTCGCCGTTGCGGTGGGCGCGGTCCTGATCATGCCCTTCCTGTGGTACGAGAAGAGGAAGATAGGGGAGGAGACGAGGTGCCTGCCGCTCTCAATAGACGCCTTCGCCTCGGCGACCTGCTTTCTGATGTCGGTTGCCCTTCTGGCCGGGCTCCTCGCTGAAAATCTCTGGGGGGCCTGGTGGGCGGACTACGCGGCCACAGCCGTGATCCTGGCGTTCATAGGGAGGGAGGCGCTCGAGTCACACCGCGAGATCCGAGCGGAAAAGTTGGCGCAGGTCACCCCGCGGCCCACGTGAGACGGCGTCCCAAACTCGACGAAGCGATTAGGCGCTCCTGGTTCGCCGACTGTAGCTGACATGACGGATGCTCCGCCCCCTCTGCGGCCGCGCTCCGCTGGCCGGGTGCGGGTAGCAACCTGAAAGGGTCTCGGAGCATCGTCTCCGCAGCCTGTTCTTGCACCCTCCTCCCTGCAAAATTCAGGGGGAGGCCTGTGTAGGCCTCCCGACCTATGGTGTGGACGTCGAGTTCCAGTATTGAGACATGTACTGCTGCATCCAGTACTGGCCGTTCCCCATCATCCCGTAGCCTCCCATCATCCCGCCGGGGAAGCCTCCGTAGCCGCCCATCATCGACGGCCCCATCCCATACCTGTAGCTGGCGCCCGAGTACGGACTCCCGGCGCCGGCGTTCTGTGGGTTCGCGGCGTACACCCCGCTCGCTGTGACCACAACCGCAGCCAGGATGGCCAGGACGAGTATCGCGGTCTTCTTGTTCTCCAATCCTCTCACCTCCGGAACCCCTTGGTGCGCAGGGGTTATCGCAGTTCGCTGAAACGGAAGGCTGAAATGGTTTCAGGGACGCATCGAAACAGTCTGGAGAGGCGTGAGCCGGTCAGGCCTTGGCGTCTGGGTGCAGCCACGGCGCCAGGGCGATTTCGTTGGTGTTCCCGCTCTTCTCAGCCGAGACTATCC
>CAZENV010000010.1:0-36873 GCA_964513805.1 uncultured Nitrosopumilales archaeon
GCAGTCATCTCACGTGAACCTCCGCCGGGCATATAACGGCCAACCCTGGCGGTCGATTGCAAAAACAGCCGTCAAGGTTGGCGATTTCGAAAATGTCGATTGCGGTCATGCGAGGCAGACAGAGGAGAAGATGTCCGTCACCATGGCCACGTGCTCTACCGGGTCGGTCGAGCCCGTAGCTTCGACCGGGTTGATCCGGAAGTCGTCCGACCCGGGAGAGACGACCCGTCCGCCGATTCCTGATATCACCGGGCCGTACTCGTTGTGCCAGTCGAGTATAGTGACTGGGAGACCCATCTCTGCGATCTGCCTGACTATGGTCAGCGCCGTGGTGGACTTGCCGCTCCCCGTCATTCCAAGGATTGCCACGTGGCGCTTCAGGTCGTCCAGCTGAAGTCGGAAGTCGTGGAATTCGCCGGCGTCGGATTTCACCTTGCCGAGGAGTATTCCTGTCTTCCCTGACTCTGATGCGTTGGGAACGTAGAAGCGGGGCGAGGGGGAGGCCGAGTCAACGGCTGGGTCGGTTCCGTTGAACGACTCGAGCGAGCTGACCACGGAGGCGTCACCGACCTGCGGGAGGCGCGGCTCGGAAGGGAGGAACAGGCTTTTCACGAAGTCACGCAGTTCACCCCTGTTCAGCCTCCTCACCGAAGAGTTGGGGAGAGCCACCGACATGGTCGCAGCCAGAACGCTGGCCCGCTGCTCAAGGTCCTGCAGTGCCTCCCCTGTCTGCTTCTGCTTCGCGTCGACCCAGGTACCCACCACGAGGTCGAATTCGAACAGGACCTGCTCGTCCTCTCCCTGCTCGGAAGGCGTCATCATGGTGACGTAGAGGAACGGGACGCCGGCCCGGTGGAGGCCGTCGAACAGCCCACGCATCCGCTGCTGCTGCAACGTCGCACGAAGGGCGGCCGTGTAGTCGAACTTGGCCTCCTCGTTGGAGTCGCCCAGCCTGATCCTCATCAGCGCCATCACGCGCTGCTTCGAGCCGTTCGAGAATGAAACGAATTTCGAGTCGAGTATCCTGATGGAATCCAGCTTGAGCGTCTCTGTGGGCCTAATCTTCCACGCGAGTCTGGACATCAGTCCATGGTCTTCGTTCTGCATCCCTCTCACCAGTGGAAGAGGGAACCGAGTATCCCGCTAATGGCTGACGAAATCGAGTCCCAGATGCTCGAAGTGTAGCTGGCGCTCTGTTTCAAGATCGACTCGATTCCGCCGACGAGGAGCGATAGGGCCACCAGGGCTACAGACAGCAGAAGCGCCTCCTCGATGAGCTGTGCTGCTCGTCTTTTACCTAGCCACCGCCTCTTCGCGGTCATCGGGCAATCAAACCCTTTAGTTATTTAATTCCCCACGCGCCGAAGCCAGCGATTGACCCCAGGGGGGAGGCTGCGAACGAAGCCACCAGGTATACTCCCAGCGCTAGGGCAAGGTTGACGTAGAATCTCCTGCCTGAAAGGAAGATTCCCAGCATCGAGGAACTGACAGCCACCATGGCTGCGGAAACCAATGACAGTGAGGGCCCCGCGGTGAAAGCACCTCCGGCGAGGAAGTCGGTTGACGCCATTAGCGGTCCCACGGCGGAGACCACGGCCATCAGGCCGCCGAGAACGGCCGACATGATGAGGCCCCTCATCTGGAAGACCCTCGCCTCCATGGCCTTCTCTTCGCTTGCCTTCAGCCATCTTTCAAGCAGGTTCGACAGCTCCTCGCCCTTCTTCCCTACGGTTGCAGCATTGGAGGCGGAGGCTAGGGTAACGAGCGAGGCGAGCATCCCGAGTTCCTTGCTTTCATCGAAGACCACGGGGGCCATCGACTTGTCGGGTGGGAAGCCCAGTAGAACCCTGCGGGCGGCGAGCTTCTCCGCCCCTTCTCCTTGCTTCAATGTGAGGACGATGGAGGCCGAGACCCCTCTCCCTTCGCTGATGGATGAGAGGAGTCTCTTGAGGAGCTGCATCCTAGCCAGCCTCTTGTTCATGGTCCTCTCCTGGGGTCTGCCGTCGAGAAGTAGAACGCCACGTCCAACAGGACGACTTGAAGGACAACAAGTTCGGCCAGCTCCAGAGGTTCACCGATGTGGGCCAAGACAGCGTAGAGGAGGAGCATGAGGGGGACGAAGAAGGCGGCGGCGATGAAAAGCGGCGACCTTGTCTCTTCACCCAGATTGGAGGACCTTTCGATTGCAAGTGCCTCCTCTCCTTCGTCGACTGGGTTCGGATGTCCTGGCGACGAAATCGATCGCAGCACTTCGCTGGTCGAGTTCGATGCAAGCATTGCAGCCTTGTCCACAGCCACGTCGGGCGGGATGCCCAGCAGAATATCTCTCCTCGCTCTCGCGAGCAGGGAGGAGACGGCCTTCTCTCCTGACCTAAGCAGGAGAACCGCCTTTGCTCTGGAGTGTGTCGCCTCGAGCGCTGCTGAGCCCAACACCGCCAGCGCGGGCGCCTCCATTGACTGGGAGAGCGCCGCCGATGCCTCGATGCGCCTGGGCAGCGAACACGCAAGGTAGAAGACGACTACAGAGACCAAGACGCTCAGAATGGGCGAGTCCGCCGCCATGACGTTCCTTGTGGATTCGAAGACCACGGTGCCGGAGGCCGCACCAGCGGCGCCGGAGAAGCAGAGTACCTTTCTCGGGTCTAGGTTGAGGCGCTGCCACGCCCTTACTCTGAACATGCCGCCAATTCGCTCTGAGCCAGAACCGAAGACTCTCGCTTCGCGCATTCCAGGAGGTCTTCGAGCGACCTGCCCACCGGCGGAGCAAGCCTCTCCCAGGCCACCACCCTCCTCAGCTCCGCAACCTTGTCTCGAAGGAACAGGTCCCTCAGTCGGGGCTCGCCGCCCTCGGAGATGATCTGGCAGATTCTTGAGACAATTCGGAGTGGCTTGGTCCTGTCGGGTCTGCTCATCTGGACAAGGATTCCAAGGTCGAGAAGACTCTGCTTGGGTATCCCATGCACATTCACCCATCTCCTGATCGCCTGCTCTGCCGACGAGGCGTGGAAGGTCTGAAGCCCTCTGACCCCGGAAGAGAGGGAATGGAAGAATGCCGCGCTGTGCTCTTCGGATTGAATCTCGCTCAGAATCACGATGTCGGGGGACCTGTGGAGCACCTTCACTATCTCCGCTCCCTTTGTCCTGAGGTTGCGCTCCGACCTTTCGAATGGGTCGACCTTGATCTTCACCTGATGGTACCCGCGTTCCAACAGGTCTCTGGTCTCGACCGCGTCCTCGATGTAGACCCTCCTCAGCTTGGGGTTGAGCTGTTCGTCGAGCGCGTTCAGGAGCGTCGTCTTGCCTGTTCCGGTCTCCCCGATCACCGTAACGTTGCCCCCGAGTTCGAGCCATGCGACGAGCAGACAGGCACCCTCTCCTGAAATGACCCTCATGCCGACCAGCTGCGGCAGCGACAGTGAAGAGAGGTTCAGTCTGCGCACGTCGAGGGCGAACCTGTTGACGGAGACCGGGTCTAGGTCGAGGGATACCCGCAGCCTCGCCCCTGCCACCTCGATGTCGTTCTTCAGGGAAGGCGTGGTGTAATCGAGCGAGTATCCCCTGAATGTGTCCATGTGGGTCTCGATGGCCTTCCTCTCACGCTCTGTGAGCAGAATGGACGTATCGCAGCGTCCAAGCTTCGAGTGGTCGAGGTATACCGGCGAAGAGTCGGAGTCTATGTAGAATTCTGTGATGAACTGGTCCTTGGCCAGCCCGAGTATGCGCGACAATCCCATCGCCTCGAATGCCACAAGCTCGGATAGCTCCCGCGTATGGGTGAGGCCCGGGACTAGGGCCAGCTGCTCCGCCGCGAGCTGTTCAAGGACCTCGATGAGCCTGGCGAAGGTGAGAGGTTCGACCGACGCCGAGTCGAGATTCTCGGAGACTGCTTGGACCACCGCCCGGAGCCTCAACAGCAACGAATGGGGCAAGGTGAGGGCGAGCTCGTATCGATTGCCGTGCTGGGAGGCTGTTGCCGCGTAGGAGAAGGGATACGCCTCATAGCGGAGCCCTGGTCGCTCCGATGATGCTTCGCAGAGCTCGACAAGCATCGGGGCAGGTGCCGCCTTTCTTGTCTTCGAGGCGAGCGCCCTGAGGAGCATTGTTGAGATCGGTCCTTCCAAGATTGCCCACAGAACAGTTCTCGGAACGATAAAAGAACCAACGGGGCGGCTTAAATCGCCGGAGAGAATCGGGTCCGATTTGGTTGAAGTATTCGAATACGCCCTAGTCGTCCTCGTCTCGTCAATCCTCGCGGCATTTTCTTTCGGCGTTTACAGCGGACTCGGGTCCTCCATCGGGCCCGCAACTGACGAAGCGACATTCGCGTCGGTTGTCGCACTGGCGAGAGCCGCGATCGAGCACGGCTCATCGAATTCCACGCTGGCATTCGACCACGCCATGATCAGCTGCGGCTCAGGAGTCATTACGTTCACAACGGGAAGATATTCTGGCAACGCTTCCCTCCCGGCGGACTGTTCGTTTCCTCCACAGGAAGTGGGTGGTATCAGGGATGTAATCTTCGAGTATTCGGGAGGGCTGCTGGCCCTGCAGGTGCGCTGACTTGCCCGCAGCGTCCTACAGCTCGTCAGTGTCGTGGGCTGCCTACTTCGCGGCCGCCCTCGCACTCGTTGCCGCATTCTCCCCAGTGCTTGCGGGTGTGAAAAATTACTCCTGCGGCGCTTGGGCGTCTAGGACCGCGGAGGGAACCGTGGAGGTCGTCGACGGCCTCAGGCCAGGGATGGTCGTGGCGTTCTCGTTTCGCGCGCCTTCAGCGGACGACCGCATCGAGCTGGTCGGGCACAGTCTCACCGCTCTGTGGTGCGGCAGGGCCTCCACACTCCAGACGGTCTGGGAACTCCCCAGGGCGACTCTCATGGCTGGGCGGAGTTACTACCTGAAGCTGGCGAGCTGTCAGGTGGAGGTAGCCGGGTATGTCTGAGACGGAGCTGTACACTGATGTGGCTTTCATGTACATCCTGTTGATAGGACTCGTGTTGTTCGCACTGACCCTGCTGCTTCCGAGGATGACTGTCAGGTGAAAGCCCTGGACCTCTCCGTTGCTGCACTGATCGGGTTCTCTTCCATCGCATCGATGGCAGCTTGGAATCCCAATCAGCTCTCAGCGGAAGGTCGGCTGTACACAGAACAAGCCTCTCTGCAGGATTACCTTCTGACCGCGGTGGGAGACCTCGGTCTGCCCTGGCTGCAACGCGCGAGTCCGGGCGCCATCTGCGCCGCCCTGGTCCCCTTCTCCAACTCGAGCCTTCAGGTCTCCGCCGGGGGAAGATACTTTGCGTGCACCACCGGCCCGCCTCCGGGCGTCCCCATGGCCAGTGTCACTATCCGGTTCGCGGGAGGGAACCTTACACTTCAGGCATGGCAACTAGGAAAGGAGTAGCGGCCAGCATCGCCGCAACGATTCTGTTCTCGTCACTGATAGTGTCCAACTTCGTCATATTCTCCGGTTCGGAAGAGGACTTCAGACTCGTCTCCTTGGCCACCGAAGAGAGGGCTTTCCACGTCCAGTCAGTGCTCATCACCGAGACGTCGGCCCTGGACATGTTGGACGGCGCTCAGAGGCTTCTTTCTTCGGGACACTTCACTTGCTCGAACGCAACCGACTCCGTCGCCCACGTCATCAGCTCGGAGGTGGTGCATCTCAGCTGGGGAGGCCTCAGGGCCGACTCCACGATGACGCTCTCTTCCGGTGATCCAGCCAGGGACAATCTCACTGGCCTGCATCCGTTCAATGGGTCGGTCGGGGGCATGACTGACCTGAGCGCATTCATCGCAGTCCAGGGGAACGCCCCTGACGGGAGTGTCAGGTATTTCAGGTCCGAACAGCATCTCCTCAACATCCCGCTCAGGCTCGGCGCCCTGACCGAGCGATGTCTCGACGCCGAATCGGAGGTTTCCGCAGCATTAGCCAGTCTTGGAGGGCAGGCGTGCAACTCGAGTTCCCTCGCGGGGGTGGAGACCCTGGTGGCGAGCGAGGTCGAGTCAGCAGCCGCAGCGGGATTCTCCCTGTCAATCGATTACTTCGTGACCTCCGCGCAGCCCTGCAGAGTCGGCTACCGGATCAGCGCGGAGCAGGCCAACGTGGCCGGGCCGGAAGGGGCTTTCACCTTCGCGGAAGACGAGTATGGAGCCGTGGGGGCGTAACGCTGAGGAGCGCGCACGCGCTGGCCTGCCGGAAAAGCCCGCCGTACAGTTCTCGAACGGTGTACTCGGCCACGCCTCCGCTCTCCGCAATTTCTTTCTGGGTGAGGAGCTTCCGCCTGATGCCCTTCCTGGCGAGGTCGCATTCAGCCGCATAGACGGCCGTGGCTGCGAGTGAACACGGACTGTGACCGCCCCGTTCGGCCTCGCCGACCGCGCGCAGCACCTTGAGCGCGACGCCTCGGAGCTCTGCGAAGAATTCCACGGGCTCCAGCCCGGCGGCCCGTATGGAGCGGGCCGGTCCAGCCATCGACTCGAGGCGGCCGACTATCCGTCCGATGTAGTCTTCAGCACGCGCGGGACTGGTCTTGAAGGGCGAGTTGAGGGACAATCGGATTAGGGAGGAGGCCTTCACGCGCCGGCCGAGCAGACTGTGGGCTTCGACGACTTCCCTTAGGTTGGCGCAGTTCACGCCCATAATCCGACACGCAGTCACTATGGAATATGCCGAGACCGCAGCAGTGGAGATTTCGGTTCGGGCCTTCTTGGGCCCGAGGAGCGTCTTCGCGATGACCACAGCCTGGGCCATGACGACCTTGGGGAGCTCAAGCTTCTCGGCAACGCGCTCGATGAGCTTGGCGCACCCATAGACTGTGCTGTCTTCTCTGCCCGAGTAGTCGGAAACCAGCTTCATGTACCTGTAGGTCGACGCAGACCCCGCGAATCCCCTGGAGAACCTCTCCTCAAACCCCGCGTCGGGCGGACCCAGGTAACCACCAAGGGCTTGGCCTGTGAAGTCTATTGCGGTAGGCGCCTTGGCGCTTCTCGTTTCTAAGACCTCTTTCCCGCTGACGATGCCGCACCTATTGCAGACGAGTTCATCGCCGACGTCCACGAATTCGCCGGCGCATTCGGCGCACCTGGAGCTGGTTGCTGATGTTATCACGGGCGGGGACAGGCCCGGGACTGTTATCCGCGACGTGGGACCTGAAAGTGCGGGCGAGCAACAGCCGGATTCGTCTCCAAGGTCCTCGGTGACCCGGAGAGGGGGTGGGCTTACCGAAATTGGTTGTCAATGGTTAAAAGAGCCACGGACGCGTGTGGGCTTTCCTGATGCCGAAGCGAGTGAATCTGGAGAAAGTGAGGGACGTCCACGCCCAGCCTTCCGGCGAGATCGTGGCGCTCATAGATCAGATGGGGCGGGGCGGGGGGTTCACTGCGAAGAGTCTCTCGCTGGCTGCCAGGGTTCTGACAAGCATGTGCTCAGACCGCGGCTGCACGAAGTTCCTGTCTTTTCCCGCAGCCCCCGTTGCCACCGGGTTGAGGGGCGTTCTCGTCGACATGGTGAAGGACGGATTCGTGGACGTCATCGTTACGGCCAGCGGCACGCTGGACCACGATATCGCGAGGTCGTCGGCGGACTACTACCACGGGAGCTTCGAGATGGACGATGCCATGCTGCACAGGTCTGGCTTTCACAGGCTGGGCAACCTGCTGATACCTCTGGACAACTACGGTCCCCTGATAGAGGCAAGGATGCAGCGTCTCCTCGCCCGACTTTACGCTGGCGGGATGCGCTCGGTCACTTCGGAGAGGCTGTGTTCGGAGATTGGAAAGGACCTCGGCTCATCCGACTCTCTCCTCTATTGGGCGCAGAAGAAAGGCGTGCCGGTGTTCGTGCCCGGGATCACCGACGGCGCCGTCGGAAGCCAGCTCTGGCTCTTCTCGGAGAGCCACAGGGATTTCAAGGTGGACCTGCTGGGCGACGAGCGCAGGCTGTCAGACATCGTTTCAGAGTCGAAGAAGACGGGCGCTCTCGTCCTCGGGGGTGGGATCTCCAAACACCACACCATCTGGTGGAACATGTTTCGCGGCGGGCTGGACTACGCCTGCTATGTCACAACGGCCGATGAGTACGACGGCTCTCTGAGTGGCGCCCAGGTCAGGGAGGCTGTATCTTGGGGCAAGGTCAAAGAGAAGGCGAGCCAAGTAACCGTGAACGGCGAAGTCACGACCATCCTCCCCTTCCTGGTCTCCTACTTGCGGGCCAAGAAGGCGAGAACGCGCGGCTGAACGTTCGATTCTCGAATAGCTTATAAAACGAACGTGGCGGCGGACACCAGAAGTTTGTCTGCGGACTTCGCAGTTCTGGCTTTTGGGGTCTCAGTTGTCGCCCTGCTCTACGCCCTCGTCCTCTGGGTCTACCTGAGGAGGCAGAACCGCGGGAACGACAGGATGGTAGAGATCGCCGACGCGGTGAGGCAGGGTGCGGGCGCCTTTCTCAGCCGCGAGTACAAGGTCATCGCCCCGATTGCCTCTGCGATTGTACTGCTGATCTTCGGACTGATCGACTACCCGAACGGCACCGGCGGGGCGACTGCAGCAGGCTTCGCCCTGGGCGCCACCCTCTCCGCAGTCGCCGGTTACGTGGGCATGGCTGTCACTGTGAGGACGAGCTCCCGGACGGCAGAAGCTGCGAAGAAGGGGCTAGGAAGCGCACTGCTGCTCTCTTTCAGGGGAGGAGGGGTGATGGGAATGACGGTAGTGGGGTTCGACTTGTTCGGCCTGTCGCTGTTCTACCTTGCCTTCGGCAACACCATCGCATCATCTCCTGCCACGCTCGCGGGGCTGGGTTTCGGCGCCTCTCTCATAGCCATGTTCATGAGGGTGTCGGGCGGAATCTACACCAAGGCTGCCGACGTGGGCGCAGACCTGGTCGGGAAGGTCGAAGCTGGAATCCCTGAGGACGACCCGCGGAACCCTGCCGTAATCGCAGACAACGTGGGTGACAACGTCGGTGACTGCGCAGGAATGGGCGCAGACGTGTACGAGTCCTACGTCGTCACAGCAATCGCCGCGATGATCCTCGGCGCGCTCATCTTCCTGGACAGGGGCTCTCTTGGAATCTCGTCAGGCCTGCTGTCGGTCATCAGCTCGAATCAGCTTCTGCTCTATCCGCTGGCCCTCGGCTCGTCGGGAATCGTCGGGGCGATCGTCGGCGGGCTCTACATCCGGAGTTCGATCAAAGCCAACCCGCTGCAGGCGCTGAACGTAGCGCTCTTGATTGGAGCCGTCATCACCATAGCCATCGACTTCGTGCTCGGGCAGAACATCTTCGGCGGTTCCACCCTCGGCTATTATCTGTTCGCGAGCGCGATCGTCGGGGTGGTGGTCGTGGTGGTCATCGAGAACGTCGCCAACTACTTCACGTCCTACGTGTACAAGCCCGTGAGGGAAATAGCGAAGGCGAGCCAGACGGGCGCAGCCACCAACTTCCTCGCGGGTTACACAACCGGATTGACCAGCACGGCGCCGTCGGCGGTGGTCCTGGTCGTTGCCATACTGGCCTCTTACTATCTGGGCTACGCAGGTTCCGGAGGCAGCCAGCTGATTGGTGTCTACAGCACCGCCATTGCAACCATGTCGATGCTCTCCCTGACAGGCATCATCATGTCGATCGATTCCTTCGGGCCGATCACTGACAACGCCAACGGCATTGTCGAGATGGCTGGACTGGACGAGAGCGTGCGGAAGGTCACCGACGAACTGGACGCCGTCGGGAACACGACCAAGGCCACCACGAAGGCGTTCGCAGTGATGTCTGCTGCGCTGGCCGCGGTCTCCATCTTCGAGGCTTTCCAGTCGGAGGTCAACACGGTGGTGTCCAATCCTTCCCATCCCCTGTTCGCAAAGTACGGGCTTCCCGTCGGGGGGGCGGTCTCATTCACGCTCACCGACCCTCACGTCGTGATAGGGCTCTTCATCGGCAGCCTGCTGCCGTTCTACTTCTCGAGCTTCCTCATCGGCGCCGTTCAGAGGGCGGCCTTCAAGATGGTCAACGAGGTGAGACGCCAGTTCAAGGAGATACCTGGCATCATGGAGGGCACGGCCAAGCCGGACTACGCGAAATGTGTAGACATCAGCACGTCGGCGGCGATCCGGGAACTCGCGAAGCCCGGCGCCCTGGCGATCGTCACCCCTCTGCTGGTCGGCTTCCTCCTGGGCCCTGTGGCCCTCGGGGGCCTGCTGATAGGCAGCGTCGTTTCGGGCGTCTTCCTTGCCTTCCTGATGACCAACGGCGGAGCCGCCTGGGACAACGCAAAGAAGTTCATCGAGACTGGACAGTACGGCGGTAAGAAGTCGCCCGCGCACCAGGCTGCGGTCATGGGCGACACCGTAGGCGACCCGTTCAAGGACACCGCCGGCCCGGCCATCAATTCCCTGATCAAGGTCCTGAACACCATTTCGATAGTCTTCGTTTCTGCCGTGGTCCTGTTCGCAATCTTCGTGTAGGGGACTAAATCCCTTCGAACAATAGTCAGAAGCGGTTTCGCGCAGACGCACGACTGATCGGGTGACGCGTCCTTTGAAGGAACGGATCCGGCTGTACGAGGAAGTGGCGAGGCTCTTCAGAGACGGACTGAGGAGGGGGAAATCGTCCGGGAAATGCAAGAACGCCTCGGCGTAAGCCTAGACCATCATCAGGTGGTGAACTAGACAGAGAGAGGCGCAAGTCCCTATGGCCGGGTGCACCGGTTTGGAGGCAACCCCATCCCAGAACTCGCCTATCTTCTGGGAGCAAAGCTGGGCGATGCTACCCAAAGCAAAGGTACGTGGCAGCACAACTACATGATCAAGCATCTGGTCACAGACAGGGAGTTTGCAGCCGAGTTTTCAAGATGCGCTGCTGCCGTTCTGAATTGCAAATCGTTCAAGGTCTGGTGGTATAAGAGGCGAAGACTTTGGTGTACGACGATCGGGAGCATCATGCTGTACAGGTTCTTGGAAGGTGGGTTGGGTCAGTTCAAGGAATTCATAGAACACTGCACAAGATGTGCTGCGGCGTTTCTCCGTGGGTTCTTCGATTCTGAGGGTGGCGTTTCTGATGCCAGTCTCACGGTCTCAAACGGCCATCATGATGTCTTGACGTATGTTCAGCATCTCCTGGAGACGTGCTTCGGGATAGAGACAACAGGACCTCTCCCGCATGGGCCTCCGCCTGGAATGAGGAAACTGATTAGAGGAAGACTTGTGACTGTGAACCTTCAGAACTACGTCTTGCGAGTCAGAAACAGAAGCGTTCCCAAGTTCGCCGAGTCCGTGGGTTTCACTCTGGTCAGGAAGATCGATTCCCTCGACAGATTGGTGCGGAAGTCGCGACAGGTGACCGAGAGGATCACTCTTCCCTGTGCGGGACAGGTGGGTGTGGGATTCGGACCCACGTGAATGCGCTCACTGGCGTTGCCCACTGCAGGCGCACGCGTAACCGCTCCGCCAACCCACCACTAATGGTGCTCGCCCCTTTGCAGTAATTATGCGTTCAATGCAGGCGTGGCGTTTCCCTAATTAGTTCGGCCAGCCGCCGACGGCCCGACGGAATGGAAGCCTCCCCCGGCTCCCTTTCAATGTGAGGCCGCTAAAGCTTATAACCGCTTTACCTCGGAATCGCCGCGCACGTCCTAATGCTTATGGGATTCCTGCAAACGGTGCCACCCACAACAGCGACTCTGAACTTCCTGTTCAACTGGTACTTGTTCTTCGGGGCTGGCGCTGCAATCGTCGTGATCAGCATGCTGGCCTTCTTCATGATACGCTACAGGCAGAAGGGTTCGGACAACACCCCGATTCACCACAAGACCGAGGGCTGGAAGATAGTGCTCCTCACCGCGCTCATCAGCCTCAGCATACTCAGCGCCGCGGAGTACCAGACGTTCGCGAGTTTCTCCAACATCGAGATTCCGAGCCAATGCACCCAGGTCCCGAGCTCCTGCGTCCACATCAAGGTCGTGGGCTTCCAATGGGGCTGGAACTTCACCTACCCCAACGGCAAGTTCGCAGTTACGACCCTCGACCAGCCTCTGACCCTCCCGGCGGGGAAGATCGTTGTCCTGAACATAACCAGCAGAGACGTGTTCCACTCCCTGGGAATCACCATGTTCGGCGAGAAGGAAGACGCCATACCCGGCAGGTTCAACCAGATGTGGTTCGAAGCCACCCAGACGGGGACGTTCCCCTATGCCATCAGGTGCTTCGAGCTCTGCGGGGTGGGGCATGCCTTCATGGTCGGGAACCTTTCCGTTGTTGACTCGGCCACCTGGCAGGCGCAGTTCGGCGGAACGGCGGGGGCTGCATAGTGGCGTCCTGGTACAGCCGCTGGCTCTTCACGACCAACCACAAGGACATCGGGCTGCTCTACTTCTTCACCTCCCTCTACTTCGGCGTGATAGGCGCCATCCTCGCGCTGATGATGCGCGTCCAGCTGTCTGTCCCCAACAACAGCTTCCTGAGCGCTGTCTACTACAATCAGGCCGTGACGATGCACGGGCTCATCATGATCTTCTGGTTCCTTTCCCCGATCGCCATTGGGCTGGCGAACTACTTCCTGCCCCTTCAGATTGGCGCCAGTGACCTGGCCTTCCCGCGGCTCAACGCGACGAGCTACTGGCTCTATCTGGCAGGCGGAATCCTCGCCGCCCTCAGCTTCTTCGTTCCAGGCGGCTCTGCGAACGCCGGTTGGACGACCTATCAGCCCCTCGCCACTCCTGGATTCGAGCCAGGACCCGGGCCGACCCTGGTCTACCTCGGACTGGTCCTGCTGGCTGCGTCAGTGACTCTCGGCAGCGTGAACATCCTGGTCACAGTCCTCTGGATGAGGGGTCCGGGTGTGACGCTGGCGAAGCTCCCGATGTTCACATGGTTCATGTTCTTCACCATAGTCGCGATGCTCTTCGCGTTCCCGACGCTCATAGCTGCATTCACGCTCGCTTCCGCCGACAGAATCCTCGGGACCTCGTTCTTCTCGAGCCCATTCATCCAACCTTCAATCCTGTGGGACCAGCTGTTCTGGTTCTTCGGCCACCCGGAGGTGTACATCGTGCTGCTCCCAGGGTTCGGCATCGTCGCCAACCTCCTGCCCAACTTCACCGGGAGACCGCTGGCGGCCAAGAACGCCATACTGATCGCCACCGCGCTCATAGTCCTTCCGCTGAGCTTCGGCGTCTGGATGCACCACATGTTCCTTACCGGAATCCCGGTGGACCTCCAGGGTGCCTTCAGCATTTCGACCATCGCCATCTCAATCCCCTTCGACGTGATCACGCTGTCATTC
This sequence comes from uncultured Nitrosopumilales archaeon, assembly GCA_964513805.1. GTDB lineage: Archaea > Thermoproteota > Nitrososphaeria > Nitrososphaerales > Gagatemarchaeaceae > DASPPF01. The sequence goes on from CAZENV010000010.1 coordinate 13,268, forward strand.
GTGGAGTCGCTGGTCAGGGGAAGAGTGAGATTCCCGACCCCCATGCTCTTCTGCATCGGAGCCGTCGTGCTGTTCATCGTCGGCGGCATCACGGGCGTCTTCCTCTCATCGCCGGTGCTGGACAGGGTGTTCCGGGGCTCCTACTTCGTGGTCGCCCACTTCCACTACGTCATGGTAGGGGCTGCCATCTTCGGAATCATCGCAGGCGTTTACTACTGGCTGCCGAAGATGACCGGCAGGATGTACAACGAGAGGTGGGGGAAGGTACACTTCCTCATCTCCTTCATCGGCTTCAACGTACTATACTTTCCCATGAACCTGCTTGTCGACATGCCTCGTCGCATCTTCACCTATCAGAACCTCGGAAACTGGCCGCTGCTCAACGGGCTGGCAAGCGTGGGTGCGTTCATCTTTGCCGGGGCGCAGATAATTCTTGCGGCAAACCTGCTCTACACCTGGTTCAGGGGGCCACTGGCGCCGGCGAACCCCTGGGGCTCGCAGGACCTTGAGTGGTCCTCACCCTCGTCGGGGAGCTCGCCTGCGGTGGGCAGTGGCGAACAGGCGCCGGCTGGAGGCTGGATCGGCCAGCTGGCCGCCGCTTCTCCTCCGCAAGGCGGCATCGCAGCTCAGGGCGCCGAACATCACGGTCCCCATCTCAGCAGCAGGCCGTTGGAGGCCTCCTTCGGAGGCATGTTCTTCCTGCTGGGCGCCGCGTTCTATCCCGACGTGGCTGGACTGGGGGCAATGGTTCTCGGAGGCCTCGTCGTGCTCTACTCGCTGATTGGCTGGGCTCGCGACGACTACCACGACAGGTTCCACATGCCCCCGGATGCCGAGGGCGACAGATGGCCGTTCGGCGGAGTCCCCAAGATGAAGTTCGGGGTGTGGGTGTTCCTGTCGTCAGAAATCGTGCTGTTCGGAAGCTTCCTGGGCGCCTACATCTTCATGAGGGCGGCGGAACCTGGATGGCCCTCGCCGGCATCCATTCACGACATACCCCTGGGAACCCTCAACACGATAATTCTGGTCTCGAGCGGCCTGACCATGGTCATGGCAATCGACGCCATCCGCAACGGCGACCAGAAGAGGCTCCTCACCTGGCTCGCAGCGACGTTTGTCCTGGGTTCCGTTTTCATGGGCATCAAGCTTTCGGAGTGGTCCAACCTGGCCTCCAGCGGCTTCGTCCTCACAGCTTCCAACCCCATCATGGCTGTGGCCGCGAGCTCTTACTACGTCATCGTCGGACTGCACGGCGCCCACGTCGTCGCCGGGCTTCTTGTAATGGTCTACCTGATGAAGAAAACAATGGGTGGACGCTACTCAAAGGAACATCACGAAGCCGTGGAGAACTTCGGCCTCTATTGGGCGTTCGTGGACATAGTCTGGTGCTTCGTGTTCGTCCTCTTCTACTTGATTTGAGGCCACAGACATGAGACAAACAGCTTTCCTGGGAGTCTGGGCGTACATGGTGCTGGCCGTCCTCGCCGAGGTCGAAGCCTCCTACGCAATTACGGACTTCTTCACAAAGTCGGCAGTGGTCGGTGTCCTCGCGGCAAGCCAGGCGGTCGCAATCGTGATCTTCTACATGGACCTCAGGAACGAGCCGGGCGCGGTACGACTGTTCGCGCTGGTGCCGATCATGTTCCTTTCCGCGCTGCTCATAGCCATGATCTCCTCTCTAGGGTGATGGGTGGGTGCAAGTAGATCCAGAAGACGAGGGGCGCGTCCCGACAACCTTCCTCTACGGCGTCGGCGCCTTCATGATCATAGTGGGCCTGCTTGTGGCGTCGGTGTTCGTCTTCAGGCTGCAGCCTCCTCTGGCCACCACCCCGCAGCAGACCAGTTCCCAGGCGGGCGTCGCTTCCATCATAATGCCCAGCGGGGTGGGAAGCAACACCGCCCTCGATTTCTCGCCGGCCAACGCCACGGTGGTGGTCGGTGTGAACAACACGGTCGTGTGGACCAACGAGGACACGGCGTCGCACACCGTGGTCTCGAAACAGGTTCCCGCGGGCGCCGCGTCGTTCTCTTCCCCGATACTCGCGGCGGGGGCGAAGTTCAACGTGACGCTGACTGTGCCAGGGACCTATCTCTACTTCTGCTCCCTTCACCCTGCGTGGATGCAGGCCAGGATTGTGGTGAAGGCTGCAAGCAGCGCGCCGCCCGCAGTGACGGTAACCATGCCTGCCGGAGTCGGGAGCTCGAACACCCTGAACTACTCGCCGCCGCTCATCACCGTGGTCATCGGCGTCAACAACACTGTCACCTGGGTCAACAACGACCAGTCGATCCACACTGTGACAGCCACAGACAAGTCGTTCGACTCGGGGAACGTCGCCCCCGGGGGCAGCTTCACGCACACGTTTACTGCGCCCGGAACCTACACCTACGTCTGCGTCTATCACAGCTGGATGAAGGGGACCGTTGTCGTCAAACAGCCAGGCTGAGCTGGCGCGGAACTTTATTATCGGAGACGGGGCTAACAGGGGCGATTGAGGATGGAGAAGAGCGGAGAGGAGCCGAATGTGTTCCCCGGTAATTGGGACGTCGTCTCCGAGACTCTCCTGAAGACCTACGAGCTCTGGTTCCCGCAGAACTGGAGCCCGGTGGACCTTCCCTGGGACGAGTGCGACTCGAGCAATTTCACCCCTGACGAGGCCGTGGCCCAGGCATACTGGCTCTCGAAGCTCGCCCTCTTCGAGAAGTCAGGGATAGGCGCCTTCGGCCAGGCAGCCGTTCAGGCGGCGACCCACGGCTTCGAGGACCCGACCAAGAAGTTCCTGTCCGCGGTCGCCTTCGACGAATGCAGGCATGACGAGGTGTGCAGGCGGGCCTGCGGGAGGGTCTGCCCGAACTTCCCCTACAGATTCAAGCCCAGCAGCACCCTTGAAGAGAAGGCGCTCAGGAACATCAACGCGCTCTACGACAACGGGAAGCGATACTGGACAGCCTTCCAGTCGGCCTGGGGGAAGTATCCCCTCGAGCTGATATTCTCAAGCTTCTTCTTCGCCGAGATAGGCGCGCAACTGATCTTCAAAGAAGTCGGCGAGCTCTCGACCAACAAGGTCTACTCAACCTCCTTCAGGAACATCACGCGCGACGAATCGCGCCATCTGACAGGGACGCTGGCCATGCTCGAGCGGCTTTCGGAGAGGCTGAACAAGGAGGACAAGGCCATGGTCTCGCGGCAGCTGAAGCACGGATTCATCTATCTCTCGCCCCTCCTCTTCAAGCCCATGGAGGACTTCTGGAAGCTCCCTTCCGATTTCTTCGAGTATGACCAGAAGCTGGAGCACCTGGCCTACAAATCTGGGCTGGGGGTGCCCAAGGTAGAGGAGCGGAAGGACAACTGGATGAAAGCCATCTCGCGCCACAGGTCAAAGATCGAGGGGCTGGGGATACCCGTCCCAGAGATAAAGGAGATCGGCATCGCTGGTCTGGACGTCCAAGTCAAGAAGGGCGACGAAATTGTCGCTACTCCGCTGTAGCCCTCGTTTCCCTGAGGAAGAGGAGAGGGACCGTCAGCACCAAAGTCATTACTGCCGCCACCATCCACGCGGCAGGGTAGCCTGACGAATCTACCGCGAAGGAGAATACCAGCGGCGGGACAAAGGCGCCGAACAGGGAGATGCAGTTCACCCAAGCCACGGCGAGGCTGTCGTATTCCCTCGGAGCCCTGTTGTAGTCCTTGGCCGCTGCGAAGCCCACGGTGAAGCCGAAGCCAGAGAAGAGGCCGGAGAGTGCCGTGCAGACTATGGCTGCGGTCACAGAGGGGAAAGCCGCGAGGACAAGGCTCGCAGCCAGGACTACGTTGCTGCTGAGCATCAGTAACCTCGGGCGCTTCATCCTGTCGTAGGTCCTGCCGGCATAGATGGCCGTGAAGATGGGTATCGCGACGATCAAGCTTGCGACCGTCCCGGCCGTGGCCGAGGAAAGGCCGAAGACCGCGATCAGGTAGTACTCCATGAAGCTCGAGACAATAACGTTGCCGACATCCACGGCGAGCATCCCCAGCCCGATGATCAGCAGCCGGGAGTCTGACAGTACCTTCTTCAGTTCCGAGCCTGCAAACTTGAACTTGAGGTTGGGCGGGTCGGCAGGGACCGCGGGCAGCAGAGCAAGGCCGGAGAGGATTCCCAACCCGCCGCTCAGCTCCACGCTGGGTCTCCAGCCGGTGATGCCCGCTATCACCGCCCAGAGGAAGAGCGCGAAGATGCCGCCCACATCGAACATCGAGTTGAACATCCCGATGCCCAGACCGGACCTCCGGTCTGTGAGGAGCCGCGCTATGATGATTATGGCGGGAGCAAAGACAAACGCCATCCCTCCGCCGACGACGAACCTCAGGGCCGCGACGGTGAATATGTCGTGTGCGAAGCCCGTCGCGAAGGCGCTAGCAGACGAGAGCAACGTCCCCAGGATGACTATCTTCTTCGGCCCCCACTTCGCGGCCATGATGCCGCCTGGGACTTGGAAGATGCCGATTCCGAGGTAGAAGCTCGAGGTCAGAGTGCCCAGTCCGACGACGCCGGACCCGAGGTCAAGTTCCATGGCGTAGTAGATGGCCCCAATGTTGAGCCAGTTGATCGCATACACGATCCGCATCGCGATCAGCGCCGCGAGAGCCAACCGGAACCGAGACTGCTCAGCCAAGGGTCGAGAGGGTGGCTCGCGTTTGACGCCGTATTAGAACTGAGACTTGCGCCGCGGCCGAGTCAGAGGGTCGCCCGGCCCCTGCGCCCCTCACGACCTTCACGGGCCGAAACCGCGAGATGCCTGCTTTGATTCCGAAAATAGGAGATTTCCGACGGTAGACGAGGCCGTTTTCAGACCTTTTCGCGAGAATCAGCGGGCGCTTGACCTTGATAGGTTGCCACTACACAGGCTAACGGCTTTCTTTCATGTCTGCTTCGTCGGATTGTCCCGATTTGAGCCGTTTCGGCTCAGGTTTATATAACAAAACTGCTCCGTTCGGCGCGAGGAAGTTCGCAGTGGTAACAGGTTACTGCGTATACGAGAAGAAGAAGAACAGGGAGATTAAGAATCCCAAGCAGATCAAGCTGAAGAACGGACGCCCGGCCGTCAAGGGCATCTGCGCCTCGTGCGGCAAACCCATCTACAGGATAGGCAAGCTGTAGATTCTTACTCTCCCATCTCATTTTTATTTTCAATTGCTGAGCGGAGAGTGCGCGCCCTAATGGTTCTGAAGCTTTACAACAGCATGGGGAGGAAGAAGATGGCCTTCAAGCCTCTCCGGGGCAGGACGGTGAGGATGTACACCTGCGGCCCCACAGTGTGGAACTACGCGCACATTGGAAACTTCAGGACCTATGTCTTCGAGGACCTGCTGAGGCGGTACCTCAAGTTCAAGGGGTTCAGGGTCAAGCAGGTGATGAACATCACGGACGTCGAGGACAAGATAATCAAGGGAATGAAGCAATTCCAGAAGAGCAGGAAGGAACTGGCGGAGTTCTACGAGAAGGCATTCCTGGAAGACTTGCTGGCGCTCGGGGTCGAGAGAGCAGAGGCATACCCCCGGGCCACCGAGAACATCCCCGAGATGGTCACGCTCATCAAGAGACTGATGCGGAAGGGCTTCGCCTACAAGGCTGACGATGGCTCTACCTACTTCGCCGTTTCCAAGTTCAAGAGATACGGTAGACTGGCAGGGATCAAGCCTTCGGAGCTGAAGGCGGGAGCTCGGGTAGCTCAGGACCACTATGAAAAGGAGGAAGCGAACGATTTCGCCCTCTGGAAGGCTTGGGACGAGGGGGACGCCGAGGTCTACTGGGAGACTGAGTTGGGCAAGGGGAGGCCGGGCTGGCACATCGAGTGCTCGGCGATGTCAATGAAGTATCTCGGCGAGTCATTCGACATCCACACCGGTGGCATGGACAACAAGTTTCCTCATCACGAAAACGAGATTGCGCAGTCGGAGGCCGCTACGGGCAAGAGGTTCGTGAAGTACTGGCTCCACTCTGAGCACTTGCACTTCCGAGGCGAGGAGATGCACAAGTCAGTGGGCAACGTGGTCTACCTGCGCGACCTTGTGAAGCAAGGAAGGAACCCGCTCACCATCCGGCTGTTCCTCCTGGGCTCCAGATACAGGGACGCGCTAGACTTCACCGAAGCCCAACTCGATCAGGCAGAGGCCCAACGAAAGCGGCTTCAGGACCTCATCTCGAGACTGAGGTCGGTGAAGGGAGGTCCAAAGGGGAAGGGCCTCTCGTCCAATCTCCTGGCGGGCTTCTCGAAGGCGATGGATGACGACCTGAACACCCCCAAGGCACTCGCGGCGGTCTTCACGTTCGCGAAGGGGACCAACGCTCTCATCGACGAGGCGCGAATCGGCGAGGGCGCCGCAGGCGAGACAATCTCAGCTCTTCGCCGGGTTGACTCGGTGCTGGGGGTCATGGATTTCGAGGAGGGACCGCTGCCCGAGGAGTTGAGGGTGATGATCGAGACGAGGGAAATGGCCAGGCGCGCCGGTGACTATCAGAAATCTGACCAGTTGAGGGCCGAGTTGTTGAAAAAGGGCATCGTGGTCGAGGACACGCCGAGGGGCACTGTCTGGAAGAAGCGCATCACGAGTTAATGGGAGAGAGCCACTAGCTCAATTTAGGTAGATTAACCGCTCTTATTGCCGCACCAGGCGCTGTCTGTATCAATGGGCGCGACTACGGAGGCTCACGAGCAACCCATGGAGGAATACCGGGCGTCTTCGCTGAAGGTGCCGCTCACGCTCAAGCGCCGCAACCTGAGACTTTCGCTTGAGCCCGATGGGTCGGTGCGGTTCCTCGAATCGGCGAGTGAGGGGAGGCTCCTCTTTGGAAGGGAACAGCTCTCGCTATACAGGAGCCGGGCTGGTATGCTCACGCAGGCGCAGCGCATCGACTGGAGGGTGGGCCTTTCGCCTTCTCTCGCATCGGTTTCAGCCTCGATTTTCGAGTCTTTGGAGGTGTCCCAGAAGATAGGGATCCTACCCGCTCCCGTAGAAGGCTACTTCAGGGCGGTTTCTGTGAAGAACGCCGGAGCCGCCCCTGCCAAATTGAGGCTGGTAGCGCTCCAAGACCCCACGGCGGCGAACTTCAGGGAAGGCCGATTCCCCTGGGGCTCTCTCGGGGTGAATGCCTTCAACAGGTCCACCCACGTGGCCATGGACGAGGTATCGACCCCGCCTTCGGCGCGTATACTGGGATCCAGACCCGGTCCGCGCCTGCACTACATGACGACAGACAGGGGAAAAGCCGCCGAGCTCCTCGCCGCAGGCGAAATACCAGAGCAGACCGCAGGAATGTCAGGCCAGGTGATGGTCCTCGCCCAGCACGACATGGAGATACCGGCAGGCTCCTCAGTGGGGCTCACCATGCTGGCGGTATACGACCCTTCCAGTCTGGAAAGAGCACTCTCGAGTTTCAGCAGGCTGTCCGATTCCGGTTTGGCCGACAAAGGTCCGGAATTCGACCTGTCCTGTTCGTCGTCCGACGTCACAAGCGCGGCCAAGTGGGCCGTCTCGGCCCTCGAAGGCGTCAGTTACGAAGCAGACGCGCTGGACCGCTACGAAGTCCTCCGGTCCCTCTCTTTCGTGGACCCAGACTCTGCCAGAGCGATAACCGACCTCGCCAAGGCCGCAACCTCCAAGGATGGTTCCGTGGGGCATTCCTCGGACCCCACCAGGCCCGGAATCCTCGAGACTTCGCTGTTGCTCGAAGGGCTGTGCGTCATGGGTCTGCTCTCGCAAGAGAAGAAGTATGCCAGGTCGGTCTACTCCAATGCCCGAAGACTGGCTGCGCGCCTTGTCGTCTCCGCTCCCAGCGGATCTGTGAAGACCGACGGGTCGCTCCCGCAGGGGTGGAGGCGCCGGATAGGCAGGGGCTACCCAGCGGGCGAGATTCCCGAAGTGTCACTCTCCGTGGCTTCCGGGCTCAGCATGGCTGCATCCCTTGCGGCGCGGCTGGAGAAGAAGGAGGAGTCCGCCCGATGGGAGGAGTCATCCAGGGTCATAGTCCAGTCGGTCAAGGACAGGCAGGTCGACGAGCGGGGAGTCCTTTCGCTCTGCCGGGAAGGGGACGGCCTTCGAACGGAGGAGAGCGTCGACCAAGCGGTGGCCTGCTACAGGCGTTCACCCGGCGCAGAACCCGTCTCCTACGTCATTCGGCGGCTGCTCGAGAAGGACTTTGAATGCGGTTGGGGCCCGAGGACTATCCCTACCTCCAACAGGACGTACTTCAATCCCAGCTACGGTGAGGGTCAGTTGGGCGGCTACTGGACCAGGGCAGCCCTGGCACACGCCATCGCAGCCTACAGGGCGGGGTTGGCTGGCATAGGCAGCATAGAGCTTGAATCGATATCTCGCCTTCCCGTGACAGAATCGCCGAAGCTGGGAGGGGCGCCCGGCGAGTTCCCATACTGGATTGACCCACAGAGGCGCGAAGCTCATGGCCCAGGCAGCGACCCAGTATCAGCTTCGCGATTCATCGAGGCCATCATAGGCTGCGAGCTTGGATTGGAAGTTGGCCAGAGGGGACTGGAGTTCAGACCGAGTCGGACATCGCGCCTGAAGTGGATGCTCATCTCAGGGCTGTACGCTGGGAGGAGGACCTCGGTCTTCCTCGGGAGGGCCTACGTGACTCCATACGTCTTCGTCGGCCTGCCCGATTGCAAGGTCGAGAAGGGATGGCGCTTCTCTGGTTCCGACCGGGCGTCTGCCGAGGAGCAAGCGGTGTCGGCCGCGTCATTCTACTCGCCGGGGCAGGTGGTCTGCGTGGGGAACGCCTCCGAGTCGACGGTCAAGACCAGCGTGTCCTTCAAGCCGCGTGACCCTTCGCTTTCCAGGCACCTGAGCGTCAAGTTGCAGAAGCTCGACGTTGACAGCGGCGCTTGGACCGACGTGGGCCCCGTCCGTGTCCTCTCGCCAATGACCTTCGAGGTCATGCTGAGCCCCCTGGATTGGGGCGCCTTCCGAGTCTCGACAGGTTCTTAATCCAAGCCGTGAAGCTCGCACGAACCTTGCCGGGCGCTCGCGTCTCCTTCAAGGACGGTATCCAGGTTGACCTCGGGGGCAGGCGCTTCTTCCTCGACCCTTCGAGTCCTCGCAAGGCGGACTACGTCTTCGTTTCCCACGCTCACGTAGACCACATGCACAACCCCTCCGCTGGAGAGAAGGTGATCTCATCTCAGGAGACGAGGGAGCTGGCGCTGGCACGCGGCTACGACCTTGGCCGGACCGTCGACGAGGCGGACGGCGTCGAGCTGCTCGATTCAGGCCACATCCTCGGGTCAAGGGCAATCCTGATTGAAGACGAGGTCTACTACACAGGAGACGCTTCGGGAAGGGCCCGCGGATTTCTGGGCACATGCAGGACGAAACACGCTAAGACTCTCATAATGGAGACGACCTACGGCAGCCCGGAGTACGAGTTCCCCCCGACCGCGAAGCTGGTCAGCGAGGTCAACGACCTCATAGGCGACCTGTATCACAGGGGCAAACCTGTGATCCTGATGGGCTACCCTCTGGGCAAAGCCCAGCTCCTCTCCTACTTCTTCTCGAGCTGGGGGCCGCTCTATGTGCACGAAAGGGTCGCGGCCATGAACGAGGTCCACACAAGACACGGGGTCAACCTCAAGGAAGGCATCAAGTTCGACCCCGAGAAGGACGGCGACGGTCTTCCCCCTGGGCCATGGATGATGATCGCGCCCATGATGTCGAGCAGGAACGGGTTCATGTCGCAGGTGAAGAAGCGTCACGGCGCCGTGACAATAGCCTTCAGCGGCTGGGCCTTGAACGGCTCCTACTCACGCTCGCTGGGAGCTGATGCTTCCTTCCCACTCAGCGACCATTGCGACTACTCTGAGCTCCTCAAGCTCGCGACCGAGGTCTCACCCGAGGTCGTCTACACGACCCACGGCTTTGCAGAAGAGTTCGCCGAGCAGCTGCGCGTCCGGGGCTTCACGGCGAGGACGCTCGATTCGGACCAGAGCACGCTCCACGAATACGCTTCGGAGCGCTAACCCTGTTAAATAGGCCATGGCGGGCTCGTCACGTCCAAACCCGATGCAATCAGAAGCGAGCGTTGCCCGGGGCGCGGCGGCGCTCTACGCCGCGAACATAATCACACTACTTCTCAACACGCTCTACCTCGTCCTTCTGACAAACTACGTCTCGCTCGCCGAGGTCGGCCTGGTTTCCCTGCTGAATGTGGTCGTCGTAGGCGTAGCGACGATCTCTGTGCTGGCGCTCCCCCTTAGCGGGACTGGCATGTCCGCGACACCCCCAGCTGTGACGCGGTTCATCACCCAGTACCTGGGCGGTCAGGGTTCGGCGCGCAGGGTCTATCTTCTCTCGCTCGTCCTGTGCGCAACGATATCGTCCTTCATCGCCGTCTTCCTGTCATACCCGCCGGTAGCCGGTGCTGTCGCCGGCTCGCTGCAAACCGGGCCTGTCCTGTTCGCCGCTCTCGATTCGGTGGCCTACTCTTTCGCCCAGCTCGGCGGCTACTCGCTGCTGGGCTCAGGGAGGGCGACGACCGCGGGCAAGCTGATGGTGACTTCGAGCGTGCTTCGCTACCTCTTCGCGTCGATTCTCCTCATAGGCGGCTACGGGCCATCGGGGGTCTTCATCGGGTTCCTTTTCGGTGACCTGACCATGGCTCTGATTGCCAACGGCACATCCTTCAGAATCGTTCAGGCCGCGGCCCGGAGCAGCATACCTCTCCGCCCCGTCGTCTCGTACATGGCGTCGGTCTTCGTGGCCGCGATCGTGGGGCTGGGTGTCTCACAGACGGACAAGCTCCTTGCCTTCCTCTCGCAGGGGCTTGGCAACCTGGCGCTCTACAACGTCGCTGCGGTCGGGGCTGCGCTCGCCTCGTTCGCGCCCAACGCCGCGACGAACGTGCTGGTGCCCGCGCTCAGCGGTTACGATTCGGCCGACAAGAAGCGGCAGACCTTGAAGAACTACACCCGGTACATCACGCTGGCAGCCTCGCCCATGGGGTTCGGGCTGGCCGCGGTCTCTCCCTTCCTTCTGCGCATATTCGGCGACTCCTATGTCGCTGGCGCTCCCCTGATGGCCGCAATTTCCCTCTCGATCGCGCTCACGGCCGTGACCTCGGTCTACGCCTCGATACTCCTGGTGGACGACAGGGCCCATCACTTCACGCTCAGCAGCATCGTAGGACTGGCGGTCCTGGTCGTCATCGCTCTGACCACGGTCCCCTACCTAGGGTTGATGGGGATAGCGCTCGGAAGGTCGGCGATGCTCTTCGTGATGCTCGGCCTGATCGCGTTCTTCGTCAGGCGCGTCGGCATGCTCGTAGTCGACTGGCCGGCCCTGGTCAAGTCCTTGGGTTCTTCCGCCCTCATGGCCGTGGTGGTCTTCGCCATTCTCGAACTTTCGACACAGATGCTTCCCCTCGGCAGGGCCGGGACGGTCGCGGCCACCGTGGTCATGATTCCGGTCGGGCTGTCGGTGTACGTGGTCGCCATGAGATTGCTCCACGCCTTCACAAAGTCCGATGTCGACTTCGTCGAGACGCTTCTTCCGTCGTGGATGCGCTGGTTTGCCTCCTTCGCCAGGCGCCTGGCCTAGGAGACGTCCAGATACACTGGCCGTCCGTCAAGGTCCTCTTCCGTCCACTTTGCTCGCCCCTCCCTTTCCGCGAACAGGGCGACCTGCTTGACCCTGACGAGGAAAGCCAGTTCGCTCGTGAGCGGTTCGAGCATCTTCACCTCGTCCGCCTCCAGACCGGCCACGGACGCTCGCGACAGGATCGCCGTGGGCGAGTAGCCGCGCGACTTCCTGAGTGCTTGCAGCCTCCTTGCCACGTCCCTTGCGAGGCCTTCAGCGACGAGCTCGTCGTCCCTCGCCTTCGCGACCGCTACGAATATCCCCCGCTTTTCTCCTACCTCGTAGCCTTCCGCGGGCCTGGCGGTCAGGTCGAAGAGCGCAAGCGGGACCTCCACAGACTCGTTCCCGGCCTCAACCTTCAGGGGCTTGGCGGTCCTCCAGGCGGTCACTGCAGCCTGGCCCGTCATCGTGCCCAGGGCCCCCAGTATTGGTCCCGTCCTCTCTTTGAACTGGGCTCCTATCCGCGCGCGGTTGGGGACCAGCTCGAAGGTGGCGGGGAAGGATTCGGCGTTCGGAATGAACGCCACCTCCTTTACGTTGCAGAGCTGACCGATCAGCGGCGATGCCGCCTTCAGGTGCGCGCTCCTCGGCGCAAGCACAGCCAGTCTCCGCAACGGCCAGCGGCGCTTCAGCTTAGCCCTGACCCTGGCCGAGTTGCTCGCCTCTTCCACTGCGAGCGCCAGTCCCACGACCTTCTCCGCCTTGCTGTCGCTTGACCTCTCGGCTTCGGCGAATTGATGGGTGACCAACGGTTGCCTCCAGGGAGTCCGCCCGGAGAAGACTTCTTGGTAGAGGTACTCGGTGACGAAAGGCGAAATCGGATGGAGCAGCGCGTCTGCCCTGGCCAGAACGTGGCCTAGCACCGCGTATATGGCGAGCCTCCTCTTCCTCTCCTTCGGGTCGTCGCGCCAGAGCTCCCCCCTCACCAGCCTGACGTAGTCCTGGCTCGCCTGGGTTATGATGAGTTCGTCGAGCGCCCGCGCCGCTTCGTTGTACCTTGCATCGCCGTAGCCGGCCAGGACAGCATCCTCCGCAGCCGACAGCTTTGCCAGCAGCCATCTGTCCACAGTGGTGAGCAGTCTCTCCTTTCTGGCCCACTTCAGGGTGTGCCTGCTCGCGTCGAAGCCGTCCAGCGGCGCGTTCTGCGCCAGGTAGACATGGAGGTGGTAGAGCGTGTTGAGCACCTGGTACGGACGCGCTCCCATCTCCTTGACGTCCATGCTCAACGAGTCCTCGGGTGCGCTCTTCCAGGTCAGGTAGAACCTGGTCAGGTCCACCGAACGGCCCCTGAGCATGTCAAGGCCCCAGATCGCGTTGCCGAGACTCTTGCTCATCTTGCTCCCGTTCTCGTCGAGCACGTGCCCTTGGAACAGGAACGCCTTGTATGGCGCCTGGGGCTTTCCTGTCTTCAAGACGTTGAGAACGAGAAGGGTGTAGGCCCAGGCCCTGGTCTGGTCTATGCCCTCGGTAAGGTGCATGGCAGGGAACAGCTCGAGGTACTCCCTGTCTGTGAAGGCCGAGTAGGGTACCGAACCGCTGTTGTGCCAGGTGTCCAGAACGAATGGTTCCCTGGTCGCAGCCCCGCCGCAGGAGGGGCACTTCAGGGAAATCCTGTCGATCCAGGGCCTGTGGAGCTCGAAGTCCCGGCCGTCGGGAAGCTCCAGGGCTTGTCTCACGATTTCTCTCCTGGAGAAAGCCGGGACCTTCCTGCCGCAGTCCTTGCAAACCCAGATGGGCAGCGGCGTGCCCCAGATCCTCTCCCTAGTTATCGCCCAGGGCGGAGAGTCTCGTATTGACTCGAGGAACCTGTTCCTCGGCGCTTCGAAATAATACTCGACCTTCTCGGCGGCCCTGATGAGCTTCTCCCTCAGCCTGTCTATCCAGTAGAAGTACTCCCTCCTCGCCAGCCATACTATCCTGTGCCCGGACCTCCAGCAGACGGGGTAGTCGTGGGTCAGCCTGCCCGCGAAGACCAGCGCCCCTCTTTCCCTCAGCTGCGAGATGACCGCCTGGTCTGCGTCCCTGGCGAACATTCCGGCGAATGCCCCTGCTTCCAGGGTGAACCGAACCTGGTCGTCGAAGGGCGCGAAGACGGGGACGCCCAGCTTCTGGGCAGCAGCGAAGTCGTCCTCGCCGTTGGCGGGCGACAGGTGGACCAAGCCGGTCCCGGTCGTGGTGTCGACGAAATCTTGGGAGACCACCTTGTGTATCTTCCCCTTGAACTCCCGGTCGCACAGGCCAGGGATCTGGTCGAGCAGCGGGTGGACGTACGTCGTTCCCTCCAGATCCTTGCCCTTGAGTCTCCCGGTGGTCTCGCCGAATTGGACGCCCAGGTCCTTTGCCATCTGCGCCTTCCTATCGGAGCAGACCACCCAGGTCTCGTCTCCCACCTGGGCGCGCTCGTAGTCGGCGTCCGGCTTTACCGCCACCAGCTCATCGGTCACCACGGTGAAGGGCATGGTCGTCCAGATGACCAGGTAGGAGCCGTCAGAGGCCTTCACCTTGTAGTACAGGCTGGGGTCTTCGAGCTTCTCGTAGCCTCCCAGCGCCACCTCGGCGTGGCTCAGAGCGGTCTGGCAGCTGGGACAGTAGGGCACCACCTTGAAGCCCTCGCCCAGCAGCCCGCTTTCCCAGGCAGTCTCGAGGTACCTCCACTCCCTCTCGATGAATCCGTCCGTGTAGGTCATGTAGGCACGCTTCTCGTCCAGGTGGAGGCCCAGAAGCCTGTCCGATTCTTCCCAGAGCCCCCTGTACTTCTTGATCAGTGACTTGCAGGCTTCCACCAGCTTCTCGACGCCCACCGCTTCCAGGTTCTCCCACTTGTTGCCGCTCAGCCCTAGAGCCTTCTCTGCGTCAAGCTCCACGGGGAGCCCTTGGGTGTCCCAGCCTCCCCTGAAGACCAGGCGGCGCCCCATCATTGACGAGTACCTGAACCAGAGGTCCTTGTAGACCCGGCCGCGTATGTGGCCTATGTGCGGCTGGTTGTTCAGGGTCGGCGGACCCTCGACCCACCCCACTGGCTTCGCCTTCGAGAGCTTCTTCTCCGCCGCTTCCCTCGGGTCGACCCTGTCGTAGAAAGCCCTGACTCTGGATTCTATTTGCTTCCAGTCGTAGCTGGCATCGAGTGACCTGCGCCTAACTTTCCGTTTCGATTTTGTAATCACTCAACGCGCCACCTGCTCTCTCCCTTCCCCGTCTTAAGCTTAGCAGCTAACGGCCCTCAAAAAGTCTGGCGGCCAGCGGCTCCGGTAGCCCAGCCGTCCGTATCTTGGCCGCGGCTGCCTCCACGTCGTACTCGACCCTCCGGGGCTGGACTTCGCCGTTCTCGAAATCGACCAGGGCATATGACGCCCTGGGGTCTCCGTCCCGCGGCTGCCCCACGGAGCCAGGATTGAAGACGGTGCCGAGCTCGCCGCTCCAGACGAAGGGGCGGTGCGTATGCCCCAGCCCGATCAGTCGGACCTCCAGCTTCCCGAGATAGTGTCCGAAGAGGTCCGCGTGCGTCTCCGGCTCGACATACTCCCCAAGGTTGTCATCGGGGGTCCCGTGGGTCATGTAGGCGGGGGTCCCCTCGAATTTCGTCCTTATCTGCAGCGGGAGCCGGCGAAGGTAATCTCTGTTGTCGTCCGAGAGCATCTTCGACGTCCACTTGGCGGCCATGGCTGCCTTCGCGTTGAACCAGGAGGTATCGCCCGTCACCACCGCCTCGTCATGGTTTCCCCGTACGGCAACGACGCCTGCCTCCCTGAGTCTCTTGACCACGCCATTGGGGTCTGCGCCGTACCCCACCAGGTCGCCAAGGCAGTAGAGCTCTGCTCCTTCCATCTCCCGCAGGACCGCCTCCAGCGCCTCCAGGTTCGAGTGAACGTCTGAAATGAAGGCGACCCTTCTCAATGCTGCCACGCAGCAGGCGGCTCGACCTATAACTCGTCCGCAGGGTCCACGCGCCGCCGGCAAGTGACGCCCAAAGACCAATAGTTAATTTGTTTGTGAAGTAAATTGAACTATCCTCCATTAACAGAGCTCGAGGCTTGTGAAGTTTGAAGCTCTCTATGTCTGCATTCGCAGGGAAGTGGGACAAGCAGAACACCCAGGGATTCGGCTCGAAGGTCCGCGACTCCGTCAGGAGCCCAGGTCCTCTAAAGCCGAGGCTCGACCTAGCAATACGCCAAATCCAAGTCCAGATCGCAAAGCTGGAATCCACATCGACCAAACTCAGAGAGAGGGACAACTCGATCTTCAACAAGGTCGTAGGCTCTCTACAGAAGCACGACACGCCTCACGCGTCTGTCTTCGCGAACGAGCTTGCGGAGGTCAGGAAGATGAACAAGATGGTCACGCAGGCTAAGCTCGCGCTGGAACAGATCGTGCTCAGGCTCAACACAATCACCGAGCTGGGTGACATAGTCGTCACCCTGACACCTGCCATGGCAGTGATACGCAACGTCAAGCAAGGCTTGGTGGGCGTGCTGCCAGAGGCGGAAAGCGAGATCGGCGAAATCTCTGGTCTGCTGAGCAGCATCCTGGTGGACGCAGGGACGGTGGGCGGGTATTCGTTGAACTTCGAAGCTGCCAACGAGGACGCGGAACGCATCCTGGCGGAGGCGTCGGCGGTGGCAGAGTCGCGCATGAAGGAGAAGTTCCCAGAAATACCGTCAACGCTCCCATCTGCTGAAGCCGGGACAGAAGGCGGCTCTTTCTAGTAGAGTGGGGAACGAAAGTTCCCGCTCTCATTTTCTTCTTCAGACTCCAAGCGGGCCCGCGCTCTTTGGGGCGTCCCGATGCCGCCGGCGACCATGGAACGAAGTATTCACCCCTTAGTAGCGATGATTTTGACTTGGCAAGTGAATATGGCCCTGAGGCCGCTACAAGACGTAATTGTCCGCGCACTGGGCTTCGAGACTCCTAGGGATGGGCGGGGATGAGAACGTCAGACCAAAGGTCGCCGCCACAATCAAAGAGATCGAGCTCCATAGAAGAGAGCTGGAGAACCTGAGGGCAAAGGTGGAGCAGCGCAGGAAGCAGCTCTACGATACTACGGTGAAAGCGATGATGGCGAAGGACAGGTCCAAGGCGGTCGTCTACGCCAACGAGTGGACCGAGCTCAGGAAGGTCGGAAAGGTGGTCTACGCGAGCGAACTGGCTCTGACCCAGGTCATACTGAGGCTGGAGAGCATAGTCGATGTGGGCGACGTCATGTCCCATCTCAGCGCCGCGTTCAAGGTCCTCCGGAGGGTCAAAAAGACGGTCCAGGGCCTGGTCCCGTCACTCGACCAGGCGTCCTCAGAGATCACCAACACGCTCACCGAGACCATGGCCGAAATGAGCACGGTTTCCCCCAACTTCTCCGTCAACGTGAGCACCGAGAGCGGCGAGGAGCTCGTGGAGCAGGCGAGGAAGTTCGCAGAGCTGAGGGCGGAGGAGATGAAGCAGGCCCTGGGCGCGCCCTCGATTGACATGCGCCGGCCCGAGGAGACGCTGAAACAGCGTGTCTCGCTGTTGGAAGGAGGGTCTGAGGATGACGAAGACGACGCGACGCTGGGAGTGCTGTACACCGAGCAGAAGCCCGAGGAGCTGGAGGAACGAGTCCTCCAGTACGCCGTGATCCACAACGGGAACGTGGACGTAACGGACGCCGCGACGGCTCTGAAGCTGCCCTCCGACGACGTGGAAGGGGCGATGCTGCACCTTCTTAACGAGGGCAAGATGAAACTCGGGCAGCAGGAGGGTAATGTGAGTTGAGCGTCGTTGCAGCCAAGGAGCTTGAAGACGATGCAAAGCGCTACGCGAGCGAGGCGATCCGCCTCGATTCCCAGGGCGCCCACGGAATGGCGATTCAGATGTACCAGAAGGCGATCTCGACGCTGGTCAAGCTCGTCCACCTCTACCCGGACTATCGCCTGAACAGGCAGTATACCGACAGGGCGATGGCCTACCAGGAGAGGGTCAAGGCCATCCAGGCTGCCCACGGCCTGATTCCGCAGGACCAGACGGCCGACCAGAGCTCGGCCCCCACACTGGTGGGCGAGCCGGGCAGCGCGGCCCAGGGAGGGGACGCCCAGGCTCAGCAGAGCGGTCAACAGAAGGCCACGTTCAACGACTTGGTGATCACCGAGAAGCCGGACGTGAAGTGGGAGGACGTGGTCGGACTGGAGGACTGCAAGAGGGCCATCAGGGAGTCGATAGTCTTCCCATATCTGAGGCCCGACCTGTTCAAGCTCGGATGGCCAAGGGGAATCCTGCTCTACGGCCCGCCGGGCTGCGGCAAGACCATGATAGCTGCTGCAACCGCCGCCGAGATAGAGGGCTACTTCATCTCCGTGGACGCGGCCTCGATAATGAGCAAGTGGCTCGGCGAGGGCGAGAAGAACGTCTCAAAGCTGTTCGGCAACGCCCGCAAGATGCTCTCGGGCAACAAGCCTGTGATCATTTTCGTGGACGAGATCGACTCGATGCTGGGGACCCGCAGCCAGGAAGTGGGTGGCGAGGCCAGGGTCAGGGACCAGTTCCTCAGGGAGACCGACGGCCTGATGGACAAGGGAAAGAACCTGCACCTGTACGTCATCGGGGCAACCAACAAGCCCTGGTCGCTGGACCCTCCGTTCCTGCGTCGATTCCAGAAGAGGATATTCGTCCCGCTGCCAGACTATGAGGCGAGGATGTCGCAGTTCCGGAACTACACCGCCCCGCTCACGCTGCTGGAAGACGTAAACCTGGAGATGCTCGCCAAGATAAGCGAGGGTTACTCCGGCAGCGACATCAAGGACATCTGCCAGGGGGTCCAGCTCAAGGTGGTCAACGAGCTCTTCGAGAGCGGGAAGGCCCTCGAGAAGGAGAGCCAGACGAGGCCCATCAACCTGTCGGACTTCAAGGATGTCATGCGCTCCCGCAGGCCGAGCGTCTCGCCCGACATGGTGCGCGCCTACACCCAGTGGTCCTCCAGCTTCGGGGCCCTCTAGCCCGCGCGCCGTTCGGAACCGGGGCCTTCAACGCTAAATAACATCCCAGACAACGGACCGTGGTCCAGATTGGCAGTCGATTTTGATGTCCGCAGGGAACCGGCCCACAGGGTTGTCACGAAGACCTTGGTCAAGAAATGGCCAGGTGACAGGGCAATAGGCAGGGAGTTCGACGCGCTCCACGGGTGGGCAAGGGCGCAGGGTCTGAAGACGGGCAAGTGGTTCTTCAGGTCGCTGGGCGAGATGAGCGAGACGGGCCCCGGAAGGTGGGAGCTCGGAATCGAGATACTGGGCAGGCGGCCGGTCCGCGGCGGCAAGGGGGTCGCGGTCAAGAAGTTCCCGGCGTCCACTGTGGTCGCCGTGAAGTTCGACCCGAGCAAGGTGTCACCGATGATAGCCTACAGCGCGATCGGAGGATGGATGCGCTGGTCAGGACGGCAGCAGAGGTTCAAACAGAACGGCCCCTGGCGCGAGGTGTACTCCGGGAATCCGTGGAAGAGCAAGAAAGCCTGGGCCGGCACCGAGATTCAGGCGCCCGTCAAGAAATAGGCCTCCCAACGTATTAATCGCGCTGGATTGAGGGCGGAGCCGTTGCAGGAGCTTCTGTCCCCAGCGGAAGTGAAGGCCAGGGTCGGGAAGAAGGTCGCGCTCGCAGGCTGGGTACACGACGTCAGGGCCCTGGGCGGACTGGTCTTCGTCCTTCTGAGGAATTCCAAGGGAATCGTGCAGATAGCGGCCCCGAAGAAGCTGGTCAGGCCCGAGGTCTTCGAGATTGTCAGCTCGCTCCACCAGGAGGACGTGATCACGTGCGAGGGGCTCGTGAAGGAGAACAGCTCTGCCAGGATGGGCTTCGAGATCGTCCCCGACGACGTCGCCGTGGTCAGCAAGTCGGCCGCTCCCCTTCCGCTGGACCCAAGAGGGGTCACTCCCGCATCCCTCGACACACGCCTCCTGTGGCGCTCTCTGGAGCTGAGGCGACCGCAGACCACAGCCATCTTCAAGATAGAGAACGAGGTCGTGGAGGCCATCGAGGGTTTCCTGCGCTCACAGGGATTCATCAGGACATTCACCCCGAGCATACTGGGCGGCGTGTCCGAAGGGGGTTCGGAGGTCTTCAAGATCGACTACTACGGGCGGCCCGCGTTCCTGCGCCAGGACCCGCAGCTGCACAGACAGCTCACCATAGCCGGGGGCTTCGACAGGATCTACGACCTCGGCACAAACTGGAGGGCGGAGCTTTCTCACACCCCGCGCCACCTGAGCGAGCACAGGACCGTGGCCCCGGAGATGGCCTTCATCGCAGACGAGAGGGACGTGATGAGGGTGGAGGAGCAGATGGTGGCCAGAAGCATCGAGGCTGTGCGGGAGCGCTGCGGCGAGGAGCTGAAGACGGCCGGGGTGGAGCTGGAGGTCCCGAAGACCCCGTTCCCGGAGCTCAGCTTTCCTGACCTGTACGACATCCTGTCCTCCAAGGGCAAGAAGCTGCCTCGTGGCGAGGACCTCGACGAGGAGGCCAAGGACACCCTTGCCGCGCACGCCAGGGAGAAGTTCGGCTCGGACTTCTTCTTCATCAACAGGTTTCCGTTCGCGCCGAAGCCATTCTACATCATGAAGGTCGACGACAGCCCCGAGTACGCGAGGTCCACGGACCTCCATTTCGGGAGCCTCGAGCTCTCCTCCGGCGGGCAGAGGGAGCACAGGCATGACAGGATACTCGCGCAGATTAACGAGAAGGGCATGGACCCAGGACCCCTGAAGTGGTTCACAGAGCCGTTCAGGTACGGCGTGCCGCCGCACGGGGGTTTCTCCTTCGGCATCGAAAGGTTCGTGGCCCGGCTGCTCGGCCTGCCGAGCATAAAGGAGGCCGTTCTCTTTCCGCGCGACCCGGAAAGGCTTGAGCCCTAGGACCCTACCCTTACCAGGGCCTCGCGCTCGGTTTCCAGCAGCAGGTCGATTCCCCTGGCCTTC
The DNA here is from genome assembly GCA_964513805.1 of uncultured Nitrosopumilales archaeon. Taxonomy (GTDB): domain Archaea; phylum Thermoproteota; class Nitrososphaeria; order Nitrososphaerales; family Gagatemarchaeaceae; genus DASPPF01. The sequence continues at coordinate 33,821 of CAZENV010000010.1, forward strand.
TTCGCCGCGGACCTGAGCTTGTCGAAGTCGCCTATCTGCCGCTCCATGCGCCTGCTCGGGACTATGACCTTGGTCCGCTTGGTCCCGTCGGGGTGCCAGACCGTGTTCACCGTGAGGACCTTGACTGGATAGACCAGGTCCTCCAGGAACTTCCTGTCAGAGCTTCCCTTTTGGATGAGCCACACCTTGCCTTTGAGCGTCCCCTCGATTTCAGACCGGAAGGCTTGGTCGTCTCTGAGCTGCTGGAACTCTGGGGTGACGAACTCCAGCACGTAGGCCCCGCCGGTCTCGTAGGCGCGCGTCAGCTCGGCCTTGCTCAGCCGCGTCCCGTGCTCGGAGTGGGCCACCAGCGCCCTCGACGCGTCGATCTCTGCCCTGGTTATCTCTCCCGACTTCAGCTTCGCCTCACAGTTGGAGCAGAGTATCCCAGTCTTCGCGTCGAAGTTGCAGATTGGGAGCTTGAGCGTCAAGCGCGAAAAAAGCCGACCACCACAGGTGGATAAAACTATCGCTTATTGCCACATTCATAGAACGGCCTGGGTCGAAAGTATCCCGGGACCACGTCTAAGGAACGCGACTACTTGTCGAGGTGTATCTCGATCGAAGAGACGTTGTTCATGGTGCCAGTCTCAATGCTCTTCACCTGTTCGGTGTTGATGGCGATCTTCTTGATTGAGACGTCGGTCGCGAACCTCTTGGTGATGATCTGGGCCACGTCCACCGCCTTTGAAATCGCCTTGCCTCGGGCCTTTACGTGGACCCCTGCGCCGCCGTTCTGCATCACAGTCAGGCAGGCCAGGACGTAAGCCATGGTTGGCTTCTTGCCGATGAAGACCGTGTTTGGTTCTCGCTGCTGAGGTTGTGTTGGTGCTTCGCTCATTGGTTGTTCCATAGGGCTTCGCTCGCGACACGTGATATAAGGGTGGTGGACGATTAGTCCACATTTAACTTTCGGCACGCCGTTGCACCGGTGACGCGTGCGCGCCCGCTCCGTCAACTTTATTCGCGTTCGTCTGGGCGGCTCGAACGTGCGACTCTTCGAGTACCAAGCCAAAGAACTCTTCAGAAGTTACGGCCTTCCGCTCCCGCGTTCGATGCTCGCGGCAACACCGAAGGACGTCATCGCCGCTTTCTCGGCGTTGCCCAGACCAGTGGTCCTCAAGGCGCAGGTCCTTGCCGGCGGGAGAGGAAAAGCGGGTGGAGTCGTCACGGTCGGCGACCTGACCGAGGCGTCAAGGGAGGCGGAGAGAATCTTTGCGCTCTCGATAGGAGGTGAGAAGCCGTCGGCAATCCTCGTCGAACAAGCCTTCCCGCACAAGCTTGAGATGTACCTCTCGGTCACACTGGACAGGAGCGAAAGGTGCTTCGTGGTGATAGCCTCGAAGGCTGGGGGCATTGACGTTGAGTCTCTCGCGGGAAAGGTGGTGAGGAAGCTCCCGCTCGGCGGCATCGACCAGGGTTTCGCGGATTCCGTCGCCGCAGAGCTGGGCCTGCAGGGTGAACAGGCTGCATCCTTCGCCAGGATCCTGCTATCCCTGGAGGAGCTTTCGCGCGAGAAGGAGTGCGAGCTGGCGGAGATCAACCCGCTCGCCATAGGCGACGACACAAGCCTCATGCCCTTGGACGCCAAGGTGATCGTCGATGACAACGCGCTCTTCCGACATCCAGAGTTCGCCAAGATTCATCCGGAGGACGAATTCGAGGGGGAGGCGTCGCGACAGGGCTTCGCCTTCGTAAGGCTGGACGGCGACATCGCGGTGGTGGGAAACGGCGCGGGTCTCGTCCTTTCAACGCTCGACCTCGTCGGCGACGCAGGGGGCAAGCCCGCGTGCTTCCTAGACCTCGGAGGCGGTTCCCAGAAGGAGCGCGTCGAGGCTGCGCTCCGCCTCGTCAACAGGTTGCCCAACGCCTCCAGGATACTGGTCAACATCTTCGGTGGAATAACGAGGACGACCGACGTCGCGGAGGGCATCAGGACGGTCCTTACCGAGGGATTGAAGCCGACTTTCGCCAGAATAAGCGGTGCCGAGGAGCAGGAGGCGAGGCAGCTGCTCTCGGGGACTCCGGTGAAGCTCTACCCGACCGCCGCAGAAGCCGTGCAGGCAGTGGTGAGGGCGAAGTGATTCTCCCCCGCGAGGGCGACCCGGTGGTCGTCCAGAACATCACTGGGAGGTTCGGCAGCCTCCACACCAAGCTCATGCTTCAGTACGGCACGAATATCGCAGCTGGTGCAGCACCCGGGAAGGGAGGCCAGAAGGTGGAAGGGGTACCAGTCTATGACACCGTGGCCGAAGCGGTCAGCAGGTCGGGAGCCCGCGTCTCAGTCTTCTTCGTGCCCGCAGAGTTCGCGCTGCCGGCCGCCGAGGAGGCCATCCAGGCGGGCGTCAAGCTTCTCGTGGTCATCACTGAGCACATACCGGTCAGGGACACGCTCAGGATGCTCGACCTGGCAAGGCAGCATTCGGCCTCCATAGTGGGACCCAATTGCCCGGGCCTCATCGTCCCCTCCCGGAAGGTGAAGCTGGGCATAATGCCGGCTAACTCGTTCAAGCCGGGCAGCATCGCCCTCTTCTCGAGGAGCGGAACGCTGACATATGAAATAGCCAACCAGCTCTCTCTGGGGGGGCTCGGCCAGTCCGTGGCCATCGGGATAGGCGGCGACCCGGTCACAGGCCTCACCCCGACCGAGTCCATGGACTTCGTCCAGCAGATGCCCGAGACCGAGGCGGTGGTCATGGTGGGCGAGATAGGAGGCGACGCCGAGGAGAGGCTCGCGAGGCACATCGCAAAGTCTGGGACGAAGAAACCCGTGGTCGCCTACGTTGCGGGCAGGCACGCGCCGAAGGAGAAGAAGATGGGGCACGCCGGTGCGATAATCTACGGCAACGTCGGGACTGCGGATTCGAAGATTAGCGCGCTCAGGGACGCGGGAGTGAGGGTCGCTACGACGCCCTCGGAAGTTCCAAGCCTGGTCAAACAGGCGACAAGTTGAAAAGGAGAACGGCGGGGGCGTAGAACGATTTGCCGATAGCCGACGTCACCAAGAAGCAGAT
>CAZENV010000011.1:0-9730 GCA_964513805.1 uncultured Nitrosopumilales archaeon
TCATGTACTCGACGTTGTACTTCCAGAGGCCAGCCTCGCTCACGTCACCCGCCTCCAGTGCCTCGGCGACTACTTTCCCGAGGATAGTCCCTCCGTAGATCGAAGGGCTGATGCCGCCCGCGTCGATGGGTCTCGGCATCCAGGCGGAGTCCCCCACCACGGCGAAGCCGTTGGCCACCATGCAGTCGTTGTGGCGTCTCACAGGGACCTGCCAGTTCCCCTTCGTGTTGCCCGAGTTCGCGTCATCCGAGGGCTGGGAGTAGTTCTTGACCACGGGGTTGTCGGTTAGGTACTTGTCTATCAGGCTCTGAAGGTTGTCGTTGAGGCCGAAGCGCCTGTTCCTCCGTTCGAGGCCTGACTTCGAGATTCCCAGCCCTATGTTCACCTTGGTTTTTCCCTTGGGGAACACCCAAGCGTAACCCGCCGGAGCCATGAACTGGTCCAGGTGTATTATGCAGTAATCGGGGGTGAAGAACTCGGGCGCTTCCTTCGCTGGTTCGAAATCAAGGATATACCTGCCAGTTCCTACAACGTCATCACCGTCGATCTCCTTCTCTATGTTCGATTTTATCGTCAGGAATCGTCTGAGGATGGATGAGGACCCAGTAGCGTCGATGACCATCTTGGCGGTCGCGCTGAACGACGATCCGTCGCCTTTCCTGCCAGCCACGCCGGTGACGAAGCCGTCACCATAGAGTAGCTTCTCGACCGTCGCCCCGTACATGAACTCGGTTCCGAACTTCTTGGCGTCTTTCACCTGCCGCCTCGGAGCGAGCTTCCTGTTGAAGAGCCAGCCCTCGCCCTCGAACAGGACTTTCGTCTTCCTGTCTGGTGAGTAGACGTAGACGCCCTTGACTGGATGTTCGAGCTCGGGCGGGCCGTACCGCACGCCTATGTGCTCGGCGAGATAGTCAAGGCTCCGCTGGCTGGTCGCGTCCCCGCAGGTCCAGCCGTTGTGCGTCTTCTTGCCCGGCTCCTGCTCCGGGTTCCTATCGATGACCAGAGTCCGCGCCCTACCCTTCGAATGGTGGCCGATGGAGGCTGCGGTGATGAGCCCAGCCATCCCACCTCCGGCTATCAGGACATCGTAGTCGGACTCGGGCATGGGAAATGAACGCCTCCTTGGTCTGGGGTTTGTATGTATAACCCTTCAGCGCTCAAGATGACCTGGGACGCGGCTGCGGGGAGCCGAGGCACCCCAAGGATGGAGATGAATTGGCTGAATCCTCTCGGCTGCGGCTGGCCGGACTGGTTGGAGGGACCCAGGACTCAGCTCGAGTCGAAGATCGACATCCCCGAAGAGGTCGGCACCTGCGGGAGGGACTCGTTGACCCTCTTCTCCGCTATGGCGCCCGCCTCTGCTAGGATCTTGTTGGCCTCCTCGCTCGACTCTGGGGTGAAGAAGTCGGTGCCCGATATCCCGCCGACGTCCGACATGATCGATGTCAGCTGGTTGCTGACCTCGCCCAGGGCGCCCTGCGCGTCGGGTACCGCTTCGGCTAGGGTGGACTTTACCCTCTTGACCACTCCGATTGCGGGTGCGATTGTGACTGCGAAGTCTCCCATGTCCTTGACTGTCTCGAGCCGCGTCGACACCGACTCTAGGGCCAGCTTGGACTGGGTGACCACCTTGGTCATCTTCCTGACCTCTGCGAGCTCGGTTGAGTATGCTTTGCTCGACTCTTGGTCGTGGGACTGGACCGCCGCCACTGTCTTCTTGAAGATCGAGTTCTCCCTCTGCCTCAGCCTGTTGTTCGTTGTCTCCAGGCGGTTGATCTCTCCGTTAAGCTGCTGGGTGGCCCTCTGGATCTGCGGGCGGATTGGCTTCGGGCCCCTGATGGTCTCGCGGGTCCTCTTGCCGAAACCTTCCTTCTCCTGAACCTTCCACTCCTTGGTGAACTTGCTCATGGCGGAATCTGCTTCGTGACCGTCGGGGAAGGAGATGACCAGCGATGACAATACCTGTTGACACCGAGGTTAACTTTCGGCCCGCCGAAGCGCTTCACGCTGTGAAGTTGTGCGGCAACGAAGCAGGGAATGATACGCCGAAGAAGGCGCCGATGATGAGGTTGAGCACCAGCGCCACGAGGACCGAGATTGCCGCGATCCCGAAGGCGCCGAGCCAGCCTGTGTGAAAGGACGACTTGTAGACCCCCAAGAAGGCAACGAAGCCTAGGATGACTCCCCAGACTATGGCGGTGGGGCCTATGACAGCGCCCAGGAAGAATCCCACGAGAACAATCGTCAGGGCATAGACTATGACGCCGCCCAAGGTAGCGCCCATGGCCTCACCGAAGGTCGCCCTGCCTCCGGTAACCATCTTGCCTGCTATGTAGGCTGGAAACGAGGCTATGATCCAGATAATCACGAAGGCAACGAGGAGGACAACGAGGTCTGAGAGCATTCGCGCTCGAATCCACAGCTTACCCGGTGGCTATGAATCTTATGTGTTGAAAGTTCGGTTGGTGCTTAAATGGAGAAGTCAGCTTCAGTGTTGATTGTCCAGCAGTTCTGGGAAGAAACTAGTTTGGCCTCCTACCAAGCAGGACCTCGAAAGACTCTACCTAGCCGAGAGGCTTTCGGCTGCAAGAATTGCCTCCCGTTACGGGCTAAAATACGAAAGCCCGAAGACTGCTGAATCAATCGTACTTTACCACCTGAAAAGGAATGGGATTGCAAGGAGGGACAGAACGGATCACATACGCAAAGTATTTCAGCAAACGGTTGACCAATGGGTTGAAGAATACAAGAGTGGTCGCTCTCTACGACAAATCGGACGCGGTCTTTTCGATCCTGTGACGGTCTGGAATCACCTGAAGAAGAGAAACGTGCAATTATGAGACAAAGTCGAGGCCCAGATTGTTGCCGTCACGAAGCACTCCAGAAGGTCCTTCGATGGGACCGACGAAGATTGTGCCTATCTTCTTGGCTTCGCTCGGGGTGACCTTTGCGTTTCTCGACATGGTAGGTTGGTACGAGTAAAGACCGCGTCGACTCATCCGGCTCTCCTTGCACTACTCAAGTCGTGTTTCGGAAAGCATGGGCCCAGTTACGTGAACGCCAGGAAGTCCAGCATATCAGGATTCGAATGGGCCTTCACTTTCGACCTTGACGCTAGTTTCAGCTTCTTGCTTGGTAGCCCGGTTGCGATACCAGGATTTGTAAAGGGCAAACTGTTCCTTGCCTACCTTGCAGGATTTTTTGATGCAGAAGGCTCAATCTTCGTAAATTCGAATGGCTGGTTCGAACTTTCAATGACAAACTCCGACAGAGAACTGCTTTCCGCAATAGAATCCCGCCTGCGGAACCTAGGCATCCATTCTAAGATAGTTCGTACTGGATCTACGGCATTGTCCTCGGACAGCGAGGTCTGGCAGCTTCGCGTGTGGAGAAGGGCGGATGTCATACGCCTTTTAGAGGAATTGCCGCTGCGGCACCCGGAGAAAGTTGCAAAGAAACGAATAGTAGAGCAAGCATACACGCGCAATGGCTCTAACGCCCTCAGCGAGTTGCTCTCGGACTGGGAGCACCTTCTTGACTCGATTAAGCAAGAGAGGGATGGGTTTGTGCGAGAAGCTCAGAATGCCTCGAGTCGCAAGAAGAGGGGTGATGCTGGAGACTCAACTATCGGTCCGCTTCCACAGGCCAATAATTCCCCGACCAATATATCACGGGTATGTCTGCGATGTGGACGTTCTTCAGCAGGTGCGGCAACACAGCGAGGTTCTTGAAGCTAGGAGTCCCGATCTTCAGCCTGTAGGGCCTGGGCGTCCCGTCGCTGACTATGTGGTAGCTCATCTCGCCTCTGGCTGCCTCGGTGCGGCTGTACACCTCGCCTGCCGGGACCCTAGGCTGCGGGCCGAGCTTGATCCTGACCGGGCCTGGTGGCATCCGCTTGAGCGCCTGCCTGATTATCTTGACTGACTCGCGCATCTCCTCAACGGCCACGTAGCACCTGGCCCAGGAGTCGCCCCCCTTCAGCACCGGGATGTCGAAGTCGAAGTCCGGGTAAGCACTGTACGGCTCGTCCTTCCTGACATCGCTCTTCACACCAGAAGCGCGGAGTACAGTCCCCACAGCTCCCAGCTTGACGGCGTCCTGGGTGGAGAGGACGCCGACGTGCTCGGTCCTTTCCATGAATATGGGGTTCTTGAAGAACATCTTGTCGTACTCGTCGATGCGCTTCTCGAACCAGTCGCAGGTCTTCAGCCCCTTCTCGGCCAGCCCCTCGGGCATATCGTTCCTGACCCCGCCCGGGATCACGTAGGCGAATGTGACCCTGGCGCCGCCGATTCTGGAGGCCAGGTCGATCCAAAAGTCCCTGTCGCCCATCCCCCACTCGATCATGGTCGAGTGTCCGGTGAAGATGCCCATGATTCCGAGGAAGTACATGTGGGAGATGATGCGGTTGCACTCGGCCATGATCACCCTGAGATACTGGGCTCGGGGCGGAACGTTGTTGCCCATAAGCTCGTCCACTCCCAGGGCGTATGGGAAGAGTATGTTCGAGCTGTCGAGGATTACGGGCCGCTCGAGGTGCGGGACATTCTGGATGTAGTTGCGGTATTCACCCATCTTCTCCTCGCCTCGGTGGACGTAGCCGGGGTCGGGCTCGGAGCGCACCAGATAGTCGCCGTCCAGCCAGAGCTTGATGCGGAAGTGGCCGGCGCCCGGGTGCTGCGGGCCGAAGGAGACGGCCATGACCCGGTCGGCTTCAGGCGAGTATTCGGATTGGATTGCCATTCAGCTCATCGTCCAGGTGAGTTGTAGTCCTTTCTGAGCGGAGGCAGGTCGTTCCAGTCCTCGGGGAGGAGGAGATGGCTCTGGTTGGGATGGCCCTGGAAGTTGATTCCGAACATCTCGTGGGTCTCCCTCTCGTCGTACTCCGCACCTGGCCAGACCTCGATGAGCGTCGGGACGACCGGGTTGTCCCTTGGTACACGCTCGGCCACGCCGATGACGAAGTCCTCCAGTCCTGGCTTGGAAAGAGAATTGACGAAGTAGACCACTTCCAGCTCGCTCTTTGCTATCCAGTCCACGCCGCTGACCGTGCTGATGTGGTCGAAACCCAGATTGTCTCTCACGAAGACGCAGAGGTCCTTGACAGCCGCCGGTGTCGTGGTGACCTTGAGCCTCCTTTCCCTCATCCAGTCGACCTTGGTCTCAGGGAACTTGGCGGCGATTTTCGCAGCGAGCTCCTTCGCCCTGACTGGCTCCGGCTTCGGTGCGGACTGCGCTTGGCTCATGGTCGGCTCAGGCACCGCTGAGGCTCGGGGCTCTCCTGATCTTCTCCTGAAGGAGGACGATGCCCTGAAGCAGGGCTTCGGCTCGGGGAGGGCAGCCAGGTACGAAGACGTCGACTGGCATGATGTCGTCGATGCCCCTGAGGACGTTGTAGGAGTCGAAGTAGAGCCCGCCGGTTATGGCGCATGCCCCCATCGCTATGACGTAGCGCGGCTCGGCCATCTGGTCGTAAATCAGCTTCAGCCGAGGCGCCAGCTTTCTCGTGATGGTGCCCATGACGATGATGAGGTCGCAGGCACGGAGGGAGCCGAATGCCTCCAGCGTGCCGAAGCGCTCGAAATCGAACCTCGAGCCTGCCGCCGCTCCCACTTCGACCGAGCAGCAGGCCGTCTCCAAGTGGACTGGCCAGAGGGAGTAGAGCCGCCCCCAGTTGGCGAGGTAGCGCAGCGGGTCGCCCACGGCGTACTGGACGACCTCGTTCAGCTTCCCCACCAGGACCTGGATGGTCCCTGACTTTTGGACGCTCTGTGCTTCTACCAAAGCTCGCGCCTCCCTGCGAGAAAGAGGGCGAAGCCCATCGGCAGGAAGAGCATGCCGATGAAGATGGTGACCGTCCAGTCCGAGGAGAGTCCCAGCAGGAGCGGGCGGTAGGCCGCGGCCCAGGCGTAGAGGAACATCGCCATCACGTCGAAGACTATGAACATCAGCAGGTAGGCGTAGTACTGCATCATGTAGTGCATCTTGCCTGCACCGACGGGGACTTGGCCGCACTCGAAGGGGGCGTTCTTCAGAGGGTTGGGTCGCCTCGGCGCCAGAATCCTAGGAAGGACGAGTGTGGGCAAGGTGAAGAGGACGCCGACTACCCCCATGAGGAAGACTAGTCCAAAATCGCTGACCAGTGGCATCGGATGAACTCGAGGTTGCCGCATTCTATTTAGGTTTGGCGGTCGGCAAGCGGCTTCTTGCAGTCTTCTGCGCCTCAGAAGGCTGACGGCGGACTGACGCCCGCGGCGCGAATTGGAAGGTTGGATCCCTAGTCTGTGCCGTGGACGTCCTCGTCCTCTTCCTTCAGGAACGTCTGCAACAACTTCTGCTCTCTGAAGAAGTCACGAATTGACAGTACCCCGAAGAGGGTCCCGTCGTCGTTCTCGACGACGAGGTGCCTGATTCCGTTGTCCAGCATCAGCCTGACGGCCTTTGAGGGTCTATCGGAGCGCTTGACTGTGATCAGCTTCTTGGTTGCGATCGAGTCGAGAGTCTTGGTGAGGGGCGACCCAGCGGCCACGGCTCTCACGACATCCCTCTCGGAGAGCACCGCCTCCGCCCTCACCGGACTCTCGGAGGAGGCGACTACGAGGAGGCCTATCTTCTCGCGGGTGAACACCTCTGCCGCCTGCTTCACGGTCGCGCTCTTGCTGATGGTGACCGGGCTCCGCTTGATGAGAGCCTCGACCCTCATCTCTTGGCCACCGCCACCGGCATGCGCTTCTCGATGGGAATGTAATCCGCCTTCTGGATGCCGATGTATTCTGCCCTGGGCCTGATTATGCGGTTGTCCGAATACTGCTCCAGGACGTGCGCGAGCCAGCCCGGTGCCCTTCCTACCGCGAAGACCGGAGTGAAGAGGTAGCTGGGAATTCCCAGATGGTTCAGCGCGAGCCCAGAATAGAGGTCGACGTTGGGATAGAGGTTCTTCTCTGCCTTCATCATGGCCTCCACCTTGTCCAGTATCTTGAGCGCGTCCTTCTCCTTCTCATCGCCCGGGAAGTGGTGGGCCATGTCCTTCAGTATCTTCGCCCTCGGGTCCATGGTCTTGTAGACCCTGTGGCCGAAGCCGGTAATCTTCTGCTTGTGGGCCAGCTTGTCGTTGATGTAAGCCTCGGCCTTCTCGGGAGTGCCGATTTCCGCGGTCATTTCGACAACCTTCTCGTTGGCACCGCCGTGGAGAGGCCCCTTGAGGGCGCCTATGGCCCCGGTTATTGCTGAGTAGACGTCAGAAAGGGTGGAGGCGATGACCCTGGCCGTGAAGGTGGAAGCGTTGAGCTCGTGGTCCGCGTGGAGGATTAGCAGGACGTCCATCAGCCTCGCGCTCTCTTCGGTTGGCTCCCTGCCGGTGACCATGTAGAGGAAGTTGGAGGGGAAATTCAGGTCGGCCTTCGGCGCTACTATTGGCTGGTCGTGCTTGTGCCTGTGGATGGCTGCGACTATGGTCCCTATCTTGGAGGCTATGGACATGGCTTTCTCCTGCTGGCTGTACATCGGGTCGTCGAATATCCCGAGAGAGGCTACCCCCACCCTGAGGGCGTCCATCGCGTCGCAGTTCCTCGGGAGGGTGGTGAGTATGGAAGTTACGCCCTTTGGAATCGCCCGCTTCGAAGCTAGGTCGGCCGAGAAGGAGTGCAGTTCGTTCGCTAGCGGGAGATGTCCGTTCCAGAGCAGGTACGCGACCTCCTCGTAGCTTGAGTGGGGAGCCAGGTCCACGATGTCATAGCCCCGGTACAGCAGCCTTCCTTCATGGCCGTCGATGAAGCAGATGGAGCTCTGGCCCGCTATGACGTCCTCAAGTCCCTTCGCCTGGGTGGTCAGCCGTTGGATCACCTGGTCCATCGTCTCGTTCCACTTCGCGAGGCTCGCGAGCTTGGAATGAGTATCCTCAGACACTTTCACTACCTTCGACATGTCGCAGTTTACTTGGGTTACTTGGTATATTAGGATTGCGAGGGGATGTCTCCCCCAAACCGTTAGGAAATGCGTGGGCAGGGCGGCAGGTCCTGTCTCCGCTGCAATGCGCGGGTAGAATCAACGACAACTATAGAAGCGCTGGACGAGGCGTCGGGCTTCGCAGGTGTTCCTAGCGTGAAAATCGCTGTCGTCGGCGCGGGCGTGGCTGGAGCCTACCTCCTCAACAGGATCCCAAGCGAGCACCAGGTCGAGGCTTTCGAGATGCGGTCCGAGCAGAACTGGTACACGGTCTGCGCTTGGGGGACCAGCGAGCCGTTCATCACGGACCTCGTGAAGAAGGCCGGGTTCAACTTCGACGACTACGTGCTCCATAGGGGGAAGCGGATGGTGGTCGAGCTGGGCGACGACCGACTCGAGATCCCGCTAAAGGGGCTGGTCACCTACGACAAGCACAGGCTGACTCACGACATGATCAAAGGGAAGAAGATACACTGGGGGGCGCAGGTCAAGGAGCCCAACGGGCACTTCGAGGGTTTCGACGCGGTGGTCGATGCAACCGGGCTTCACAGGTCGCTGCTGCCTAAGGTTCAGGAGGATGTGTTGATTCCGTCGCTGGAGTATCAGGTAAAGTCAAAGGAACTGCCCTACGACGACTTCGTCATCAGGCCCTATCCTGGGCTCACTGGGTATTGGTGGTACTTCCCGCTGGGAGACGGCGTGGCCCACGTCGGCGCGGGCGACATCCGAGGAAGGTACAGGGGAGAGCTCGACGAGTTCGTGAAGAAGTACAAGTGTGAAGTGGTGAGGAGGATCGGGAGGCCGGTGAGGGTGACCCCGCCGAAGCTGATGGAGCCTTTCTTCGACGGGAAAGTCGTCGGGGTCGGCGAGAGCGTCGGCACGGTCTATCCGATGCTTGGGGAGGGAATAATCCCCAGCATGCAGTGCGTCGACATGTTCGTCGAGCACCTGGGGGACAATGAAGGGTACAGGAAGGCGGTGCTGGAGCACTATGCGATGTACGCCAAGGTCTACGACTTCGTCAAGGCGAAGATCGACGGGAAGTTCAGCATGATGAAGATGTGGCCGACGCTCCTCGGAATCTACAGGTACATGCACAGCAACGAGACGAGGTACGGGCTCCAGGTCCGCATGTCAGACTTCTACAAGATTGCCACGAGGCTGTAGTTGAGCGCGGACGAAATCAGGACGCATTCTGCACTTCACGTCTTGAAGGGAGCGCTGCAGAGCGTCCTTGGAGTGAAGTGGACCGCTTCGACATACGTCTCTGGAAAACACGGAAGACTGACTGTCCAGTTCGACAGAGACCCCAGCGCCCCGGAAGTGGAGGAGGTGGAGAAGGCCGCCAACCGGAAGGTGGCCGAAGGGGCGGAGATTCTTGAGTTCGAGATGGACCGGGAAGAGGCGGAAAACCACTTCGGAGACCAGATCTACGACCTTTTTCCCCTTCCCTCCGGCGTCGCCAGGCTCAAGCTGGTGAGGATTCCCGACTGGAACGTCAACTGCTGCGTCGAGAGGCATGTGGAGAACACGACCCTGGTCGGAACGATGAAGCTCGGAAAGCCGAGGTTCAGGAACTCGAGGAAGGAGCTTGAGGTCGAGTTCGACCTGGCGAATTGACCCTGCGGAATAGGTAATATTCCTCCTCATTGCGGGTCGGAGACGGGCCCGTAGCGCAGTATGGACAGCGCGGCAGACTCGGAAAGGTCGAGCCTCCTATCCAGCTGAAGATAGCTGTAGTGAGCACCGCTCGCAGAGGTCGTGCGTTCAAATCGCACCGGGCCCG
>CAZENV010000012.1:0-16306 GCA_964513805.1 uncultured Nitrosopumilales archaeon
CTTGCAAGGAGGAAAGTCACTTCTGACTTTTACGCCTCCAGAAGAGAGACCAGATTGATTCCTTTCGCGATTGCCGTCACGAGCTTCCTTTGCGGATCTATGGCGTTGCTTCTCCTTGGAGCCCCCCGGCCAATCATCACGCTCATGCTCTCCCTTCTCGTTAATAACGGCGTCGTGGCGCTCATTACTCTCCGATGGAAGATAAGCGTCCACACGAACGGGATAACTGGGCCTGCGACCGTTCTGGCGTGTTCGCTCGGGAGTGTAGGTTACCTGTTTCTGTTGCTTGTCATTCCAGTAGCATGGGCACGAATGACATTGAAGGCGCATACAGCAACAGAACTTCTGGGCGGCGCTTTGCTGGCAATCTTGACGACATACGCTCTTCTGCGAATCTAGTTTGCCTGTTGTCTAGGATGACACGAAGAAGTAGTCTCATTCGTGCGTTCCGACTCTTCTGACCTTGAGAACCCCGGTCGCGACGACCCATACGATGAAGGCGACGCCGAAGGCCGCCACCGTCGTGGCCAGAATTAAGCCGATAGGGAGAGCAGGAACCGATGAAGTGCCGAGGTCTATCGTGGTCGTCGTTCTCCATACGTTCGTGACGACGACCTTCGTGTCTTGCCAAGTGGCAGCGTATGACACCGTGTAAAAGCCCGTGAGCGCCTTCGGCAAGGGGGATGGGTACGCGCCGGTGCTCAGGGCAGATTGCGCGGGCAAAGGCTCGTCACCATCGAGGATCTGCGCGCACGATATCCCGCCCCTCCATGGCTCGATGTAGAACAGTGCCTCGTAGTCGTTCGGTCATAGCTTCTGCGTTCCCAGAAGCCTCACTCCGCCTCCCTGGAGGTTCGCGTAGACCGTTAGGTTCCCTCCTTGGGGGCCAGAAGCCGTACTGCTGGGAGGCGAATGCAGAAGGAGTCTGTGGTGCAGTCGAGTTTCCTGCCAGCCAGCCCAAGGAATTGACGAGTTCTAGAAAGGTAGAGGGATAGTCAATTGTACTAGAAATCGGGAGATAGGCCAGACTGCCTCGGACCATGTTGTACGACCAAAGGGGAATCGCTGCGTTCGCATAGAAGATCGTGTCACTAAGCGAGTTCGGCACGGACATGATTGTGCTGTTTACGAAGGTCGGAACGAAAGTGAAGTTGCCGCTGAGCGAGACACCACCCGCAATAATGGAAATCACAGATGGAGAGAGACTGGTTTGGTTCAGCAGTACACTGAGTTTCCGTTCGCAGCCGAAGGTCATTATCTGGGTCGTGGAATAAAGGTCGGCTTCGAATGCTCCGTGCGCCGCGAGTCGATGAAGTCCTTGAACGCAGCAGTCCACCTAATGCAAACAATGGTGGACAGCTATAAAACGGCCAATCTCGGCAGATAGACGCGCTGTAGAACGAAAGCCGTCTGTCGGAATCCGGCTTGGGCTCTACTCTAGCTGTTCGAAGATTGGACCGAGCCGCAGCTCAAAGCCTGAAACAGGCACACCCACCTGAAACGAGCTAACCGCTTCAGGTGCGACCTCGCCCACATGTCCGATGGCCGCTCCACCGAGGTGCACCGCCGCGCAACGCCCGAGTGCAAAGGCCCAGTGGGTTGACGGTCGAGTGGCAGCCTCCCGTCCTGCCATCAACCTGACCAGGGACTCGAGATGCATCTTGGCCTCGGTGTAGCTGGCCTGGGAGTGCGCGATTAGGCAGCAGAGGCGCCACTCCTCGGACACCTTGCCTCTCTCGCGAAGGTAGACGCGACCTATCTCGAAGACCCTCTGGGGGTACTCGTCCTTGACGTTCCTGGCCAGCGCGGCCATGAGCGACGGAACCAGCGAGTCGCGGAGGATCGAGTGCTCTGCGCTGCGCGGGTTCTCCACCTGGATTCTGCTGTCCCCCGTCCGACCGAAGCCGGCGTAGAGAGTCCTCTCGTCGACGAGCTCGTAGTTCATCAGCTCCACCATCCCGGACCCGGCCATGATGTCTGCTGTCTTCTCGAGGAACTGGGATAGCGGATTGAACGCGCCAGGCTGCCTGCTCTCCGGGTAGAGCGGGGACAGCCTGTCGAAGCCGTACCCCAGGGCCACTTCCTCGGCGATGTCGACCGGATGGATGATGTCAAACCTGTAGCCTGGCACCATCACTGTATTCCCCTCGACGCCGAGCCGACTCCGTCGCAGAGATTCGACCACCCGGGACCTGGACAGGCCGAGCCCCAGCACTTCGCCGATGAGTTTCATGTTCAGCGGAACCTTCGACGGTCTGAGGTCGGGCGTGGTTCTGGCCGATTTGCCGTAGCTCACCCTCACGGAGCCCAGCTTCGCACCCATGTCGGCCAGTGTCGTGGCGAGAATCGAGAGGACGTGTTCGCCTGCCTGAACCTCTGTGCTGGTCACGTCTACGAAGAGGTCGTGCGTCTTGGTGGAGACCTTGGTCGCGTTCCCGTTGATGATGGGGGGGAACGATAGGACCACGCCGATGGCGTCCGTGATTACCGGGTACAGCTTCGTCCCTTCGAAGGTCGCGCCGTACTGTCTCCCCTGCTCGGTGTCCGCAAGTATCTCGCTCAACGACATCTCCTTGCCGCCGTCGAGAGGTCTGAACCTGAAACCGGACCGGTGCGCTGCGTAGCTGATTGGCGGAGTGATTGCCGTCATGTCGTGAAGACCGATGGCCACCCTTCTGCGCTTCCTTCCCAGGCCGTTGTGGAGGTCCTCCTGGAGCGAGATCAACTGTCTGACATCCTCGTCGTCAAGCTCCAGCCCGGTCGCAGCGACGCAGGCGATGTAGGGTCTCACGCTGGCGAGGCGCGGGTCAACGGCGACAGTCAGGCCCGACGGCCGAGACTGGTATCTTGGAAGCCCGAGCTCTTTCCCCATCGTCCCCCTGAGCGCCCTTGCAATGCCGTAATCGGTGCCGAAGTCAGGACGGTTTGGACTGTACTCGACCCTAACCGACTTGGCGTCCTCGCCCTCGATGTCCAACCCAACATAGGGGAGCCTGCCCATTATCCTTCTTCTATCGGCGCCGACCATCCTGCCGAATCTCGCCAGATTGATGTTAACTACTGGCAATCTCCGGCCTACCCCTGTACCAGGCGAGGTCACTGTCGTAGAGCTGCCTGATGTCCTCCATGCCGTATCTCACAAGCATGAGCCTCTCGATGCCCGGGCCCCAGGCAAGGACGGGCACCCTGACGCCGAGCGGCCAGGTCACCTCGGGCCTGAACACGCCCGAGCCGCCCAGCTCGATCCAATCCTTCGCCTTCTCCGAGTATACGATGATCTCCAGCGAAGGTTCAGTGTAAGGGAAGTAGGTCGGCCAGAGCTTGACCTCGCGGAGGCCGAGCTTCTTGTAGAACTCTCTGAGGAAGCCCATCAAGTGCCTCACGTTGAGGCCCTTCCCGACTATGATCCCGTCCATCTGGTGGAACTCTGCGAGATGCTTGTAATCGAGGTTTTCATTCCTGTAAATCTTGCTCACGGCGAAGACCCTGGCATCGCGCTCTCCTGATTCTGAGAGGGCCCTCACGCTCAGGACGGTGTTGTGGGTCCTCAGGACGAGACGCCTCGCCTCCTCAACGTCCCACTTGTAGGACCAGCCGGCGCTGCCTGTTCTCCAGCCGTTTTCGTGGGTCCTGGCAACCCTGTCTACCAGACCGGTCCGAGCCAGCGCCCTGTCTGACTGGCCCTTCAGATAGAAGGTGTCCTGCATGTCTCTGCCTGGATGGTCCTGAGGAATGAACAGCGCGTCGAAGTTCCAGAAGGCGGGCTGGACGCTGTCTCCCTGGAGCTCGGTGAAACCCATGGAGACATAGGCCTCCCTGACCTCCCGAATGAAATCTCTCACGGGATGTCTCCTTCCTGGATAGAATCTCGGGGCTTTGGCCTCGACGTCGATGGGCCTGAGGCTCTTCCCGCGCCAGCCGCCGGAGGCGAGGAGCTCCGGAGTGAGTCTCTCAATCTGGTTGGAACTTGCGCCCGTTGAGAGCGCCTCTCTGCCTGACTGGGTTATGGAGACTGACATGGACCGCTTCTCTCTGTACTTCAGGATCCCGCGTTTGACCAAGTCCTTGGCCATCTCCTTCTGCCCCGGGTCCAGCGACTCTTCACTTGCTTCAGCCGATACAGAGTCGAGAAGCTCCTGGAGCTTCCTCGGGCCCTGGGCATCGGCAACCTTCACCACGGGCGGAGAGGGGCCCGAGTCTACCGCGACCCAGCCCGCGGCTCTGGCCCTGCCCAGCGCGGCCGAGAACTCTTCGCCCGAGGAGAACGACCGCGCAAGGTCTGAGAGTGTGGGTGGCGCGGGAGATTCGTTGATGCGCTTCACCAGCAGGAGTTCGGGCGGCGTCTCTGACGAGACGAGCAGCCGTCGGACTACCGACTCCCTTACCTCGACCAGCTTCTTGGACGAAAGCCACTCCAGAGAACGCCTGACCTGGTCGGGGAGAAGGCCGGACTCCTCCACGAGGGACTCGAAGCCGAGTGCTGCAGCCTTTGCAAGGTGGGAGAGAACTCTCCTTTCGATGGGGTGGAGGGCCGGTGAAGACATTGCTCAATCGCCCGCCGAAAGCAGGTAGCGTCTGCTCTTCGCAATCAGGTCTCCTGCTTCCTTCATCCTGGCTGTTCTCTTCTTCCTGTGCTGTATCAGGAACTTCTTCACCAGGGCCGCCGCTTCCTGCTTGCACTCGCCGCACATCCTTATGCCGCCGACGCATTCTTGGTAGACGCGCGTGGCGTATTCGTCGTCCGGTGCGAAATGGAAGTTGTACAGGTCGTAGACAGGGCAGATCTCCGCCTGGCCTCCGAGGCGCCTCTGCTCCTCCACGGTCGCCCTGCCGCCGGTGAAAGCTGAAAGCACCTTCCTTGAAACCGCCTCCGGTCCCTCGTCCAGGGTGAACCCGGACGCAGGCTCCCGCTTTGACATCTTGAAGCCGCCTGTGAGGGCCCTCTCGAGCCTATGGTAGATTGCCGAGGGCGGAAGGAAGCCGAAGTCGTCGTGATATTTCGCAGCCAGGTCCCTGGCCAGCCTGATGTGCGGGTCTTGGTCCGCCCCCACCGGAACGAGGACCGGCTTGGGGCCACCGAACTCCGGCAGCTGCGGCATCAGGATGTCACCGGCCTGAATCAACGCGGAGAGGTAGAGTCCAATCTGTCTTTCGCCGTATATCGCCTTCAGCATGTTGTTCGTCACCCCTCTCGAGAAGACGGTCGCAAGGCGCATCACCCTCATCTCCTCGCTCTGCCTGTAGACCACCGTCCTTTCCGGGTCAAGTCCTAGGGCAAGGATGTCAGCGACGTTCTGGACGGCAATCTTGGAGCTCTGCTCGAGAGAGAGCCCGTTGTCGTTGTAGGCCTCCACGTCCGCTATTCCATAGAAGACGCGCGCTTTCTTTGAAAGAGACTGGAAGAAGACCATGTCGTCGGCCGTCATCTTGTTTCCCAGGTGGAAGACACCGTCAGGCTTTATGCCGCTCATCACGGTGAAGGGCTTGTTCTTGTCGATTGCGTCAAGAACGCGCGCCAGGTCGCGCTGGCCGAAATCGATTCCCCGGCTGAGGTGGGTTCCGAGCTTTTTGAAGCGTGGAAGAAGCGGCGCCACTGGCTCGATGCCGAACTCGCTCTGCAGGCGCGAATAGTCCTTGACCTCGCTGTTTCCCCACGGGTCAAGCCTGTCTGTCTCCACGTTGCCTCTGGCCGCGAGCCTTCTGATTTAATCCCTTTCCAGAATGCGCTCCGCTGGAGGGCGGACGGCGCCGACTGCGATGCCTGCGGCGGCCTGGGTCTCAGCCCAGCTGCGGCGGAGGGTACTCCATCCTTTCTCTGACATTGCGCGCCAGCTTCTCGCTCAGCGTCTGTCTGACCAGCTCCAGGCCAACGTCGATGGATGAAGAGGTGCCGCCGCCCGTGGTGACATTCCCGTCGGAGGCGGCCCTTGCCATTTCGACCCTGGCCCCGTAGGTCTTGAGCTGTTCGAAGAAAGCGTGATGAGTGGTCGCCCTCCTTCCTTCCAGGAGCCCGGCACTCCCCAGCGCCAGCGCCCCGGTGCAGACCGACCAGACGAGCCTGCCCTGACGCTCCGCGGGCCCTGGCATCTAGTCACCGTTTCAGCACCTTGCCGGCCTCGTCTATCTCTCCCGACCTTATCCTTGTGGAGGAGATGGGCCTGCCGTCTTCCGCCAACACGAAATCGACCGAAATGACCTGGAGCGGGGGGAAGCCTTTGGCCGCCCTAAGCTTGTTGGCGAGCTCCACCCGCTTCGCCGTCTCGGAGCTCACGACTATGGCCTCCACGTCAGGGGACGCGATTCCCGGACCGAAGTAATCGTCGAGCTTTGTTATGAGATAGACCCGGCCCGGATACCTGCCGTCGAGGTGGCTCCGCAGCGCCTTCACTCTTTCCTCATAGGCTTGCTCCGGGTGTTTCCCTTCCTTCAGGGCGAATGCGTCGGAGGTCACTCCGACCACCACCTTCTCGCCCACCTCGAAGCTCTTCGAGAGCAGGGCTTGGTGCCCCACGTGGAGCCTGTCGAATGTTCCTCCGGTTGCAACAGTCCTGTAGCGCCGTTTCTTCGGGTCCACCCAAGAATCACTTGAATTATGTAGGGGTCCGGGTTTGGCCTTGGTATTCAAAAAGAGTTGTGAGATGGAAAGTTGTCCATAGCGGAACAGTACCGAAAGTCGGGACAGATAACCAGGGAGCTTCGGGGCCTGGTCAAAGAGACCGTGAAGCCTGGCATGGGCTACGTGGAGCTTTGCGAATGGGTCGAGAAGGAGATAGTCGCCAGGGGAGGAGCCCCGGCCTTCCCGACCGGCATAGGGGTGAACGACGTCACCGCCCATTACGCTCCGCAGGAAACAGACAGGTCGAAATTCCGGGAGTCGGATGTGATCAAGGTGGACTTCGGAGTTCACGTGGACGGCTACGTCACCGACACGGCGGTCACAGTGACGTTCAACCCAGACTACGAGCTGCTTGTCGAGTCTGCGGAGAGGACCCTCAACGCCGCCATAGCCGTCCTGAAAGCCGAGCGCAGGGTCGGAGAGGTCGGCAGGGAGATTCGCCGAGAGGCGTCGCGCCTTGGGTTCAAGACCATCGAGAACCTCACCGGCCACACGGTCGAACGGTTCATCGTCCACGCTGGGAAGAGCATCCCCAACCTTTTCGTCCAGAACATGCCTTCGCTCAAGGACAACGAGGTCTTCGCAGTGGAGCCGTTCCTCACCCTCGGTTCTGCTGCCGGTTACGTCGTCGACTCTGAGGCTGAGACGATATTCTCTCTGCTCGCGAGGAAGAGCACGGGGGCGAGGGAACTCGACGAGTTCGCAGCGAGAGTGTGGGAGGAGAGAAAGACTCTGCCGTTCACGCCCAGGTGGTACGTAAAGGCTTACGGGAGGGAGAGGCTCGACGCGATGATCAGAGAACTCGTGCGAAAGCGGCTTATGAGGGGCTATCCGACGCTGGTCGAGGCGTCCATGAAGCCCGTGGCCCAGTTTGAGCACACGATGGCTTTCGAGGGCGGCAGTCTCGTGGTGCTAACCTGACTGCTTCGACGCAGGCTCTGCGTAGACCAAGCTGATCCTTGTCCCGTTGCCGCACTTCGAGCATTTCGCAGCCTCTTTGGTGATGTAGTCGCCCACTGCGAACGCGCGCTTCGTCTTCTGACCGCAGGCAGGGCACTCTTCTATGGTGTAGACCAGGAGCTTGGATTTCTTGTCCGTTGACGGGACAGAGCTCATCATTGCGCTACGCCCAGGGTGTTGCCTATGCCGGCCACAACGACGTCGTCCCCTTCCTTGGTCTTCTCCTCGATGACGCGGTTGAGGACCTGGACGACCTTTTCGGAGGCTTCGGCGATTTCCTTCCTCATCACTGTGATGGCCTCCAGGATGGACTGCTTCACCAGGATTGCGTACAGGGGAATCTTGTTCTTGGTGGCGGCTTCCTCTATCTGGAACTTCTCGACGCCTATTCCGCCTATGGCTGCGCCGACCCCTTCCGCTATCTCTCCCGTCTTCTCTCCCTCCAGCTTCAGCGCAGCATCAATCATGATAATGGCGCTCGGTTTCACGCCCATCTCCTCGACTATCTTCTGAATGGCAACCCCCGGCTGGCCGACGTAGGCCATGGGCCCCTCTGCCTTCAGCACGTGGAGCTTTCTTCCCTTGTACTCCGTGGTCGCCATGACCGTGTCTTTGGCCACCACCCTCTTCTCCTTCCCGACCATCAGGCGCGAGACTATGACGGGTCCGACGCCGTCCCCGACCGGCTGGCCCACCTTGAAGGAATCGACGGCGTTCAGGAGAGCGTCGGCCTCCTGGATTATCATCGGCATCAGCATCTGCAGCTGGACAAGGGTGAAGTAGGAATTGGTCTTCTTTCCAAGCAGGTAGTAGTGCCGCACGACTTTGTGTATCTGATTGAGTGAGGTTGCGACTTCAAGCAGGTTCTCCGAAATGGAGACGGTCACCGGATTGTGTTCAGTGATGAGCGAGCCGACTTCGGCCCTGACACGCTCGTTGTTGGTGGTGACTACGTGGTCCACCTTGCCGACCAGACCCTGCGGGTCCATGTCGACCGGCATTATCGTGACGTAGTCAAGAAACTGGTCCACCCTCTGGGTGGGGTCGGAGCCCGTCTTGCCCACGTTCGTCAGGTACTCGATCACTTCCTTCCTCGACTTGTCCTTCATAACCTTCAGCTTGTTGAGGCCCCGGCTTATGTCGTTCAGAGCAAAGTACACCTGAATCCTGGTGGCGTAGAGTCCGTAGACGACGAAAAAGCCCAAGCTGGCCATGTAGAGGAGCGTGTTAACATCAGAGCCGAGTTGGAGGGGCATGAAAGAAACTATGGACATCAGGTTCGAAAGGCTCGGTCATGCACTCGGTCTTAAATGTTCTGGACTTGGAATCCAAAATTCGTTTCTTGGATGAATCTTGGATGGATTTGGGAGTCCGACGCTGGTTTGGGTGCGACGAGCCTTGAGACGAAATGGGCGCCGGCATCGTCACTTCCCGAGTCCTCTCGGAACTCAGTAGCATGGCGACGACGCGTGGTTTTACTGCTGGGTTCGGAACGAGTCCAGGTAGGACCCACGCGCTATGGCCGGCTGAGGGTGCGGCCGCTGGCCGAGTAGATTAATGTTTCCCGATGGAGGTTCAACCGTTTTATAGCGAGCCTCGTCCACAGGCTTCGTGCAGAAGAAGCTCCTGGACATCTTGGCTTGCCCCATCGACAAGCACTATCCGTTGGAGCTACTCGAGTTCACGACCAAGGAGCAGCTCATCGTTGACGGAATCCTTCTGTGCAGCGAGTGCGGCAGGTACTATCCGATCATCGATGAGATTCCGGTGATGCTCCCGGACAGTCTGAGGAACAGGAAAGAGGACCTCGACTTCCTCACAAAGTGGAAAGGGAATGTTCCAGAGCGGGTCGTCCACGGCGGAAAGCCGTGGAGCCTCTAGGCGTTCACTTGTAAGACCCGAATCCCCTGCGTGAGGTGTTTTTTCCAGTTACAATTGCGACACAGAACCTGTAGTTTTCCCTGTGCTTCATCGGGATGCGACAGGTAGTAGCGGATCATCAGCGGGTATCCTTTCATCCTTCTTCGTTCCTCGGCTCCGCCACCGCTCACATGATCGATTGTTAGAACAGTCATATCCGCCTCACCACACTCCCTGCACCTCCGTCCGCCCAAGAGCCCAACTAGTTCGCCCCGCAATCTCCGCTCAAGCAGCGCCTTCGCGGTTCTGCTAGCGCCATGCCTTTCATTCACGTTTTTCTTCCAATTGCAGTTCATACAGAGTACCTGCAACCTTTCCTTCGCCTCCCCGAGGTTATGATAGTAATGCCTGATCGTCGGCAACTGCCCTCCCATGTTAGCTCTTTCTTGGTCACCCCCTCCCCTCTTATGGTCGAACGCCAGCACGACTCTGTCCGTTTCCCCGCACTCCGCGCACTTCCAACCCCCCAATGTACTTGCAATTCCATCCCGATATCTCTGCAGGAGCCGTCGGTTGTACTCTCTCTTGGTCTTCTTCCGATTCTCCCGGAATTGCGTGCTTGTCCGATACCGCTGCGAAAACTCGTGCGTCCAACAGAGACCTCTGCTTCTTGCCCGTTTCTCGCAACCAGCCTCCGAACATTCCTTCACAAGCCGGCCCAGTTCCGCGAATGAAGAGAAGTAATCTATGAATCCGAGGCGTCCCGGTATTTTGAATTGGGGAGGGGCTAGTGAAACTGTTTGGGTGGGACAGAACCCGGGAATCGAGTGGAAATGAGCTGGTCTGTCAAATGATATCCGACCGCACCCAGATTATGTTGGCAGAAGGGTTGGGCCCTGAATTGGGCGCTTCCGAACATTCTTAAATTTCCATTTCCAACTGCTTTCTCAAGGAGGCGATTGGTTTCGGTGCAGCTTGGTCACTTGGCAGTTCCAAGTAAGGCTAAGTAGTGCACGGACACTGTGTGACGCCTTCCGAAGTGGGGACGTAGCCTAGATTGAAGAGTCGTTGGGCGGCTCTTCGCTAGACAGGCATGGCGACAGGCTCCAGTGCGAAACACCAAGCTGACACGGCAACGTGGATGATATGGCAGTGGAGCGGCCTAAGACACCTGTAGATCGCCGGTTCAAGTCCGGCCGTCCCCACACCCCGAACGCCGAGACATGCTCTGGAGCGATGCTCGACAACCTAAATATAGCAATCCCGAGCATCAGAGGACTGTGAGTGGGTCCCTCCGTTCTGCGATTTTCGCCTGCGCGCTCCTCTTGCTACTGACGGCGGCGCCGCTGACTGCGACTGCAGCGGCGGATTCGGTGACCGTCAGCGTGGCTCCGCAATCGGTGACTGGCTCGGGCACGTTCACGGTCTCCGGTGCAGTCACAGCTGGCTCGGGCGATGTTTCGAATACCGGAGTCTTCGTCAAAGTGGTAAACCCAACGTCCAACAGCGTAGAGGTGGCATCCGCCCCGGTGACCGGCACGGGGGCTTCGGGAACCTACACCTACACCTTCACTGCGGGCGGGAGCTCAAACTGGGTCGACGGCACTTACACGGTGACCGTGACCTACGGCACGTCGGCGACATCGGCTCCAGCCACAGCCTCTGCCACCTTCACCTACAGTCAGGGAACGACAACGACGACAACAACAACTACGGCGACGACGCCGACCGTGACAGTCACCACTACTGTGACGTCGACGCTCACCACTACGACAACCTCCGTCAGCAGTACGACCGCGACAGTAACCAGCACCTCAACGACCACTTCGGTTTCTGTTCAGACCTCGACTGTGACTTCGACAACGACGAGCACCACAACCACCTCTGCCCTGGTGCTCAGCTCGACCGACGTGCTGATCGGCGGAATTGCTCTTGTGGTTGTGATAGTAGCCCTAATCGGAATAGCGCTGGTAAGGCGTCGCTAGCATCCGGCCTTCACCTTACTTCGGCTGAAAGCATATCAATCTTCGTTACGATTCCAGCTATCCTGTCCCCTGACACCACAAGGACAGCCTGGACGAAATTGAAGAGCGAGAATAGCGCGTCGACGGGCGTGCCCGCGTCGACGGTCGGGTAGCTTGCCTCGAGGAAACGGGACACGGGCCTGCTGAGCGATGCACGGGGGTCGGCGCCTGCGCTGAGAAGGGACACGATGTGCCCTTCCGAAATCGAGCCCACGAGCTGAGTCCCCGAAAAGACGGGAATCTGGGAGATCCCGCGCTTCCTCATCAGCTCTATGCAGTCGGAGATGCTGGTGCCTGCTTGGACCGAGACGACTGGTTTCGACATGACGTCGGACGCCTTCTTGGCCCCCGACTTGATCTGGACCCTGAGTGCCTCGGCAATCGCCCTGAGCGTGCTGAACGACGGGTCCACCTGCCCGGCTTCTATCTTCGCTACCAGTGACTGGCTGACCCCTGCGGCTCTGGCCAGAGCCGACTGGGTGATTCCAAGCTGAACCCTGATCCTCTTGACGTGCCTCGGGTCTATCAGGGAGACGGACACGACGGCGAATTTGGCCTATTCGTATATGAATCTTGGTCTCGCACATCCAGGAGCCGGGATTTGACGGGCCATCATGGGAACTTGGGTCTGCCGTAGACGCCGTCGTAACCCGGCACCACCTCAATCATGTTCTCCCTTAGCGCCAAGATGGCATCTGCGATGTTCTTCTTGGTCACCCGGACCAGGGCCTGGTGCTCGACCTCGAGGAGGACAGACAACTCGTTCTGGAATGTCCTGATGAGCTTGTCCTGCTCTTCGATGACGCCCTTCGCATACAGTCTGTTCACCCCGGTCGCGAAGGAAATCACCTCGTACAGCGGCAGGAGCCGCTTGAAGGGAATCGCCCCCTGGGGGATGTAGCCGTCCGGCCTGTCCGCCAGCTCCTCGACCCTCTGCAGGACGCCCACTGTGAGCTCCCTTCCGCATTTGGGGCAGGTGTTGCCTGCCTTGACAGATTCGGCGGGTGAAACGGAGACACCGCACTTCTTGTGACCAGAGTAGTGGTACTTCCCGTAGGCGGGGTCGACTTCGATGGTGTACAGGAAGCGCGAGGCGTCTTTCCTCCTGACGCAATCGAAGATTTCGCGGTAGGTGAGACCGCTCAGCTCGAACACGTTGGCCTCGCGTCCGAGCCTCCACGGGTGCGGGGAGTGTGCGTCAGAATTGGACACTAGCGCGATTTCGTCGAGCTGCTTCAGACGCCAGTTCATCGGAGGGTCCGAGCTGAGTCCGGTCTCAACGGCGAAGATCTTCTTTGCCTGGTCCTGATAGCACTCTTCCAGCGAGTCGAATCCCGATTTGCTGCCGAAGACAGAGAAGTAGGGCGTCCAGACGTGGGCTGGAATCACCACGACCGAATCTGAGATGCCGGTCAGCGTTTCCAGTAGCTGCGGTGAGTCGATCCCGGTAAGCACTGGCCTGCCGTCGGAAGCGAGGTCGCCGAACCTCGAGAGAGCGTCGTTGACTCGGCCGGCTATCTCGAAGTCTGGAGCGTAGATCAGGTGGTGGACCTTCCTCGTCTTCTCTTCCTGCTTGTAGATTGTGCTGACCTCGCCCGATAGCATCCAGGTCATGCCCGAGTATGAAAAGAGACCCGAGCCTGCGATTGGCTCCAGCTTGGACTTCAGCTCTTTGAGCCAAAGGGGGTGCGTGAAGTCGCCCGTTCCGAGGAGGTCAAGTCCCTTGGACCGTGCGCCGGCGGCCATGTGTTCCAAGTCCATGTCCTTCGACGTTGCCATGGCATACTTGGAGTGGAGCTGCAAGTCAGCTACGACCCGCATTGGACCGCAGACCATCTCGCTGGTTAATTAATTGCTGGAATCCGGGCCGGTCTGATGTCTGAAGAGGCTCAGAAGCAGAATCAGGGGATATGGACGGCGGTGCCTCCCAAGGTTAGGCTCCTGATCCTCTTCCAGAGCCTCAACGGGTTGGCCTTCGGCTACCTGATGATCTACCTGACCGCGTTCTTCCCGGAAATCGGCATCAGCTCGGTGGTTGTCGCCACCATTCTGTCGCTTGAGGGCATAGTGGTCGTCCTAGCCGGGATTCCGTTCGCAATGCTGTCCGATAAACGGGGAAGGAAGTGGTTCCTGATAGCCGGCAACGCGCTGTTCCCACCGACCATCCTCGCCTTCGCGCTTTCGAGGGACGTGGGTGTACTCTACGCCGCTGCGGCGCTTGGGGGCCTCGCCGAATCCATGGGTCTGTCATCCTGGAATGCGATGATCGCCGACCAGACGGGTCTGGGAAACAGAGATTCGGCATTCTCCCTTTCGTTCATAGTCAGCACCGCTGCCTTCTCGTTGGGTGCTGCCCTGCCCCTTGTCTTCCCCGCCCTAGAGTCCGCGGCCGGCTTGGGCGTTGCGGCCGTCCACGATTGGGCGCTCATCATCCTTGGCTTGGCTGCCTTCGGCACGCCCCTTGGGTTCTGGACGCTGCTGAGGAATCACGAGGAGAGGCGCCTGACACCGACTGTGGAGCAGGTGTCATTCGGGGGGATGAGGCAAACGCTCGAGTTCTCCGCGTTCAACAGCATAATCGGTTTCGGGGCAGGTCTGATCATCCCGCTCGTCGCGACGTGGCTCCTTTTCAAGTTCGGCGTCCCGGATACCTACAGCGGTCCCTACCTTGCCCTCTCAGGACTCACGATAGCGTTCTCAGCCGTCGCGAGCCCGAGGCTGTCGCGAAAGCTAGGCCTGTTCCCAGCAATAGTTGCCACGGCGGGCAGCTCCACGGTCTTCATGTTCAGCCTGGCGTTCATACCTAACGTATTCCTCGTTGGCGGCATCTATCTAATCAGAGCCGGCCTGATGAACATGAACGGACCGCTGATGGACTCCTTTCTCATGGGAATCACGCCTCCTCAGCGTCGTGGGCTCGCCAGCATGCTCAACGCCGTCATCTGGAGGCTTCCCAACAACGCGAGCACCTTCATCGGGGGCTTCCTTCTTGCGTCGAGCCAGTTCAACGTCGCTGCTCTGGGCATCTCCCACCTGGACCTGCCGTGGGTGCTCGCCACGGGTTTCTACGTCCTCGGAATCGTCTTGCTCTACGCCAGGTTCAAAGACGTGAAGCCGAAAGGCTAGTTGCCCTTGGCGGACTTCTAGAAGTTGGCCGGCAGATAGTTGTTCTGGGCAAGCCACTCTTCGTGGGCCTTGATGTAGCGCCACAGCACGTCCGCCCTGTCGTCATCGAAGTCCCAGGGCGCCACCAGCACTATGTCATGCTCCCTGATCCAGACGCGCCTCTTCATCTTGCCCCTGATCCTGCAGAGGCGAACCTTCCCGTCGGTGCATTTCACCATGACGTGGTCCCCACTGGAGATTTTGCTGACCCTGCCAAGCAGTTCGCCCTGCTCGGGCAAGACCAACTCCTTCAGGTTGGCCTCGTTCAACACCTTGCGCTTGCCCATGTCAGCTACCCTCCACTGTTATCGAATTCAACTCGCTTCTCTGTCCTGCAACCGGAGCGTAATCCGATTGCAGTGAGAATCCCCTTCGAGTTGTATATAAGATGTCTCACCTCTTGGACGATTCGATGCCGCGTCTGGGTCGTCATTTCTTCGAGGGAGACACACTCGAGGTCGGAAAGAGGCTCCTCGGCTGCATCTTGGTGCGAATGACGGACGGAAGCCGGATTGTTGGAAGGATAGTCGAGGTGGAGGCATACCGCGGCGCCGACGACACCGCCAGCCACGCCCACCGCGGAATGACGAAGAGGAACGAGGTGATGTTCGGGAAGCCCGGCCGAGCCTACGTCTACTTCACGATGGGGATGCACTGGTGCCTCAACGTGACCACGGAGAAGCGGGGCACCGCGGGCGCCGTCCTGATCAGGGCGCTGGAACCCCTGGAAGGAATCGACCTGATGGTCGGGCAAAGGGGAAGGATGGCGCTGGGGAAGCTCACGAACGGTCCGGCAAAGCTGACGCAGGCCCTGAGCATTGACGGTGGAATGAATGGTGAAGACCTAGCGACTTCGAAGAGACTCTTTCTGGAACGAGGCCACCCTCCAAAGGACATCGGAAGAAGCTCGAGGATTGGGATCAGCAGCGGGACAGAGCACCAGTGGAGGTTCTTCGAGAAAGGGAGCAGGTTCGTCTCGAAGAAGACGCCGTCGGCGTAAGGCAGAATCCATAACTAAGGCTCAGCGAAGCACAGGCTCGTGGGGTCGTCGGCTAGTCTGGTCTAGGCTTCAAGCCTTGGGTGCCTCTCCAGCTCGTTTCTGGTGGGCAAAGTCCGCTTGAGATCCCCGGTTCAAATCCGGGCGACCCCATCAACGTAATCTGACCAGTCCCGGTCGTTGCCCCGCCTGTACATAGGTCCGATTCCGCCGGGCCAGTTGTCATCCGACATTGAATCCGCTCGTCGTATCTCTTCGGCGCTCTTTTTGGGTCGCGCCATATCTGTTTCTGAGCCTGGCACGGAGGACGGGACGATCTGGCACCACGCTTAAATGAGCTCGTCTTGACTGGCATCTTCCGGTTAGGCAGTGCACGAGCACCGGAAAGGCGCGGCTTTGGTCCTTGAAGATGGGACAGTCTTTCGCGGGGTCGGGTTCGGAGCAGCACGGACTTCGGCGGGAGAAGTGGTCTTCAACACCGGGATGGTCGGGTATCCCGAGTCTCTCACAGACCCTTCGTACTGCGGTCAGATTCTGATTTCAACCTGGCCCCTGATTGGGAGCTACGGGGTGCCGTCGCGAAGGATCGTCGACGATTACGGCATAGAGTTGCACCGCGAATCGAAACGAATCCAGGTTTCGGGGTATGGCATATCTGAACTGCAGCGGTTCCCGTCGCACTGG